>CAZEBC010000028.1:1591-28357 GCA_964510165.1 uncultured bacterium
AGCGTGCCGATCAATGCGACCGATGCGGCGACAAGACCTGTCCGGCCTCCCGATATCCACCCGATTATCAGCAGCGCCGAGGCGGCCCATACGACTGCGGCGGCCGGCTTTCGGGTTTGGAATGCGGACGCGAGGCCCTGTGTTCTCGCGTATGGCTGGAGCGCCATCAGCATGGTGAGCGCGCACCGACCGGCAACCGGCATCAGGAGAACCACAGCCCATCGCGGGCCCGACGGCGCCGACGCAAGCGATGCGAACTTCAGGACGATGACGCAGACGACGGCGACGACTCCCATGGGGCCGGTCCGGCTGTCTCGCATGATCTCGAGGGCGCGCTCGCGCGGTCGCGAACTCAGGAGTCCGTCGGCGGTATCGGCAAGTCCATCCATGTGCAGGCCGCCGGAAACGGCGATCAATGCAATCACCATGATTCCGCTCGCCGGCAGCGGCGGAAGAATCATGGCCACGAGATAATAATCAAGCGCTCCGGCGGCAACTCCGATCAGGAGTCCAACAAGCGGGAAATACAGCGAACTGCGCGCGAGGTCGCGTTTATCATCCTTGACCGCGGGCAGACGCAGAACTGTGAGAAACCGCAAGGCCGCCAGAAAAGGTTTCACGTGTCCGCCTTCGAGACCGAAGCCTCGTCGAACGTGGCGACTTCGGTCAGGATGCGAACCGCGGCATCCACCAGGTTCATCGCGAGCGCCGCGCCAGTGCCCTCGCCGAGCCGGAGGTTCAGGTCGAGCAGCGGAGTCTTGCCGAGCCGCGAATGAATGGCGACGTGGCCCTTCTCGACGCTCAGGTGCGACGCGATCATGTAATCCGCGCTCAACGGCGCGAGACTCTGCGCGATCAACGCGCCGGCGCTCGCGGGGAAGCCGTCGAGCAGAACCGGTCTTCGCATTGCGGCGGCGCCGAGGATGAGGCCCGCGATGCCGCCGATCTCGAATCCGCCGACTTTCGAAAGAACATCGAGGCCGTCCGACGAGTCGGGCTGGTTGAGTGCGAGCGCACGTTCGATCACCTGAACTTTGTGTTTTAGCTGAGCTTCGTCAATGCCGGTTCCGCGGCCGGTGACCTCGGCGGCGGGCAGGCCGGTCATCGCGGCGACGACGGCGCTCGCGGCGGTGGTGTTGCCGATGCCCATGTCGCCCGTTCCGAGCACGTCAAATCCGGCGAGTTCGCGGGCCACCTCGATGCCCGCCTCGACCGAGCGAACGGCCTCCTCGCGCGTCATCGCGGGACCGGCCGCCATGTTCCCCGTTCCGGCGGCGACACGCTTGGAGACGATTTTTCCCTCGCGCGCAAGCGGCGCAAGGTCTGCCGCGACACCCATATCCACCACGACCACCCGCGCGCCCGCCGCCCTCGCGAGCGCGTTGATTCCGGCGCCGCCATTGACGAAGTTGTAGACCATCTGCGCCGTGACCTCGCGCGGATACTTGCTCACGCTCTCTGCGGCGACGCCGTGGTCGGCAGCCATCGTGACGACGGCGCGCCGCTCGACGGCGGGGCTGAGCGAGCCGGTCATGCCTGCGAGGTCGAGCGCCAGGTCCATCAGTTTGCCGAGCGCCCAATGCGGCATCGTGAGTTGATCGAGCCGGCTCTTCGCTTTCGCGCGGGCGGTTTGGTCTTGCGGGATAATCTTCGCGATCGTTTCCTCGATGAGTCTCATGAGCGATTTCCTTTCTTCAGGTGTAGCGGCAGTCCGCATGTCATGAGCGTGACTTCCTCCGCCGCTGCGGCCATGGTCTGGTTGCATCTGCCGGCGAGGTCGCGGAACCGGCGGGCGAGCGCGTTATCAGGCACGACGCCCATGCCGACCTCGTTGGTGACGAACAGGACGTGGCCGGAACGTTGCGAGCAGGCGTGGATGATCTCGCGGCATTTGCGGGAGATGGCGCCTTCGGTGATTTTCTTGCGGTTCTGCTCGGCCTGGTACATGAGGTTGTTGACCCACAGCGTCAGGCAGTCAACGAGGATCACCTCAAACCCTTCGGCCTGTTTCAACGCGTCCAGGAGATCGGTCTGCTGTTCGATCGTGCGCCAGCCCGGTTTTGCACGCGACTGCCGGTGTTTGCGTATGCGCTCGCGCATCTCGGCGTCGGTCGCGGGCGAGGTGGCCACAAACGCGCGTCTTCCGGGCAGGTTCTCGGCGAGCTTTTGCGCGTATGCGCTCTTTCCGCTTCGGCTGCCGCCGGTAATCAGGATTATGCGGGCCATATCACCATCTCCAAAAACAAAACATCCCCGAAACCCCGAAGGGTTTGGGGATGCCGTTTTCCATCCCGTATGCGCGATTGACCCCAAGCCCGAGGGTCGAAGCGCTGTGTATCCGCCGGCAGGTCTTCTGGCTCCGGGATCATCCGGCTTGGCCGCGCCTTCCCATCACGCGATAGTGGCCGAGTGCGGCTGCCGTCCCCCGGTTACAGCGGCGGGTCCGCGACGGAGTTTCACCGTCTTCCCTCAAAGTCCTCAGCGGACAACCGGCGGATGGTGAGATAGTACACCATTTGCGGGAGGATTTCAAGGGAAAACGGGCTGTTTAACCACAGTCATAGAGAGTCACAGCGCGGCACAGCCGCACGGTATCATTTCTCCATCGGGCGGGTTTTGGCGGGGAGTTCCTGGCCTTTGTATTGGAGCAGGTAGAGGCGGTAGTAGATGCCTTTGCGGTCGAGCAGTTCCTGGTGAGTTCCTTCCTCGACGACCTGGCCTTTGTGCATCACAAGGATGCGGTCCACTCCCTTGATCGTGGAGAGGCGGTGGGCGATGACGATGGAGGTGCGGCCTTCCATGAGCTGGCGGACGGCCTGCTGGATGAGCCGCTCGGTGTAGGTGTCCACGTTGGAGGTGGCCTCGTCGAGCACGAGTATCCTCGGCTCGAAGGTGAGCGCGCGCGCAAACGAGATGAGCTGTTTCTCGCCGCTCGAGAGGTTTTTGCCGCGTTCCCTGACGGGCTCATTGTAGCGATGGGGGAACCGGTCGATGAACGCCTCGACGTTGGCGCGTCGCGCGGCGTCGCGAACCTCCTGGGGCGAGATGGATTCGCTGCCGACCCTGATGTTGTATTCGATGTCGCCGGAGAACAGGAACACGTCCTGCAGCACAGTGCCGATCCTGCGGCGGAGTTCGTGCTTGTCGAACTTGCGGATATCCACGCCATCAATGAGGATGCTGCCTCTGTCGATATCGTAGAGTCGTGTGAGCAGCTTGATGAGAGTGGTCTTGCCCGCGCCGGTTGCGCCGACGACCGCGAGCTTTTCACCCGGCCTTATCCGGAACGAGACCCCGCGTATCACGGGTTCCTCGGGTTTGTAGCCGAACCAGACGTCGCGGAACTCGATCTCGCCTTTGACTCTATCGAGCGGCACAGGCTCAGACGGATTCAGGATGGTGTCGGACGTGTCGAGCAGCTTGAAGATGCGCTCAGAGGCCGCCATCGCGGATTGCATGACCGTGTATTGCTGGCTCAGGCTGAATATCGGCTCGAAGAAGCGCCCGACGAGATCGATGAAGAGCACGAGCGAGCCGAAGGTGAGCGTTTCGCGCACAATCTGGCCGCCGCCGTACCACAGTATGAGCGCGAGTCCGAGCGAGCCTATGAACTCGACAAGCGCCGACAGGCCCGATTCGTAGAAGACCGATTTCAGTTGGGCGTTCAGCAGGTCGGTGTTGACCGACCGGAACTGGCGGCGATTCGTCTCTTCGCGCAGGAACATCTGCACGATGCCCATGCCGCTTATATTTTCGTGAAGCATCGAGTTGAGCCTGGCGAGCAGGACCCTGATGGAGCGGAAGGCGTCGCGCGCCTTGACCCGGAAATACATGGTTGATGCAAGCAGGAACGGGACAATGGTGAAGGTGACGAGCGAAAGTTTGAAGTCCACGATGAAGAGGATGACCACGATGGCGACGAGCTTGAACATGTCGCCGAGGATGGTCACGACCCCATAGGCGAACATGTCGTCCAGCGCCTCGACATCGGTCGTCACTCGAGTCATCAGCCGGCCGACGGGAGTCCTGTCGAAGAACCTCGAGGGCAATTTCAGTATATGCTCGAATATCTTCATCCTCAGGTCGAAGATGACGACCTGGCCGGTCTTCTCGGTGACGACCGATTCGCCGTAGCGCGAGACGAACTCGCCGGCTATCGCGAGCAGGAACACCAGCGCCAGCAGGGTAAGCCCTTCTTCCTGGCCGGTGACGATGTGGCGGTCAATTGCGAGCTTGACCAGGTACGGCCTGAGAAGCTGGAATCCCGATACCGCGAGCATGAGGAGGAGCGAGATGAGTATCCTGCGCCTGTGAGGCTTCACGTACTGCCACAGCCGCTTGATCAGGCGCGCGTCGTACGCTTTTCCGAGCGCCTCTTCCTCGTGGTATGTTCCGATTCCGTGTCCGTGCATCTTACTGGTTTTGGGTTTCGGGTTCCGAGTTTCGGGTTAAAGGATTCATCTCACATTTCTTCCAGTTCTTCCATCAGGAGTTGTTTTTCGTAGAGGTCGGCGTAGGTGCCGCCTCGCGCGACCAACTCGTCGTGGGTGCCTTCCTCGACGATGCGGCCCTCTTCCATGACCACGATCTTGTCGGCGTCCTTGACCGTCGAGACCCGGTGCGAAATCATGATGGTGGTCCTCTGGCGGAAGAAGTCCCTCAGGTTTCTGAGTATCAGTTCTTCCGTGTGCGTGTCGACGCTGGAGAAGGCGTCGTCCAGGATCAATATTTTCGGGTTGCTGCGGAGCGCGCGAGCGAGGGCCGTCCTCTGGCGCTGACCGCCCGAGAGGTTGATGCCGCGTTCTCCGATGAGGGTGTCGAACCCTTTCGGGAAACTCTCGACATCGGGGAGCAGCCCGGCCATGCGAGCGGCTCGCTCTACGTCCATCGTCTCGCCGTCATGGCTGGCGAACGCGATGTTTTCCCTGAGCGTGATCGAGAACAGGAAGCTCTCCTGCGGCACCAATCCGATTTGCTTCCTTAACTCTTCAAGGGGGATGCTGGTTATATCTCTTCCATCAATGAAAATGACTCCGGGCTGGACCTCGAGCAGTCTCGTGATGAGATTGATGAGCGTTGACTTGCCCGAGCCGGTATGGCCGACAATCGCAAGGGTGGTCCCTGCCGGTATCCTCAGGTTTATGTCCTTAAGCGCGAATCGGTTGTTCAGCCCGTTGTCGGAGACGGGGTAAGAAAACGAAAGGTTCCGCAATTCGATGTCGCCGGTCTGTATGGAGAAGGGCTGCGTTCTTTCGTCATCCTTGATGGAAGGCTGCTCGGCAAGCACCTCGTTCACGCGCCGGAGCGCCGACAGTCCGCGCTGGGACGCGCTGATGATCATGCCCAGGAACGCGGTCGGCATGGCCAGGATTCCAAGATATCCGCTGAACGCGACAAACTCGCCGAGCGATATCTGCCCTCCGATGGTCTTCCTGCCACCTATCCATATGACGACGAGCATGCCCACCGAACTCACGAATGCGATCATGGGAGTGAGGAGCGCATGGATTCGTATAAGCCCGATGTTGCTATCGAAATACTCCTGGCTCAACCTGCGGAACTGATTCGCCTCGCTCTCTTCCTGGACGTATGCCTTCACGATCTGGATGCCCGATATCGTCTCCTGCGCGCGGTCGCTCAGGCTGGCAAGCTTCTCCTGTACGTCACGCGAGCGGGTGAAGAGTATCGAGGCGAATTTCTTGAAGACGATCAGGAAAAGAGGGTAGGGGATGATGGCGAGCAGGGTCAGTTCGGCACTCATATAGAGCATGATCGGGATAGCGCCCAGATACAGGATGAAGGTGTTTATGAGATATAGAATGACCGGCCCGACGAGGCTCTGGACGTATTGCATGTCATTGACCAGCCGTGACATGAGGTCGCCGGTCGGCATGCGCACGTAGTATGAGGGCGAGAGTATCTGCAAGTGCGCGAACAGGTCGTCGCGCAGGTCACGGGCCACCTTTCGGCTGTTCCCGAGCAGGTACCATCTCGAGCCGACGCGTATCACCATCTGGGCGGTGGCCACGGCGAGTATGAGGAACGCATAAAGGTGCAGCCTGCCGAGTTCCTGGGCTTTGCTGACATGCTGCAGGTGCTCGATGGTCTCCTTGGTGAGCCACGGGATCACAAGGGAAAGCCCATTGGAGACCACAAGGCACACGCATCCCACAACATAAGCCAACAGGTAGCGCCGGACGTATGGCGTAAGCGTTCGCAGGTCTTCTAACATGTGCAGTTAAGTATTCACTTCACGGGCGAGGCGAGGCAAGAACGCGGATTATCATTTTTATTATAGCGGTTTGCCGAATCTTCGTCAATCATCGGATTCTTCCCGCGCTTGACACCACGCGGCCTTTCTGGTAGCTTATTCTGAATTATTTGCTGTATAATGGGGTGTCGTGTTATCTCAAGAAGGGAATGTGTATGAAGAAGAAGCTGTTGATGTCTCCCGGGCCGACTTCGCTCCCGCCTCAGGTGCTTCTGGCAATGGCCAAGCCGGTCATTCATCACAGGACTGCCGAATTCAAGGCGATCCTGAAGGAAATGAACGAGGGGCTTCAATATGTCTTCCAGACCCGGAACCCCGTGGTCACGCTCTCTGCCTCCGGTACCGGTGCGATGGAAGCCGCTGTGGTGAATACGCTTTCGCCGGGCGACCGCGCCCTTGTGGTCAGGGGCGGCAAGTTCGGCGAGCGATGGGGCGAGATATGCGAAGCCTATGGGATTCAGGCGGTTCCGCTCGATGTGGAATGGGGCCAGGCCGTCGCTCCTGCCGAGATAGAGAAGGCTTTGAATAAGGCTCCCGACACCCGTGTCGTATTCGCAACTCTTTGTGAAACAAGCACTTGTGTAAGAAACGACATCGAGGCTATTGGACGGATTGTCGCAAAGCACAAGGCACTGCTTATCGTTGACGCAATCAGCGGCCTGTGCGCCGACGACCTGAAGACCGACGAATGGGCGGTGGATATCGCCGTTGCCGGCTCGCAGAAGGGGCTAATGCTTCCGCCCGGCCTCGCGTTTGCGAGCGTCAGCCAGAAGGCGCGCGAGGTTATGAAGCAATCGAAGGGGCCGAGATTCTATTTCTCGTTTGAGAAAGCGCTGTCGAGTCTGGCCAAAACCGACACTCCATTCACCTCCGCCGTTTCGCTGATTTACGGCCTTAAGGAGGCGATTGCTCTGATACGGGGCGAGGGGCTGGAAAACGTCATCAAGCGGCATGCTCGACTGGCAGGCGCCACCCGCGCGGCGGTGTCTGCGCTCGGGCTTGGGCTTCTCTCGAAGGCCCCGTCGAACGTAGCCACGGCGGCCGTGATGCCCTCCGGTATCAACGCCGATGACGTCCGTAAGAAATTGTCGGAGGATTTCGGGATAACCGTGGCTGGAGGACAAGACAAGCTAAAGGGGAAGATCATCCGGATCGCGCACCTTGGCTATTGCGAGGAGTCAGACGTGATAGCCGCCGTTTCGGCGCTTGAGATGGTTCTGGGCCGATTCGGCCACAGGTGTGAACCGGGCGCCGCAGTCGCGGCGGCAGAAAAGGCATTTGCGTAATATGATCGCAAGACAACGGAAGAAACAGGAAGCAATGAGGATTCTGGCCAGCGATTCTCTCGCCGAGCAGGGGGTCGCCGTTATACGAGAGAACGATTTCGAGGTGGATGTTCATTCGAAGCTCACGCCCGAGCAACTGCTTGAGGCTATTCCGAACTATGACGCGCTCATCGTGCGCAGTCAATCCAAGGTGACCGAAAGGGTTATCGAGGCAGGCGCGAGGCTCAAGGTCATCGGCCGCGCCGGCGTGGGACTCGACAACATTGACGTGGCCGCAGCCACAAAGCGCGGCATCATGGTCCTGAACGCACCCGGCGGCAACACGATATCTACGGCGGAGCATGCGATCTCGATGATGCTTGCGTTGGCGCGAAACATACCGCAGGCGTGCGTCTCGGTGAGGGGCGGCAAGTGGGAGCGCAAGCGCTTCACCGGCACCGAGGTCTACGGAAAGACGCTCGGCATCATCGGGCTCGGCAGGATCGGCAGCGAGGTGGCAAGGCGCGCGCACGCGCTTGGCATGAAGCTGCTCGGCTACGACCCTATCCTTCTGCCGGAACGCGCGCGCGCGATCAACGTTGAGCCGGTTGACCTCGACACGCTGATCCGGAATTCCGATTTCATCACGCTGCACGTTCCGCTCAACGACCAGACGAGAAACATGATCTCAGCACGCCAGTTTGCGGAGATGAAAGAAGACGTCCGGATCGTTAACTGCGCGCGAGGAGGAATCATCAACGAGGCGGACCTGGTTGAAGCGCTCAAGTCGGGCAAAGTGGCTGGGGCCGCGCTCGACGTGTTCGAGCACGAACCCCCGAGCGACAGCCCGCTCCTCAATATGGACTCCGTGATCATGACGCCGCATCTGGGCGCATCGACCGAAGAGGCTCAGGTCAACGTGGCGCGCGAGGTCGCCGAGCAGGTGGTGCGCGCGCTTCGCGGAGAGCCGGTTCCCTCTGCGGTCAATGTGCCGCCGATTGATCCGGAAACGTACAGACAACTGAAGCCTTACCTGGAACTCGCCGAGAAGCTGGGCCGATTCCAGGCGCAATATCCGTCGGGCAACGTGCGCGAGATGGTCGTCGAGGTTTTCGGTGATATTGAACAATACGACCTCAGGCCGGTCCGCACCGCCGCCATCAAGGGGTTCCTCGAGGTCTTCCTGCATGAAAACGTGAACTATGTGAATGCGCCCCTCTTGATGGCGGACCGCAAGATCGCGGTGACCGAACGAAAGGGGCAGATGCTTCGGGATTACGCGAATCTGATAACCGTACGCGTCATCACCGACAAGGAAGAATGTTCGGTCGCGGGAACCCTGTTCAGCCGCACGACGAAGCGGATTGTCCGGCTGAACGATTTCCACGTTGACGCCTGGCCCGACGGAGTGGTCCTGATTTGTCTGAACGAGGATAAGCCGGGCATCATCGGCAACCTCGGCACCCTCATGGCAAACAACAACATCAATATCGGCGCCATGACGCTTGGCAGGACGCGCAGGGGCGGCGCAGCCGCCACCATTTTGAACCTCGACTCGGAGCTTAGCGCCGACTTGATCGAGCAGGTGAAGAAGATAAAGCACATCAACGACGCCAAGGTGGTCAAGCTCTGAGGATATCCGCTTCCCGGACTTCAAGCAAGGGAATTTGCTCTCGATGAGTTCAAGGAATATTCTCGTTACCGGCGGGGCCGGCTATATAGGAAGCCACACGGTCAAGGAGCTTGCCCGGCGGGGATATCGCACGGTCACTCTTGACAACCTCTCCACGGGCCACCGCGAATCGGTGCGCAACGGGGAGTTTGTCGAGGTGGACCTGCGAGACCTGAAGCGGCTTCGCGAGGCGCTTTCACGGCATTCCATTGACGCGGTGATCCATTTTGCGGCATCCTGCTACGTGGGCGAATCGGTTCACGAGCCGATGAAGTATTTCGAGAACAATGTTCTCTCGGGCCTGAATCTGCTTGCCGCGATGGTGGAACGGAACATCGGGATGATAATCTTCTCATCGACCGCGGCAGTGTACGGCAACCCTAGGGCAGTCCCGATTGTTGAGGATGAGCCTCAGCTCCCGATAAACCCGTACGGGCAGACCAAGTCCCTGTTTGAGGATATCCTCCGAAGCCACGAGCGGCTTCATGGAATTCGCTCGGTCAGCCTGCGCTATTTCAACGCCGCGGGCGACGACCTTGAGGGAGAGATCGGGGAAATCCACGATCCGGAAACCCATCTGATACCGCTCGCCCTTGACGCCGCGCTTGGCCACGTGCCCCATCTGGAGATTTACGGGACCGATTACGATACGCCGGACGGCGCCTGCGTCCGCGATTTCGTCCACGTTTGTGACCTGGCCGATGCGCATATCCGGTGTCTGGAATATCTGCTCGGGGGCGGCCGAAGCAATGTCTACAATCTCGGGACGGGCAAGGGCTATTCAGTCAAGCAAGTCGTGGAGACGGCGGAGCGGGTGACCGGGCGCCCGATACCGCGCATCGAAGGCCCTCGCAGGCCCGGCGACCCGCCGGAACTGGTTGCCAGCGCAGAAAAGATCAGGTCCGAGCTTGGATGGACTCCGAAGCACTCGTCCCTGGAAGAAATTCTCAGGACGGCTTGGACGTGGCAGAAAAAGCTGCGTGGATGCGCCGAGTGATCCCGTCGGTGGAGGCGCTTGATGACGCTTTCGGCGAAAACGCGTCATGCTTGGATGCCGTTAGCGGTCGCGCTTCTGGCGGCGCTTGTCTTCCTCAATTCGCTCGGTAATGATTTCGTCTGGGACGACAACGAGTTGATCGTCCACAACCCCGCCGTTCACGATTTCTCGGACCCTGTCCGATTCTTCTCAGGCCATTTCTGGTCGCAATCCGATCAGCCGAGCGCGCGAGGATACTATCGCCCGCTGATACTGCTGTCCTATGCCGCCGATTACGCGCTGTGGGGACCGAACCCGTTCGGCTTTCATCTCGTCAACGTGCTCTGGCATGCGCTCGCGGCGGTCCTTGTCTGCCTGGTCGCTGCAAGGCTGACATCTTCTCCGACAGCATCGCTCCTGGCGGGCGCCTGGTTCGCGGTTCATCCCGTGCACGCGGAATCGGTCGCATTCATCTCGGGACGGACCGATGTGATCGCGACCGCGTGCGTGCTCGCGTCGTTCCATTTCTTTCTCCGTGAGCGGGATCGGCAATCTCCGTCAGTAAATACGCCAGTGTCAATCCTCTTCTTTGCGCTCGCGCTGCTGGCAAAGGAAGCGGCGGCGGTATTGCCATTGCTCTTCCTTATCGGTGAGATTGTCGCGTTACCCCGGCGAACCGAGCGACGCAGAGTCTTGCTGCATGCCGGCTATTGGCTGGTGCTTGGGCTCTACATGGGCCTCCGGTTCGGAATCTTGCATATCACGCCGGAGTTGACGGACACATTGAGCTTGAAGGAAATCGTATTGACGATGCCGACTGTGGCGACGGACTACATGAGGCTGCTTCTATTTCCCCTTGAACTGTGCGCCGATTACGTCGTGAAGCCGCGGAGCGAGCTCGGGGCGTCCGCACTGGCAAGCATCATGGCGGTCCTTGTCATTTGCGGCATCGCTGGCGCGCTCGTCATCAAGAAAAGGATGAGCGGGTTCTTTCTGGCGTGGATGCTCGTCTGTCTATTGCCGGTGATGCAGATCGTACCCATATCGGTCCTGAAAGCGGAGAGATTCCTCTATCTGCCGTCGGTCGGTTTTTGCGCGCTTGTGGGCCTGGCGGGCGGGTCTTTGCTGGCCAAGTGCGAGCGTCGTGCCGCCCGGATAGCCTCTGGCTCGGCATTCACGGCGATTCTCTTCGTATTCTCCTTCCGAACACTCGCGCGAAACCTCGACTGGAAGGACGAACTGACGCTGTATCGAGTTACCGCGTCGTGCGCGCCCGACAATTTCCGCGTGCAATACAATCTCGGAAACGCGTATTTTCGGGCGGGTGATATCAACGAAGCTTTGACCCACACCGAGGTCGCGTTTCGTCTTCGCCCCGATTTTCCACAGGTCAGCTACAATCTGGGCGTGATTTACTCCGAGATGGAAAGATATGAAGATGCCGAGCGAATGTATCGGAGGGCAATAGAGATTGCGCCCGATTATGCCGCCGCGCACAATAACCTGGCCGCGCTCCTCTACCTGGACGGACGCATCGCAGAGGCACAAAAAGAATGGGAGAAAGCGCTGGCGCTTGACCCGGGTCTTGAGCAGGCGCGCGAGGGCCTCGGCCTGCTCGTCAAGTAGTTGTTCCCTCCGTAAATTGGGCACGTCCCGCGCGGCGCGGGACATGGTGTCCTCAATCTATCGGGCAATCACGAGCTCAGCGCGAATCAGCCCACCTCCACAAGCTCGATATCGAAAGTCAAGTTTCTGCCCGCCAGCGGGTGATTGGCGTCGAGGGTCACAGTTGTCTCCGATACCTCGGTAACAGTCACGATGATCGAGCGGCCGTCTGACCGCCTCATCTGGAGTTGTTGCCCAATCTCCGGCTGGATATGGTCCGGAAACTCCTGCCTGTTTACCGGCACGACCATCTCGTTGTGATGAGGCCCGTACGCTTTCTCGGCGGGAATATTTGCAGTCTTGGTTTCACCCGTTTCCATTCCGACAATAGCCTCCTCGAAGCCCGAGATCACTTGTCCGCCGCCAATCGTGAATTCAAGCGGTTCGCGGTCGACGGAGCTGTCGAACACCGTTCCGTCATCCAGCTTGCCGGTATAGTGCACTTTCACCTTGTCGCCGTTTTTCGCCTGTGCCATCATACTCTCCTTTGTTTGATTTGGTTGAGATGACACGAAAAGCCAGGCGCGTGTCCTTGCCGCGGCGTAAAGCCGACAGCCCCATTCGATAAGCGCTCTGGCATGTCGCCGAATCTGTTATCAGCTCTCCTTCAACTATAAACGAAAAGTGTGCCCGTGTCCACGAATTTCGGGAAACTTCTCAAGATGTGGCCCTCAGAATGGCAAGAATTGGGCGGGTGCGCCCGCTCATCCGCATTCTCGGCTCACTGAGAAGAGCCGAAGTATATCCCAAACTTCCAAGCCGGTTGCACTGCCTGATGCACTATGATATTATACCCGAAATTCGATGGAGCACCATTTTCAGATGCAACTGTTGGCCGCACGCATTACGAGACACCTGAAAGAGGCACTCATCATCCTCAGTTGCGGGATTGCCCTCGGAGTCGCCTTTCATATTTATAAGTTTGAGGCGGGAGGCGACACCTTTTGGAATGTTCGACTGCTGCTGATATCCCTCGTGGGGGTGCTGCTATTCCTTGTGTTTCGGCATCTTGATGCACGTCTCATTCGGCTGATGGCGCGAAACTACGACACCACCGCCCACCGCGAAACCTCTATCGCCAATCTCCCTCTCCTCCTGGTCTTGCTGTATCCGTTGCAGAGGAAGGCTACATATGAGATGTGGCCCAAACCACTGTTCCTGCAGTATCTGGCCTTTGTGGTGGGACTGCTTGTATTGTTCAAGATCATTGTCGCAGTAAATGCGAGAAAAAGAGCGGGCCGCACACCCGAGACGCTCCAGCATGCCTTACCCGGCTTCCCAACGCTGTGCATCATTTCAACCGTATTGGCGGTCTCGCTGTTCTGGGTCCATCAGTACACGCGAGTTTTCGACAGCTTTTATCGAATACTTCCGGACGGAAATCCCGGCAACCAATACATATTTGACAAGTACATCGCGCGGGAGGGATGTATCAGTCCGAGCGTGAAGCGCTCAGACGAAATACCGTCCGGCCATATCAATCTGACAATCGGCTGCAAGGTAATGGAGATATCGACAAAGGCACTCGCGAAGTTTAGCGCCATTCCGCTCGCAGTCACGTTACAAGTCACCGACGAGGATAAACGCGTCCTGCATGAGGAACATGCAATCATAAACGCTTCGCGCAATGATGCCGCCGTATGGCATGACTTCAACCTCGAGCTCCCTCGCTTCAAGGGAGGCACGCTCGAGTTCCTCATGGATGCAAGACCCCTGCTGTCAAAAATGGACCGGGCGTTCCTCCGGGATATCCTATTCCACAACCCTCTGGATTTTTCACACTGGAACGGCATGGTCGTCAAGTTCGCGTGGAGCAAGCCCGAGATCAGCGAGATTCTCGAGAAGCTGCCCAATGTATTTCTTGTATCCATCGATACGCTGAGGCCCGATCGCCTGGGTTGCTATGGTTACCCAAAGCGCATCAGCCCCGCAATCGACTCGCTGGCAGACGTCGGAATACTCTACGAGAATGCCTTCAGCCAGAGCACATGGACCCTTCCATCGCATCTCTCGATGTTGACAAGCATGTTCCCGAACGAGCTGTACCTTGCCACCGGCGGCATTGACGAAACCTTCTACAGGGTGCATGAATCAGGCATCCTCACAAACCCTCACACGACTCTCGCCCAAACGCTCAGGAACGCGCGGTACTACAGCATCGGCTTCACCGGCGGAGGCTATGTCTCAAGTTTTTATGGATTCTACAAAGGGTTTTACCTCTACGACGAACGATACGGCGATACCTGCAACTCGTTCCAATTGGCCGAGCGCTGGCTCGATAAGAATTTAAAAAAGAAATGCTTCATGTTCATCCATACCTACCTCGTGCATGACTACGCGCTCGAATACGAGCCGCTCACCCAGGAGAACCGGCGCGTGGAACCGCCGAAGAAGGGCACGGAGGACTGCGGGCTCACCCCACCCAGCGCGGAGGAAATCAAGGCGGCCTGTCCGGACTACGAGAAACTTGACGCCTATGACAAACGCATCGCAATGCTGGATGTGTTCGTCCGCGACTTCATCTCTTACCTCAAGGAGAAAGGATTGTTCGAAAACTCCCTCATAGTCTTTACGAGCGACCACGGAGAGTCCTTTGGCGAACTTCATGATGACGGCAAGACGCGAATAATGTGGCACATGCGGCCGCCTTACGAGTCTCAGATAAGGATCCCCCTCATTGTCAAACTTCCCGCAAGTGCACATGTCTCAGTGCCTACACGGATTTCTGAGAACGTGCGCCTCGTTGACGTGGCGCCCACCATCCTCGCCGTGCTCGGTTTGGGCATTCCTGAGCAATTCCGGGGACAGCCGCTGCCGCCGGTCGCACGCGAACGCCGAACGCCGCATGATTTCGTGTACGCAACCGGCCGTACCCCCTCGGTAGGTTGCATGAGAGACGGAAAACTGAAATACATTGACAATCAGTCGTATGAGGAGTTCTACGACCTGCAAAAGGACCCGATGGAACTTCACAATCTGGCCGACTCACAGCCGCCCGAGATGCTTCGCATGAAGAAGGAATATCGTGAATTCCTGGAGGAAGTCGGCAAGAAAGGCATCTCCCCCGAAGATACAACCGAGGTCGCTCCCGCACAGATCAGAGAACAACTGAAAGCCCTCGGCTATCTTGAATGACTTCGGGAAATGTCGGCCCACTCTCTGCCAGCAAGAAGCTCAATCGCACAGCAAACCCGAACTAACTCGCTCGGGAATATCCTGCGGTCGTGAGAAGCCGTTGCGTATCGGCATGCAGTTCGTCCCAGCGGTTCTTCAGAGCCTCCCCGTCCCACCACTCAGCCTCGGCGATGTCATCATCGGGACTGAGTTTGCCCCCGATGAGGTCCGCCAGGAAGTCCACATAGACCACGTGCAGGCTCACGCTGCCCTCATCGCGCACGATTCTCTCGAATGGCGGAAGGATTCGTCCCAGCTTGATGTCGAGATGCGTTTCCTCACGCACTTCCCTGAGCGCGCCCTCGGCGAGCGTCTCACCCATCTCAAGCCTGCCGCCGGGACAAATCCATTTGCCCTGCCAGAAGCCGCCGCGTTCGCGCTTATGTCGAACAAGGAGGATTCGGCCCTCCTTATCGCGTATCACCGCTCCGGCCGCGAGCAGTACTTCTTCGCCATCCATGTCAAGCCTCACACGGTAAGCCCGCGATAGACGCGCGGGAGAATCCTCGGCAGCGCGCTCGGCCTCTTGACGACCAGATAATTCTCGCCGCCACACATCTCGCGCAGGTAATCGTTGCCCGCCTGATCAACGGTGACGCAGAACGTATGCACGTTCCTTCGTTTGGCCTCCCTGAGCGCCATCATCGTGTCGTGTAACCCGTACTCGCGGCTGGTGCGGTCAGGTCCGTAGTCGAAGTCCTGCGGATACCCATCGCTCAGCAGGATGAGTGCCTTCAGCCTGCTCCCGGTTCCGGCGAGTTTTTCGAGCGCGTGCCTGATGGCCGGCCCCATGCGGGTGCTCTTGCGAGGTTTGATGGCGCCGATGCGACGCCGCACCCGCTCGGAATACGATTCGGAGAACTCCTTGATGGGAAAGAATTCGATGTTGTCGCGGCCATACCCGGAAAAGCCATAAATGGCATACTCATCGCCCAGGCTCTCGAGCGCCTCGGCCATGATTACGAGCGCCTCCTGCTCGATGTCGATCACCCGCTTCGTCCCCTGAGGCGTGCCGATGTGTTCCTCTTCGCCTGGCGCGATCCCTCTCGAGAAATATTCAAGCAGTCTCGCCTGCGAGGATGACCTCGGGCGGCTCTCGCGAGCCGTCCGCTCTTCCATAATCCACTCATCCGTCGAGGCGCTCAAATCGAGCAGAAACGCCGTCGCCACGTCGCGCGTCTTGCGCTCGCGTTTTTGATAGATTCTCTCGGACGGCGTGATGCCTGCCTTGCGGTCTATAACCGCGTCAACGGCATCGTTCATCTCGATTTCCTCGCCGCTCCTCAACCGCTTCACTCGTTTCAGCATTTCGGGACGTATTCGCTGGAAATGCCGCCTCACCGCCGATATGAGCGCTGAACGCTCCTTTCTGATATGGGTGACGATTTCCACGGAGCCGCCCTCAAGGGGCATCTCCCGCAGACAGCACCAACCGTCCCGGTAATCTCCGATCAGGTAATCCCATTCGTCATAAAGGAATACTCGCTCGGAGTTTAACGTCTCCGACCCGGCCGGCGCAACCCTCTTCAGCGTCTTCCCCAGTCGCCTTCTTTCCTCGGAAGTCATCTCCCTGAGCTTCTCCTGGAGCACTCCTTGCAGGTCGGTAATGAACAGGCCCGAAGTGTCGGCAAGCTCTTTCGCGGTGATGCTCCCGATTCTTATCTTCGCGCCGCGCCGGAGCAACTCCTCCAACATCTCGCGCGTGAGCGGGATACCCTCGCCCTTGGAGTCGGTCGTGGCCTCCCTCAAGATGTCGAGCGCCGCACCGAGTTGAACGAGTTCGGGCATCGTTTGGCCACGATAAGGAACGGGAACCGATGGACGGTATGGTCGCTCCTGGGCTTCTTGAATTCCGGGTTTTTCGCCAGGTTGAGACATTGCGCCCGGCGGCTGGCCTGCAACACGCTCCGTCATCGCGCCGTGGCCGGCAGATTCAACCGCCGAATTGGACACGGCATGAAGAAGCGAGTAGATTTCCACGGTCGCGAGGGCCGAATCGTTTACGGTGGATTCTTCGCTGAGGACATGCCCAAAGATTCGACGTATTTCGGTGAGAATCGCCGGGGCCAGCCCAAGGGCAAGCTCTCCCGTTTCTCCCATGAGGGAAAGGCGCACCAAGCTTTCTACCAGCGCCTCCCGCAGCGGAAGCGATAGAGGCGCGGGCCGATTCGCGAGCGACGCCCGCGCCACACTCCTGATTTCCGGCGCGAGCCCCTTATATTTTTCGCACAACCTGAAGTCAACGCGACCGTCTTCGACTGCGAAAAAGATGTCGCGTGCGAGTTGTCGGTCCTCGAACAGGCGGAAGAAAAGCTCGTAGTGGGATTCCAGCGGCTTGCCGATCTCTCGCAAGCCGTACTCGCCAACCGCCGGATGGTCAAGCAAAATGTCTATATCCAAATCGAATGTCCCGAATTCGATATAGCCCGCCTGATGCGCGGCGAGCACTTTGTACTCTTCGAAATTTCCTTCCTGTGAGGGATGTGTGTTGATCACTTCGGGCAGGAAGATGATTTTGCCGTCGGTCAACGGCAGATGATGTCCCAGGCGGACGAGTTCCGGCGGCGCCTCACTTGTTCGCTTCACCTCGACAACCTTGGCCGCCATCGCGCTGCAATAAAGGCGCAAGACCCGCCTGACCTCTCCGAGGTGGACCGACCTGCGTGGACTTTGGGTGGGTTCCTTGAATCGTTCAGCCGCCCTCTCGATTTCGAGGAGGGCCCGTTCGTCGTTTTTCTTATGCATCACCGCTCAAAAATGCTTCGAATGATTTCAGTGACCGCATGCTCCGTCTCGCGGTCATCCGTTATAGACTTGGCCACCGCAAGTTCGCATGCTCGGCGAGGAGCGATACCGGACACCATCAGTTTCGCGGCGTAAATCAGAAGGCGCGTGCTCACGCCTTCCTCCAGGCCGTGCTCGCGCAAGTGGCGGGTCTTCTCTCCGAGCAGCGCAAGCTGTTCGGCGGATTGCATGTCCACGCCGCCCTCATGCGCCACAATGCGCGACTCTATCTCCTTCGGCGGATAGTCGAAATCAATCGCGACAAACCTCTGGCGCGTGCTGTGCTTCAGGTTCTTGAGCACGCTCTGATACCCCGGGTTGTACGATATCACGAGCAGAAAATTCTCGTGCGCGTGGATCATCTGTCCCTTCTTCTCGACCGGCAGAATCCTGCGATAATCGGCCAGCGGATGGATGAGCACGGTTGTGTCCTTGCGCGCCTCCACGATCTCATCGAGATAACAAATGGCCCCGATCTTGACCGCGCGCGTGAGCGGGCCGTCTATCCATACGGTCTCATCGCCCTTCAGCAAATAGCGCCCGACAAGATCGCCGGCGCTCAAGTCCTCATGACATGCAACCGTAATGAGCGGAGAAACCGAATCGCCCGACTCATCCCCGCGCTCGACTCGTTCCCGCTGCAGCGTGTACGCCATGTATTCGATGAAGCGCGTCTTGCCGCAGCCGGTCGGTCCCTTGAGAAGCACGGGCAGCCTCGACGCGAACGCCGCCCGGAATATCTCCACCTCATCTCGGATCGGCAGATAATACGGCTCCGCCGTGAAGAAATGCTCTTCAAAGAAGCGCTCGACTCCGCCGAGCCTCTCTGTTTCCCTCTCGCCCATATTCTTCCCCAATCAAGGATACAGTGGTTCACCGTTCCCTTTCAGAATATCTTCCGGGCAAACAGTTGTCAAACTGCGGGGGCCGTCCGACCCGATCCGACAGGTCGGACTCACCGCGCTTGCGCCGTTCCACATGGTGTATAATCGTACGAACTCGGAGACCGATGCTCAAGCCCATCGAAATAGACAGGAGGCCGCCATGCTCTACCCCCAGGACAACCCACACCGCACTATGATGAACCTGTCGGGCCTGTGGAAATTCTCCCTCGATGTTGATGATAAAGGCGAGGATAAACGCTGGTTCCATGGACTTCCCTCAAGCAGGCCGATAGGCGTGCCCGGCAGTTGGAATGAGCAGTACGAGGACACGATGTTCTACATGGGTTCCGCATGGTATCAAACCGAATTTCATGTTCCGCCGCAATTCCGGGGACAGCGGCTGGCGTTGCGGTTCGGCGCGGCGGGCTACTATGCCTCCGTTTGGCTCGATGGGGAATTGCTCGGAACGCATGAGGGCTCGTCGCTGCCGTTCGAATACGACATCACGCGCCGCGCGAGGCCCGGCAATGCCCACATGCTTGTTCTCAAGATTGACAACCGGCTCGGGCCGAAGACCATTCCGCCTGGCAAGATCGGACCCCAGCCCGGACAGGAGGGCGAATCAAGTTTCGTCTCCGAAGCCATCTCCAATTTCGCCCAGTACGTGCCTGAGATCCAGATGCTTCCACTTCTCCTGAACATGCGGGAGCAGTACCCGCCCGTGCCGTTCGACTTCCTGCCGTACGCCGGCATCCACCGACCCGTTAAGCTATACACGACGCCGAGGGATTTCATACGCGCAATACGAGTTCGAACCGACGTGAAACGCACCCGCGCGAACATTGTCTGCGAGGTCCACGCCGAAGGAAAAGCCGACTCAGTGGAAGCGGTCCTGTCACGCGGGGGCAAGACATTCCGCTCTGATGCTTCCATGCAGGGCGGCGTCGCGACAGTCGAGGCGGCGGTCCCGAATCCGGAACTCTGGCATCCCGACCGCCCGCATCTGTATCATCTGGCCGTCAAGCTTCTGAAGAAGGCCGCGGTGGTTGACGAATACCACATGGACATCGGCATACGCGCCATTAACGTCACGGAAAAACAAATCCTCCTGAACGGCGAGCCCATCTATCTCAACGGCGCATGCAAGCATGAGGACTTTCCGATCCTCGGCCGCGGCCTCAACGAGGCGATGCTGGTCAAGGATTTCTCGCTCATGAAATGGCTCGGCGCCAACTCGTTCCGGACCTCTCACTATCCCTACGCCGAGGAATACCTCATGCTCGCCGACCGCATGGGATTCCTGGTGATTGACGAAATGCCGACGGTCGGCCTCGACTACAAGATGTACAACGACGAGATATTGAATAAGTGCAAGGGTTTGCTCACCGAACTGATCGAGCGCGACGGCAATCACCCCAGCGTCATCATGTGGAGCATCGCCAACGAGCCCGACACGTTCACCGAGAGCGCGGCAGGTTTCTTCGGAAGCCTCAAGGCGCACGCCAAAGAGCTTGACCCATCGAGGCCGGTCACGCTCGCCGCAATGCACGTGCCGAAAGACCATACATACGATGTCGTGGACGTCATATCAATCAACCGCTACTACGGTTGGTACTTCGACCCCGGCCAGTTGGATGTGGCCGCCAAGAAGTTGAGCGACGAACTCGACCGCATCCATTCCGCGCACAAAAAGCCGGTTCTCGTCTCCGAATTCGGCGCCGACTCAGTCGCGGGCCTGCACTCCGCCCCGCCCGAAGTCTTCACCGAGGAATATCAGGCCGCTTTGCTGAAGGCTTACATTGATGTCATTCGCTCCAAGGACTTCACCGTGGGCGAGCACATTTGGAACTTCGCGGATTTCAAGACGCCTCAGCATTACACGCGCACAGTCCTCAATCGCAAGGGCCTGTTCACGCGCGAGCGCCATCCGAAACTGGCGGCGCACGTGGTAAGGCAGATATGGCGATCGGGCAAATGATGTGAGGAACGGAACGGCGAAGGACTATTGACGTTTGGGCAACTGGCCCATATAATCCTGCTATCCGCTATCTTGTCAGCATGCTTCGCTAAGGAGGATACTCATGACCGCAGACTTCGAACAAGTCCGAAAGCTTTTCCCTATCACCGAGAACTTTGCCTATTTCCTTTGCAATGCCAAATCGCCCCTGCCAAAGCCCGTGTCCGACGCAGTCCATGAGATGACCGACTCCATCATGAATTCCGCCGCCATCTCGATGGCGCTGCTTAGGCCGATGATAGACGAGACGCGCGAGCGCGTGGCCCGGCTGATAGGGTGTGATAGCGAGGAGGTCGCCTTCTGCCGCAATACGACCGAGGGAATCCTCTGGCTCGCGCAGTCAATGCCGTGGAAAGAAGGCGATGAGGCGCTCCTGAGCCGGCGCGAGTACGCGACCATCGTGTATCCGTTTCTCGCTCAGCAACACAACGGTGTCAAGACCGTCCTGGTCGAACAGGACAATCGCCGCATTACTCCCGAGGTCATAAGGAAGGGCATCACCAAACGCACCCGGCTCGTTGCAGTCAGTTGGCCCCAGTTCGATACCGGCCAGCGCTGTGACCTGAAAGCCATCGCCGAGATATGTCATGAGCGCGACATAGTCTTCTTTGTTGACCCGATCCAGTGCCTCGGCGCGATCCGGCTCAACGTGAGGGAAATGGATATTGACTGCATTGCGGCGGGAACGCACAAATGGCTGCTTGCGCTACCCGGCCTCGGCATCTTCTATTGCCGCCAGGCGCTTCTTGAGAAGCTCAGGCCGGTTCACATCGGCTGGAGCAGTCTCGAAAAAGAGGTGAACATGGAATTCCCGACCGACTCGTATCCGTTCACCCCGGCAAAGGGAGCGCGCCGATATGAGGAAGGTTCGAAGAATGTGGTCGGCATCGCCGCGCTCAACGCCGCGCTCGCTCTCATCGAGGAGATCGGTCCCGAGAACATCGAGCGACGCGTCAAGGAACTTACCGATTACCTGTGCGAGAAGGCGGCGGCGAAAGGCTGCACAATCGTAAGCCCGCGCGACAACAACCAATGGTCGGGCATCGTGCTGTTCAGCCTCCCGAGGCAGGACCCATACAAGCTGGCCGAGGAGTTGCGGTCCGACCTCATTATGGTCCACGCCATGCGCAACTGCCTCATCATGGGCGTCAATTTCTATAATAACAGAGCCGATATCGACAAGGTGCTTGAGCGCATCGAGCCGGCATAGGGTGGGTTAGTCACGCGATATCCACATGCGCAAGGGCGTACTCGCGCGTGTGGGTGAGCGAAAGCAGAATCCGGCTGGCCTTCAGAGCGTCATATCGCCTGGCGGCGGCGCCATAAAGCTGAATCCGTGGCGGACCATCGTTCGAGACCACCTCGATGTCGCGCATGCGCACTCCCTTCGAGAAACCTGTCCCGAGCGCTTTGGCGACGGCCTCCTTCGCAGCGAATCGAGCCGCCAGGTGCATTGCGGGTCGCGCTTTTTTCGTACAGCGCTCGACCTCGGCCCGAGTGAACACGCGAGTGAGAAACCTGTCGCCCTGCCGCTCGAGCATCCGCTCGATCCGCTCCACCTCGACTATGTCTATGCCGGTTCCTATGAGGGACATGGGTGCGTTCACGATATCCGCTTCCCGGGAAGCGGCGGACAGCCGGTGTACAGCGACTCAATTCGTATCAGGCCGATCGCGCGCGGGCCGGAGTAGGCGTTGTACTTCAGCAGTGGATGTGACGCGAACATGTCGTACAAAGGGCCGGAAGTCTGGAATCCTTCGAAGACGCCCTTGGCCTGATACGATATGCCCTCCCTGGTGAGCACCGAGACCGCGACCTTCCCGTTCGCGAGCAGGTTCTTGCGCGTCTTGTTCATCATGATGTCAACGAAGATGAGCCGGTCGTCTCCGAACGGCATAACGGACAGGATGGGCGCGACGTTGGGGTTGCCCTCCTCGTCGACCGTCGCCATGAATTTGGCCGCCTCCATATCCGCGAATTTCTCCATCACCACCTGTGGCATACTGGCCATGACCGTCATGCTCCTATAATCTGCCGTGCGAGGTCCGCGCGATTATCTCGTCCTGCATCCCCCTGCCGAGGGTGACGAAATAGGCGTTGTAGCCCGTCACGCGCACGAGCAGATTGGAATACTTCTCCGGACTCGCCTGCGCCTCAAGAAGGGTATCCTTGTCGATCACGTTAATCTGAATGGAGGTGCCGCCAAGCTCGCCATATGCGCGAAGCAGCGCCGCGAGCCGCTCCAACTGGGCCTCTCCCTCAAGCACCGACGGGTTGAGCGTGATCGTGTACGAGGCGCCGCGCGGATTCACGTCGAACCCGTACCGCGTCACCGATTTCATGGCGGCGGTCGGCCCGAGCGAATCGCGTCCCTGCACCGGCGCCACCGCATTCGAGAGGTGCTCGCCCCTGTGGCGGCCGTCCGGCGTCGCGGCAGTGTATTGCGCGAATGAAATGAAGTAGTTCCACGACAGATAGCCCGCGGTATATCGCCTGCCGGTGCAGGGTGAGACGTGCTTGCTTACCTCTTCCGACCAGAACCTCGATAGCTCGCGCCCGATCGAATCCACGTAGTCGTCGTCATTTCCGAACTTGGGCGCGCGGTGAACCAGCATCTGCCTCAACGGCTCCTTGCCCGAAAAGTCATCCTTGAGCGCCATCACCAGGTCTGCCATCGAAACCAGTTTGTCCTCGTACACGAGCTTCTTCACTGCCGCCACCGAATCGGCCAGCGTCGAGATGCTGCAACCCTCGACCGTGATGAAGTTGTACTTCGCGCCTCCCTGCCTCACGTCTTTCCCGCTCTCGAGGCACCCGCCGATGTGCGAGGACAGATACGGCACGGGCAGAAACTTGGCCCTCAAGGCATCCCATGCGCTGTACACGTCAATCGTCTGCAGGAGGATATCCTTGAGATGCGTCTTGACGGCGGCGAGAAATTCATCATATGTCTTGAAGTCGCTTGGGTTGCCCGTGCTCGGGCCAATCCGGTCGCCCGTGAGCATGCATTTGCCGTCATTGAGCGCGAGCTCGACCGCCTTCGCCAAGTTGATGTTTACGTCCACGGTCCCGGACAGATCGTTCCCGTGAGAGGTGTTCTCGATACATCCCACTATCCCGTAATTGAATGCCTCCTCGCGCGATACGCCCTCCTTCTCAAGCGCGATGATGCTCGTCTTGTCGAAGTTGAGCAGGAACGGCGAGCCTTGCGCGCCGGCGATCATCTCGCACAGCCGCCGCATCAGGCGCTCGGGCGTCTTTGCGTGCAGCCGAATCGAGCGCTTCGGCTCAAGCATGTTCATCTCTTCGATGACATCGAGCAGAAGATACGTGAGATCGTTGGTGAGGTCCTCTCCGTCAAGCCCGCAGCCGCCGAGTGTTATCAGTTGGCCGAACCCCGAGTTAATGCCCTGCTTGCCGCCCATGTAATAGCGGTCATAGGCGTAGTTGTGCTTGATCCAGAAGCATTGCAGGATTTCCTTCGCCTGTTCCCTCGAAAGCCTGCCCGATTCGACGTCCTCCCGATAATAGGGATACATGTACTGATCGAACCTGCCGTAGGAAAGCCCCGCGCCCGGATAGCTCTCGGCTATCATGTCAATCATGTGCGTGAACCACACAGACTGGACCGCCTCATAGAATTCCCGGGCGGGATGATATGGCACACGCTCGCAGAGTTCCGCAATCCGGAGCAGTTCCTGGCGGCGCTCATAGTCACGCTCGCCTTTCGCCTGCTTGCGCGCCTCTTCGGCATATCGGGCAGTGAACTCGCGGACCGCCTCACAGCAGATGACGACCGCCCGATAAAACGCGCGCCTTGCCTCGTCGGTTTCCGTCGACAGCTTGCGCTCCGCATCCTCCTTGATCCCGGCAAAGCCGTCCTTCAGAACCCGCGGGAAGTCCTGGATGATGTGCGAGGGCACCGGCCCGCAATTGCTGACCCCGTGCTTGATCAGCCATTCCGTGCGCTGCGATTCCCGGCGGTCAATCTCGAGGTATTCCTCAGTCTCCCGCTCGTTGAGGCAGTTCGACATCGCCGTGTTGAATCGCCCGCCGACTATGAGTTCCCCCTCCAGAATGTCCACCGGAATCTGCCGGAGTACCTCTGCAAAGAAAAGCGCGCGCCTGACCGCAAGCGGCTCGTCCCAGAAACCGTCCGGCAGGGGAACGGTCTCGGCAAGCGCGAGCAGGCTGTCCCCGACGGCCCTCATGAAAGGCATTATCTCGGGAACCACATAGTCCTCATGACGCCGATAGACAATGTCGTCTGGCCTGCCGGTCGTGTATGAAAGCACTTCGTTCCGAAATGTGCGACTTTCCAGGTTGAAGTATTCGTCCCTCAACCGCTTCACGCGCGCGCTTAGCGCGCTCGATGCGCTCCAAATCTTTCGTTTCATCTCCTCAGACCCTCAAGAAAATGAACCCGTACGTCCCACCACGCTTCGTTATGCTCATGATATCAAATACCGCTTCCGAGGGTCAAACAGCGCAAGACTCGCCCGAACCCTCATCAATCCACAGTGCGCACAAGAGGCAAATTGCTTTTTGTAATTATTCCTTGATTTTTCTGCAATACTATGATATCCTACTCTTTGTTCATTCACATAAACTCATTGTTCGAATCAGTTTTTGCCGGTTTTGCGAATCTGTAATCCATTTGTAATCAGACTTTTGGTTAAATAGAGCATAACGCACGCGGAAAAGCAGCGCTCCCGTTGCCCCTGTCCTCGCATCGAATCGGCCTGACCCGAGGGCAGCGCGTTTACGGATTACATCCGCATGTTTGTGAGCCAGTGTCGTTCGGATGTTTACACATTGTCATGAACTTCGAAGGCGGCAACAATGTCGGTTCGAAGAACTTATCACATCAACAAAACGAAGTTTCTGCTCTGGAAGGAACACGCACATCCGGCGCTGAAGATCCTGCTCGTCGGCGTAGCGGCGCTGGCAGTGCTTGCAGGCATTGTGGCTCTGGCATTGAGTTAAAGATGATATACCTGCGTACCGATGCGTGATGGTGTGAGGGAAGAGGGTGTGCCACATGCGCGGAATACGTTTTGAATGGCGGCCACCGGGCATCCTAATGGCGTTGTTGATTCTTGGCCTCTTTGCTTTTTTCCCGCTGGATGCGCTATGCGCAGAGACCGGCGCCCTCTCCGAAGAGAGTTCCAAGCATAGCGTGGTGTTCGTCATTGACGTATCCACCAGCATGTATGACATCCTGGACAGCCTGAAGAGCGCCTTGAAGCAGTATGTCAGAGAGTCCAGCTCGGGCGATTCCATCGCGATAGTCACCTTTGGCGAAAGTTCCAAGCTGCATTTCAGGAAAACGATTGCCGACTCCGATGACGTGGATAAGATGGTGAAGTTCTGCGACGAACTGACATGTCCGGACGAATACACTTACTTCCCGGGTGGATTGAACAAGGGAATCGAGGAGTTGAGCCGATTCTACAAAGAAGACCCCTCGGGCGTCCACATCCTTGTCTTGTTGAGCGACGGCAAGAGCAATCCTCCCAAGGATTTGCCCGAGGAACGGGTCGTAACGTACGAGCAAATCAAGGAACGGTATTTCTCCCGCTTCAAGCCCGGAAGGGACTGGTACATCAGCTACGTCGCGCTGAGGGGAGTTCCTGACATCGACCTCGCTCAGTTTGTCGCAGAATGCCGGGGAAGCACAATCGAATTGCGTGCCGAGGAAAGACCGAAGGGCTGGCGGCGGACCGGCTCATCGGGTGACGATGAACCGCAGATTCCGCCCGTCATAAGCGAGGCCCGCCTCTATCCGGGACCCGGCCTCAAGGTTGAAGAAGACAGCATGCTCAATCTGGGGGTTGCCTGCTTGCCCGCCACCGTCCGGATTCCCTTGTTCATAAAGCCCATGCGCGGAAAACCGGCAGGCGAAGTGATAGACGTCGAAACCACTCTTCTGAGTTCGCTTGCGTCCACGCGGATAACTGCCGAAGTGAAGCCGCCCCAGATTGTCTGCGGTAAGACAAAAACGCAGGCAGACATTATGCTTTCCCTCACGGGCGTATGGCAGGATGAACTCCTGGGC
>CAZEBC010000029.1:0-16900 GCA_964510165.1 uncultured bacterium
AAAATCGGGCAATTTCACTCGGAAATTGCCCGCATTATCTGATCTGTTTCTGTCGCCTGCAAGAAGCGTTCAGCGATCGAGTATATGCCTGAGTTTCTGGAAGCCCTTCACCAGTTCAGGAAGTTCTTGCACGAGCATCTGAATCGATGTCTCCATCTCCAGCGGTCTTGCAGGAACCCCCATGACTGTCTGACCGTCCCCTACCCTTTTCGTGATTCCGGAGAATGGATGTATTGTGACATTGCTTCCAATCTGAATATGATTGACAATGCCCGCCTGTTCACCCACATATGTTTCGGCGCCGATCGTCGTGCTGCCCGCAACGCCGACCCGCGGCCGTATTACGGTCTCTTCTCCAATCTCGACGTTGTGGCCGATCTGAACCAGATTCTCGATGCGCGCGGCTCGCCTTATCCGAGTCACACCGAGTGTGGCTCTGTCAATGGTGACGTTGGCGCCGATGTACACGTCGTCTTCAATCTCCACAGTCCCGAGATGTGGAATCTTGTGGTTTTCGCCCAGGTTGTTGGTGAACCCAAACCCATCGCTTCCAACCACCGAGCCGCTATTTATAATTACGTTTCGGCCAATCCGCACTCTTTCGCGAATGGCAACATGCGGATAAAGCACGGAGTGAGCGCCGATATGAACAAAAGGTCCGATGGAAACATGAGCACCCAGTTCGACTCCATCGTCAATCTGAACTCCGTCATCAATCACTACGAAGGGGCCTATTCTCACATATTCGCCAATGCGGACGTTGCGCCCTATGACGGCGGTAGGGTGAATATATCCGTCGGTTCGGGTCTGGCTTATTTCGCCTAAGACAACCACTGAACTTCTGAGCATGTAACCTCTCCTAGACCGGGTAGATTGCGAAAGCCATGAACACACAAGATTTTGCGATTACTAAGCAACAATTATGCCACAACTGAAATATAGCGCAAAAAATGGGAGGATATTCCTAAGTGATTATATAACAGTAGGTTGCGAAGCAACGACCAGCATGGCAATACCAAATGGACCGGTTAAGGATTGAATTCCGAGCGAGCTTTTTGGACCACCGCCATGCCCCGATTAGCAGTCATTTATGTCGTAACATATTTCAAAATAAAAGGTTCTGTAATCGGCCCAAAAGGGCCGGTAATCCCTAATCTTTTTCAACTTCGTCTTTGTTATGCGCAAGCCCATATTTCTGTGACTTGTAACGCATGATCTTGCGCGTCACGCCCAACAATTCGGCAGCCTTCGTCTTATTCCCGCCGGTCCTTTCCAGGGCGTCACGGATGAATGATTTTTCGATTTCCTCGATTGTCTCGATTAAAGGAAGCCCTCGCTCGGGCAGCTTGAGGTCGTTGAGCACTGACGTGCGGGATTCGGGTCGCTCAAGCAGTCTGGCTATCTGAGCGGGGAAATCATCGGTTCCGAGAACATCCGATTTTCCGAGCACCATCGCACGCTCCAACAAGTTTTCCAGCTCGCGCACGTTGCCGGGCCAGTCATATTCCATAAGGAGCTTAAGCGCTTCGTCGGAAACCGTCTTAATGCTCTTGCCGAGTTCTCGGTTGAATCTCGCGATGCAGTAGTCCGTCAGCAGCGGTATATCCTCTTTGCGTTCTCGCAGAGGAGGCAGGTGAATCTCGACCACGTTCAACCGGTAATAGAGGTCTTCCCTGAATGTCTTGTCTTCGAGCAACCGTTCAAGGTTCTTGTTCGTTGCGCCTATGATGCGGACATCAACCTTAATCGTCTGTGCGCCGCCGACCGGCTCGAACTCTTTTTCCTGTAAGACCCTTAGCAACTTGCCCTGCAGGGAGACCGACATCAGCGCGAGCTCATCGAGAAAAAGTGTGCCGCCGTCGGCCATTTCAAAGCGGCCATGCCGGTCACTGTGAGCGCCCGTGAAGGCGCCTTTCACGTGTCCGAACAACTCGCTCTCAAGGAGATGCTCGGCGAGGGCGGCGCAGTTGACCACCACGAACGGTTTGAGATGGCGAGGGCTCTTGGAATGGATGGCGCGCGCCACAAGTTCCTTTCCCGTGCCGCTTTCGCCGGTCACAAGCACCGTGGTATTGGTTTGCGCCACCTGTTCGATGAGTTTGAACACACGCTCCATCTTCTCGGACCGTCCGATGAAATTGCTGATATCGAACCTGGAGTCAAGTTCGGTGCGGAGCTGGATATTCTCTTTGATGAGCGACCTTTTCTCGATGGCTCGGGACGCCAATATGCGAAGCTCTTCCATGTCGAGCGGCTTGGTGACATAGTTCTCGGCCCCCAGCTTCATGGCCTTCACCGCCGTCTTCACCTCGCCATACGCGGTCATGATGATGACCGGCAGTTCGGGCGATACTTCCTTGATTCGGCTGAGCAGGTCAATGCCATTCATGCGAGGCATGCGCATGTCGCAGATAACGAGGTCAACGCGCGACCCCTTAAGCCTTTCGAGAGCCTCCTCGCCGTTCTCGGCGAGCGTCACACCGTGGCCATCCTCTTCAAACAGCAGTTGGAGGACCCGGCGCATTCGAGCCTCATCGTCAACTATCAGAATGTTTGCGGGCATCTCCCTACCTCATTGCTCTTCCGGACGGGCCGTGGGCAGCGAGATCACAAATGTCGTTCCCATGCCGGGCGTGCTGCTAACCCTGATGCGCCCGTTATGGTTCTCGACTATTTTATGGACGAGCGAAAGTCCGAGCCCAACCCCGTCATCCTTTGTTGAAAAGAACGGATCGAATATCCTTGGCAATAGTTCCGGCGCAATGCCCTCCCCCGTGTCCGAAATCACGATATCGACCGCCTGGTTGCTTTCTTTGGCTTGCGAGCACAGGGCCAACAAGTGAGCACTGCCGGAGGAGGCCTGTACGGCGGAGATTTCTAGAGGCTCTGAGAGCCTCGTTTCGACTGTGAGCGCGCCTGACCCGTTCATTGCTTGAAAGGCGTTCATGAACAGGTTCAGAAACACCTGATGGCATTGCTCCGAGTCCGCGAGCACGAGGGGCAGGTTTGGCGCGAGCATCTTCTTGATTGCTATGTCGCCTTGTGCGACTTCTGGAGTAATGAAGGACAGCGTGTGTTCGACGATCGAATTTATGTCGACCGGTTCCGGACAGGGCTGGGACGGCCGGGCGAATTGGAGAAAGTTCGTCACAACCCGATTAAGGCGGTCAACTTCCTCGACGATAAAATCCGTCAGCTCGCGTCTCTTGGAATCGTCCTGGATGCGGTCGCGTAGCATTTCAGCGGAGTTCTTGATGATGCCAAGCGGGTTGCGGATTTCATGGGCGACGCCGGCGGATAACTCTCCCAGCGCGGCCAGCCTGTTTCGCCGCTGCATTTCCTGTTCCAATTCTCTGAGTTGTCTGAGCTTTCGCGTCATGATGTTGAAGGCCCGGCCGAGGTCTCCAATCTCGTCCTTGGATTGCGCGTCGAAATGCTGTTCAAGGTCACCCTCGGAGACCGCCAGCACTTTTCTGTAAAGGACCCTGATTGGCCGCGAGATTCCCCGGGAGATTGTGTACCCGAGCATCGTCGCAAAAAGGAAGCCGAACGCAAGTATAACGGGAAAGAAGTGCCACGTGGCGACGGTCGCCGAGAATGTGTACTTGTGAGGGACGCCGACAAAGATTAACCCGAGTACCTTGCCGCCGTACCCCACGAGGGGCTGGTAGGCCGCGCGATACGGCTCGCCCTTGAGGAGCGCATGCGCATCGTAATAACGTTGTTTGTCCACGAAAATGCTTTTTTTGATTGCGGACGTCATGGGCAAGTCCTGAATGGCGCCCACAAGCGATTCCTCTCGCGATTTGAACTCCAGTTCGACTCTCCGGTTCAAGGCCCGGTTTTCTTCCGTGGTTTCGGGCGCGACCGCCCGCGTTTCACCAAAGCTTATCGTTTGGATGCGCGAGGCTTCGATGCCTTCAGCGATAAGGGCTGTCTTCACCGCTTCGGCGCGTCTAAGACCAACATGGTAATTATGCTTTTCGGAGCCGCTCGAGTCGGCGTGTCCCTCGACTATCAGAGTAAGGTCGGGGCGGCTTCGCATGACGGAAGCAACTTCGTGAATCTCCTTGAGCGCGGCCTCCGAAATCTCGGTGCTGCTTCCCTTGAAGAATATGCTCGAGGGCCCGGCGGGGATTTTCTCGTAGAAAATGCGAATATCGGCGCCGGTCATGATCTCCACATCCTGCGCGAAGCTCTTGCCGAGGGGATATCCTATCGCAAGCATTCCATACTGGCGTTCCCCATCCGATATGGGCATCACCGCGCCCGCAAGGAGGGTTTGGATTCCATTGACCTCTGTCTCCATTATCGTTTTTGTCGCCGAGGGAGGCGCTTGAGTCTGCAACAGCGGCGGGCCGGTTCCCGCAACCGGCTGTCCCGTGGGCACCCATAGTCCGACCGGGGCCTTAGTGCCCGATGATATGGGAGGGGTAAAGATGTAAGACATCTTTTCCTGTTTGAGAGCATCAGCAAGCCCTGGTTTTTCAAGCGCGGCCTTTAAACTGCGGACAGCCTGCTCCTCGTAAATGTCTATAACCGAGAGCACTGTGCCGGTGGCGTCCCTGACCTTCCGCTCGATTTGTTTCTCCGTGATTTCCGCGGTTATGCGGATTACCAGATAGGTGGAAAGAGCGATTGAGATGACGGCGGTCGAGACAAATGCCAGGATGAGCTTGTTCTGGAGACGAGGCTTCAGCAACTTTTTCTGGGCGGTAAGAAGCTGGCTCTCGGCCAGTTCGTTGACCGTCTTGTCGTCAACGCCTCTTGTCATTGGCGAGCTCAACTCCCAAGTGGAAACACTCAGTATCTTCGGGGCGGCCGTCTTCACGAAGCGACTCGAGCAAATGCGCCTTGCTCACGGGAAGCGCTGCGACGGTTGAAGCTATTCCAAGGCACATGGCGTTTATCGCGCGAGAATGGCCGAATCGTTCCCGCGCAATTTGCGTCAGATTCCAGGCATATACGTTGGTGGTGAGCCGCCCCAACATCTGAATCATGAGTTTCGTTTCGGGATACGTGTCTCGGCCCAATTTGACGGGAATAGGCGAAAGCGGGAAAGTGTTCAGGATAACTGTCGAGGCCTCATTCAGATAGACTGCGAGGCGCAGGGCCTCGAGGGGTTCCAGGCCGATCAGCAAATTGGCGGTTCCCGCACACAGCATTGGCGAGCACACGTCCCTGCGTTCGTCCGTTTCCGTGATTAAGCCGTTGTCGCGCCACTGGTAGCGGATGATGGCTGAAACATGGCCTTCGCGTTGCGCTCCGCCCCTCCTCTCGGAACCACTCACACGGACGCCCGCTTTCAGACCCGCCTTTTTCAAAAACGTTCCGAGCGTGATGACACCCTGCCCGCCTATGCCCGCCACCAGCGCGTTATAGACTGGCATGATTACCGACCTCCTGCGGCGCGCTTGCCGGTTTTTCGGCTTTCCGGTTCGAAAAGACGAGCGCGCACAATGGCGGAGTTCGGACACACTGTCTTGCACGAGCCGCAGCGAACACATAGCTCTTCATCGATGTAATAATAGTCACCGTATTCATCGGAGGCTTCCATTATCGCGGGGCAGCCAAACTCCTTGTAGCAGACGCCGCACCTCTGGCAGCGTTCCCGGACTATGGAGTAGAAGTCGTCGTAAACGGGGGGCACAAACCTGTTGCGCCGATGAGATTGGAGCGCGCATTCGCCTCTCGCTATGATCACGCGGAGGCCGCGCCGTGTGAGTTCATCAACGACGGCGGCCCTGAACCTGGCGACGTCAAACACTTCAATAGTCCGTACGCGTTTTGCTCCGAGCGTCTGCAACAAAGTCTTCAGGTCTATTGCGTCCAGACGCTCGCCGCGCACATTTGTGGTTGTTGTCGGGCTTGGCTGGTGTCCCGTCATGGCGATCCATCGGTTATCCAAGATGATGAGGAGGACATCCGCATTTGTGGCTGCGGCGTTCTGAAGTCCCTGGAGTCCGGAATGAAAGAACGTAGAGTCGCCCACGAACGCGATGATGGGTTTGCCGTCGCTCACGTGGCGGATACCCTGCGCCGCGCTCAGGCCACAATTCATGCAGGTGCACCAATCAGCGGCCTCAAAGGGTGGCAGTGAGGCCATGGTGTAACACCCGATATCCCCGCCGATGACGGCGTGGTTCTTGGCGGCGGAAACGACCGCATATACCGATGCCCGATGGGGGCATCCGATGCAGAATGTGGGGATGCGTTGAGGAATCGAAGACGCGATTTCCGAGCCGATTCGCTTCGCTCTTGCGATTTGTTCCGGAATGGCCTTCCGGGATACGCGGCTGAGGGTCTCGACAACGATGTCGGGACTTGTTTCTCCCGAAGGCGGAATGAGTTCTTTTCCGAGCACTTCGAATCGGAGCTCGAGTTCAAAGGCATGCCGTTTGAGTTGAAATTCAAGAAAGCCTTCCAGGTCCTCGACAACTACGATTTTCTCGAGTTTCTTCGCGAACTCAAGCAACTGTGACGCGGGAAACGGATACGACATCCCGATCTTGAACACCGGCACGTTGAACAGGCCAAGAATTTCGAGCGCCTCCATCACATACAGATAGTTCACGCCCGATGTCACGATTCCCCACGAGGCGTTGCCGTGGACTATCTTGTTATATGAACGACTGTCTTCGGACTGAGCCAGGGCATTGATGCGTTCGATACAGGCCTGGTGGTTTCGGACAGCCTGCCCGAAGAGATTGAAATAGCGTTGGTAGTTCGGCCGGAACTCTCCCCTACCCTGCCGTCGCGTGATCGGCCCAAGACGGAGGTCGCCGATATTGTGGCAGAGACGGGAAGCGGCGTTCACGACGACCGGAATGGAGTACTTTTCTGACAACTCGAACGCAGCGAGGGTGAAGTCCTTGGCCTCTTGTATGGTGGCTGGTTCGAGCAAGGGAAGGTGGGTATGAAGCGAATACCAGCGATCGTCCTGCTCGCCCGTGGAACTGGTGGCGCCCGGATCGGAGCCTATCACGATCACAAGGCCGGCGTCCACACCGGTATAGCCGAGAAAATGCGCCGGCTCGGCGGCAACGTTCATGCCCACGTGCTTCATGGCGACCATCGAGCGAACACCGGCCCATGAAGCGCCCATTGCGCCATTCAGGGAGACGTGCTCATTGGCGCTGTACTCCATGTAGAAGCCGGGCAGCTTGTCCTTCAGACTTTCGAGGGTTTGCCCGATCTCGGTTGCCGGCGTGCCGGGATACATGGAGAAGTAGCCTATCCCGGCTTCAATTCCGGCGCGAGCGATGGCCTCATTGCCCATCGCCAGGATCACGCCGCCATTATCAAAAAGCAATGGTTCCATTGAGCACTCTGTCGAGGTTTGTCACGACCAGGTTGACACCGGCCGCGCCAGCGTCCTCGGCCTCGCGCACGGTTACTGCCATATCCGGCGCGCATTCCTCTGTGACGGAGAGGATAATGGGTTTGTCCGTTTCACGGCGGAGTTTTCGGACGGTTTCAACCGAGCGAACGAAGAAGGTGTCCACGCCAGCGCGGAGTAATTTTCGCGCGCGCGCAATATCGGCGGAGGTAACGCCCCCGATGTATGCGCCAACGGTCCATTTGACCGAAGCAAGCGAGGAAGGTATGTCATCTGAGAAGGAGTTCTTAAGTGCGAGCAACAAGCTCAACGAATCCATCTCATACACCGGCTTTGCGGACGGGAAGGCCGTGAGGATCGGATGGGCGCCGTCTGAGAGGACAAGGTTGGTGAATCCGACGCAGGCCGCAGTAAGCAGGCGCGAGTGAAGGGCGATTCGATTCCTGTCGCGACAAGAAATCTTCAGGAAGATTTCCTTGGCGATGCGCTCGCGCGACAGATTTGCGAGGAAGATGGGATCGATACCGCCGTTCTCATCGAGCACTATTGCGGAAAACGAGTTCAATCTCAGGAGAGCGGCGATGAAATCGGTTATGTCGAGAGCGATTGGAGTTTGTATTTCCAGGAATCTCTTCATGGCTTGAACAGCTCTTATCTTTGAAGTTTGCGAGGGAGAACCCGTTTGGACCAATTGAGCGCGGAGAATTCAACATCGAGTTCAGGCAGACCGAGCGCTTCCCTACGGTTCGTAATGGTCACCCACACGCATTCCTGATCAGGATTGAGGTCACATTTCTCGCCGGCTTTTTCTGAACACGGACCGTTGAGAATTCCCTTCGGGCATCGGGTTCGAGGACAAATTGCCGCTGTGTGATTCAGGACGCATTCGCCGCATGCGATGCAGTTTTCAAGATAACTGTTGGAATGGATGACCGTGCCGGGAAACAGGGAATTCAACCCGGCAAGGCACGGTTTGTCAAGGGAGTCGGCGAGGGCTTGCACCCCGGTGCCGCATGCGAGCATCAGGACCGCCTCCACCTGTTCCAGCCGTTCCGTGACTCGCCGCAATTCGCGGGCGAGGACGCGCTGGTCGCAAGGTTCGTCGATCTGGAACGTCAAGACGATTTCCATGTCGCCGAGTTTGGCAGCGAGGTCTTCGACTTGTTTCGTGCCGCCGGCCTGGCAGACGGCGGCGCATCCGCCGCATCCGATAATCGCCACCTTATGGTAGCGCGACAGAGAACTCTTGATTTCTTCTAAGGGCTTTTGCACAGATACTATCATGATGGACTAACGACCTTCCTTATTCGAGCAAGCCGAACAGAGTACGGACCTTGTCGATGAAGTATTCCGGTTTTTCTTCCTCGACCCGATTGATGCGTCCCTGTGGCACAACCCACTCATCTTCCCTGTACACGGATGTTTTTGTGACCTCGAAGACGGAGCTTTTTAGTTGCCATGTCTCGCCGTCGAACTCGTAAACATCCTTCTGGACGCCCTGGTCCCGGATGAAATCGGTATCGTCGCTGGCTTTGCCTTGCGACCTGGAGTACCGTGTCTGGTAGCGGACCTTGCGGTACTTTGCCTCGCCGACGTATGAAGGGCTGAAGGAGTCTGTCTTTGTCACGGTGACTTCGACCGCATCGGGCTCTGGGAACTCATCGTAGTATTTGTAATACAGTTTGGCGTCGCCGGAAGAAATCGCGATTACCTGGTTCTTGAACTGTTCCTGATTCTCCTGCAAATAGGAAATTTGCCCGGCGAGTTTCGTTTCGAGCGCTTGCTTGACTTTGTCATCGGAGACCTCTCCCCGGACCAGAGGGTCGGCACCGCCAGGCCCCCGCACCTTGTTGGGGGAGGAGCATCCCGCGAGCAATCCGACAAAAAGGAGGGCCGCGATGGCCCTCAGCGCGGTCTTAATTGCCGGCCGCGCGAATGAATTCGTACCCACGGAGTGTGCGAATGAATTCGCACTTACAGAACTGAGCGACAGTCTCATTGTTGTCTCCCTTACGACAAATGTTCTATTTTCAAACCGTCGGTTATGATCTTGAATGGGAGCACTTGAGCGCCCGCGTCCGTGAGGGCCGCCGCGACCCGGGCCCTTTCTTCGGGTCGTATGCAGGTAATCATGCAGCCGCCTCCTCCGGCGCCACAGAGTTTGTTGGCCAAGGCGCCTGCATGCAGGGCGGCCCGCATTATTTTTTCCACGCTGTCGGTCGTGACTCCCTCGCCAAGCGTGCGCCGCCTTTGCCATTCAGTGTCGAGCAGACGGGCAAATTCGTCCCAGTCCTTTTTCACGAGGCAGGAGCGCATCGAGAGTGCGATTTGCTTGATGTGTTTCATGCCTTCGCGAGTTTCGGGATTACCCTCGATGTAGTTACGCATCATTGTCCAATTGGTGGCTCCTGAGAATCTGGGGGCGCCGGTAAAGGACAAGATAAGCCTCTTTTCGAGTTCATCCACGGCGGTATTGTCGAGCAGCTTTTCCCGTTTGCCTCCCCGGACCCCGAACCACAGAGCGCTCACTCCTCCGTAAACGGCGGCGTAATAATCCTGTTTGCCGGTGGGAACCCTTATGCACTGGGCCTCGAGGTCGGCGGCGACATCAATCAGCTCGTCGCGCGAATACGGGGAATTGCTCAGGGCGTTTAAGGCTGCCAGAACCGCTATCAATAAAGAGGAAGAAGCCCCCAGTCCCGAACCCTTGATGACTCCATTCTGCGTGGTGATGTTCAATCCGTTGGGGAGGTTGAAGAACTTGACGGCTCTTGCGACAATCCCAAGTTCGCCGTCGCAACTGAGCGAATCCATATGGTCGCACTTTTCCTCTATTCGCAGGTCCAGCGAGGACAGGCAGACCCTGGCATCAGCGCGCAGTTCGATTGTTGCGGTGCAGAACATGTCGATGGCACAATTGAGTGTCAGTCCCCCCTCCTCAAAGAGATAGATCGGATAGAGGTCAAGCGTGCCTCCGGCGAGGTCTATCCGGGTTGGCGCCGTGGCCCGAACCTTCATGAGCTGAATTCCCGTTTTCTTTGATGGATACAAAGCGAACAAGCGATGATTTGCTTAAATCATACACGAATGCGGGGATTATTTCAACAAAAAGTGGCCGAAAAGGGCCGGCCGAGATCAGTGACTAAAGTGAGCTAAAGTTACTAAAATGCAGACGACGCGGGGTGAGGCGAGTCTCGGACAGTCAGATCGGACAGGGCGGACGAGACGGGCGGGGTTGTGGGTTCAGGGCTTTGGAGGAACGGGATTGTGGCAGGCGAAGAAGTGGGCTGGTGTGTGTTCAATCAGGCCGGGGACAACGCTCTTGCAGACAGGCAAAGCATTGAAGCAGCGGGGATGGAAGCTGCAGCCGGGCGGCGGATTGATCGGGGAGGGCACGTCGCCGGGCAAGAGTATTCGCTTGCGTCTGTGCTTGGGATCGGGTATTGGAATCGCCGACATGAGAGCGACCGTATAGGGATGGCGAGGGCTGCGGTACAGTTCCTCGCTTGAGGCGAGTTCCGCGATTTTGCCGAGGTACATGACTGCGACCCGGTGGCTTATATACTCAACGACTCTGAGGTCATGCGCGATGAAAAGGTAGGAAATGCCGTATTCCTCTTGAAGGTCTTTGAGGAGGTTGACGATCTGAGCCTGGATGGAGACGTCGAGCGCGGATACAGGTTCGTCGCAGACGATGAAGCGGGGCTCGAGCGCGAGAGCACGCGCGATGCCGATGCGCTGTCTTTGTCCGCCGCTGAATTCATGCGGATAGCGGTCGAGGAATTCTCTGGACAATCCGACTCGTTCGAGCAATTGAGCCACTCGTTCGCGGCGTTCTCTGCCGTCGGCGATTTTGTGGACGGAGACGGCTTCGCCGACAATATTCTCGATGTTCATCCGAGGATTGAGTGAGCCAAATGGGTCCTGGAAAATTATCTGCATCTCCTTACGCATGGCCCTCATTTCGCTTTCGGAGAGGAGATCGAGAGGCAGACCGTCGTAAAAGACGCGGCCGCTGGTGGGCGGGATGAGGCGGAGGATGGTTCTGCCGAGGGTGGTCTTGCCGCAGCCGCTTTCTCCGACGAGTCCGAGCGTCTCGCCCGGCTTGACGGTGAGGTAGATGTCGTCGACCGCTTTGACGTGTTCCTTCACTCTGGCGAAGACGCCTGCGCGGACGGGGAAATATTTCTTGAGTCGTTCGACGCGGAGCAGAAGGTTATCCATCGGTTCGAGCAGATGCTGCTGTTCGTAGTGTCCTCTTATCATTTCAACGGTTATGGTGGGGCGTCGGCACGGCCGTCGCAGGAGGACATAAAGAAGCTGGAAGAAGAGCCACGGGACGATAGCCGGGAGGGCGGTTATGAGGGCGAGGGTGGGCCAGAGCTTTGTGTTCATCTCGCGGCTCCGGCAATCGTCGTATGTGTAGAGGGCGATGTAGGCTGGGAGCGAGAGCACGGCGCACAGCGCGGGCCAAAAGACGGGATTGTACTCTCGTTCGATTGTTTTATGCCGCGCGAGATAACAAAGCAGGCCGTTAAGGAATCCCATGAGAGTGCCAATGATGAAGGCGCCGAGCGCCCATTTGACGGCAGGTCTGCGGTTTTTGCGGGCGTCGCCGTAGACCCATAGGGCTAGGCCGAGCGCGAGGGCCGAGTTTGCGGCGGCAATCCAGCCTATCAGAGTGAAGTCCATGCGTTCACGCTTTCCTGCATCTGACGAGGTGTCCCGGTTCGACGGTTATGAGTTCGGATTCGAGGCGTTCGCATTCGCGGTCGCTCAGGTCACATCGCGGGTGGAAGCGACAGCCGGGCGGATAGCCTGCCGGATCGGGGACGGCGCCCTCAATGGCACGGAGTTGTCCTTCTTCGTCACCCAGCCTCGGGAGCGAGTTGAGCAGGCCGATTGTGTACGGGTGTTTGGGATTCTCGAAGAGTCGAGCGGTTGTGGCGTACTCGACTATCTGCCCCGCGTACATGACTGCGACGTCGTCGGTTGACTCGGCGACGACGCCAAGGTCATGAGTTATCAGCAATGTGGACATGTTGAATTCCCGCCGGAGGTCATATATGAGCTCGAGTATTTGTGCCTGGATGGTGACGTCGAGCGCGGTGGTCGGCTCGTCGGCGATAAGCAGTTTGGGGTTGCACGATATTGCCATGGCGATCATCGCCCTTTGCTTCATACCTCCCGAAAGCTGATGGGGATAATCGCTGTAGCGCTGTTCGGGCGAGAAAATCTTGACTTTGCGGAGGAGTTCGATGGCGATTGCCTTCGCTTCTGAGCGCGAGACTTTACGGTGGAGCCTGATTGCCTCCGCTATTTGGTAGCCGATGGTGAAGACGGGGTTAAGCGAGGTCATAGGCTCCTGAAAGATCATCGCGATATCGTTGCCACGGACGGAGCGCATGGCCGATTCCGAGAGCTTCAGCAAGTCGCGTCCTTCGAAGATAATTTCGCCGTTGAGGATTCTGCCGGGCGGCGAGGGGATAAGCCTGAGTATGGAGAGCGCGGTCACGCTTTTGCCGCATCCGCTCTCGCCGACCAGTCCGAGCGTTCTTCCCGTTTCGAGGGAGAAACTGACGCCATCGACGGCGCGTACCACTTTGGAGTCGCTGTAGAAATATGTTTTCAGGTCGCGCACTTCGATGAGGGTGGTCATTGGGCCTTTTCCTCAAAAGCGAGTTTGGGGTCGAGCGCGTCGCGGAGGCCGTCACCCAGGAAATTGAAGGACATCACGGCCACGAAAATGAAGAGGCCGGGCAGCAGAATCCAGGGGTGGAACTCGATCTGTGCGATATTCATGGCTTCGCTGAGGAGGTTGCCCCAACTGGCCTGCGGTTCCTGAATGCCGACCCCGATGAGGCTGAGCGCCGACTCACCCAGTATATAGCCGGGGATGGATAAAGTCACGGCGACGATCACGTACGAGAGAGTGTTGGGGAGGATGTGGCGGACAATGATACGGAGAGAACCTTCGCCGGAAGCTCGCGCGGCGGTCACGAATTCCTTTTCCCTGATGGAGAGGACCATGCCGCGTATGACCCGTGCCAGACTGGCCCAGCCGATGAAGCTCATGATCAGAACGATCATCAGGTAAATCTGGATTGATGACAATCCCGGAGGAAAGGCAGCCCTGAGCGCAAGCATGAGGTAGAAGCCCGGGATCATCATGACCATTTCGCAGAGACGCATGAGTACGTTGTCCACTCTCCCGCCGAAATAACCCGCTATTCCTCCTACCAGCATCCCGATGGAGAAAGAAATGGCGACTCCGACGAAGCCGACCGAGAGGGAAACGCGGCTGCCGTCGAGGATTCGGGAGAACAGGTCTCGCCCGCGGTAATCGGCTCCAAGCAGGTAGATACGGGCGGGCTTGTCCACGCCGAAGAGGCGTGTTTTCATTGGTACGAGGCCCAGGAGGCGGTGCTCCTCGCCCTCGACGAACAGCTTCAGAGGGTATCGCTTTGATTTATCCTGGACATACACACGGTTGTAGTATTCGTCGAATGTGTACGAATACTCGTAGACGTAGGGCCGGCGGAAGTTGCCCTCCTGATCGAAGAAGTAAATGCGCATCGGCGGGCAATACGAGAGGTGGCGGCGCTCGCTATCGTAATTGTAAGGCGCGATGAAGTCGGCGAAAATGGCCAACGCGTAGAGGAAGCCGAGCACCCACAGGCTGAAAATGGCCAGCTTGTGGCGGCGGAGGCGTTTGAGCGCGAGCCGCGCCTGCGACGCGGGAGCGCTTCCGTTTCCGTTTTCGTTTGTCATTGATACGACACCGTCGGGTCCACTATTGCGAGGAGGACATCGGCAACGAGATTGCCGATCACAAGCAGCAGTCCCCCGATGAGCGTGCTTCCCATGACCAGGAAAATGTCCTGGCTTCTGACGGCCTCGAGCATAACCTGTCCCAGGCCGGGATATCCGCATACGATTTCGAGCAGGGCGGCGCCGCTGAGAAGGCTTGAAAACTCGAATCCGAAAATGGTGACCATTGGGTTAATGGCGTTTCGCAAGGCGTGGCGATAGATGACCTGGTTTTCCGGGAGGCCCTTGGCGCGGGCGGTGGTTACGTATTGCATTCTGAGGATTTCGAGCATGTTGCCGCGCATTATGCGTTGGAGGCTTGCCAGTCCACCGATGGCGAGGACGGTTGTGGGAATGACGAGATGTCTGGCGATATCAACGACCTTTTGAATGTCTGAAAGCTGCTCGTAGTTTGCCGATTTCAGGCCACCGGGCGGGAGCCATCCCAACTCCGAGCCGAGAAAATAGAGCATGAGAAGCGCGAGGAAGAAGCCCGGAAGTGACATGCCGAGAAAGGCCAGCCCAGAGAAGAACTTGTCGCCGATGGAGTACTGATGCACGGCGCTATAGATGCCAATGGGGATGGCCACCAGCCACGTAATTAGGATGGCTGAGACCGAAAGAAGGAGCGTGTTGACGAGGCGACTGCCGATCACGCTGGTGACGGGCTGTTTTTGCGAGACGGAATATCCGAGGTCCAGCCTCGCGAGGTTTTTGAGCCAATATGCGTACTGGATCAGGGCAGGCTCATCCATATGATACTGGGCCTGCAAGTTGCGTATGGTTTCCTCGGAAATCTGGGGATTCATGCGGAGAGTGGCGAAGTAATCGCCGGGGGACAGTTGAATGAACATGAATGCGACGAACGACATCGCAAGCAAGAGGGGCAGCAAGATAAACAAGCGGCGGATTATATACGCTGTCATTGCATCACCGGCACACACACATGATACAGCCCACGAGGAACTGCTCGTGGGCCTGAAGAGCTTCGCGGTAAGCCCTGATTATTGCAAGATGTATATTTCTTCGATATTGTGAAGCGCTCCTCCGAAAGCGGTCGGATACAGGTTCCCGAATCGGTTGCGAACGGCGAAGATGATCTCGGGAAGCACCGTATAGATGACCGGCACTTCCTGAGAGACGATCAGCTGCCATTCGTCGTACAGTTGCTTTCGCTTGTCGCGATCAAGGGTCTGAACGCCCTGCTCGAATATCTTGTCGATTCGGGCTTCCCATTGGGTGGCGGGCGACCCTTGTCTGGGATACCATTCGTGAAGCTGGCCGGTCGAGTGCCAGACGTTCTTGGCGAAATGGGGTTCGGTTCCACCCGTCAACCCGAGCAGGATACATTCCCAATCGAATGTGGCCATCAACTTGTCGACGATGTTGTTGAACTCCAGCGAGGTGAAATTCACCTTCATCCCGATTTCTTCGAGGTCATCCTTGATGATGCCTGCAATCTGGATCCTGACCGTGTTTTCAGCATTGGTGTAGAGGTTGAACTCAACAGTGTTCCCCTCCGGGTCCTCCAAGAAGCCGTCGCCGTTCTTGTCCTTGAAACCGGCCTCGGCGAGCAGTGCTTTTGCCTTCTGAGGGTCGTAAGGGTATTTCACGACATCCGGATTGTAGAAAAATCCTGCGCTGGGGGTCAAGGGAGAATATTGCGGATAGCCGAGCCCGTTCAGGACGGTATTCTTCATGCTTTCCCTGTCGAGCGCGTACGCGACGGCCTGGCGGAACTTCGCGTTCGTAAACCATTTGAGTTTTTTCGGATTCACGTAGGGCTTTCCGGTTTCCTGGCTTTTCTCGGGGTTCTGGTTGAACACGATGAAGTTTGTGCCGAAATCCGGGCCGGTGCGGTAGACTGTGAATCCCTTTTCCTTTTCGAGCGGCTTGAGCTTCGGATAATCTGTCCCGCGCAGTCCGTAAAGGTCCACTTCACCTTCCTGGAATTTCAGGAGTGCGACGTCAAGGTCAGGCACGATGAGGATAATTATGCCGTCGAGGTAAGGGAGCCTGTTGCCCTTCGCATCGGTTCTCCAATAATGCGGATTGCGCTTGAGCAGCACGCGCTGGCCCGGCTCATAGCGTTCGAGCATAAAGGCGCCGGTACCGACGATTTCTTCGGGCTTGGAATCAACACCCCACGTGGAGTTGAATGTGCCGTCAAGGACCGATTTTTCGAGTGCATGCTTAGGAAGTATCTCTTGCGCCAATCCGCGCAGGAACGGCGCAAAAATCATCGGAGTCTTGAAGGTGACGGTATGATTATCGATCTTGGTTACCTCGAATTCCTTGCCCTCTATCGTGAAAATGTCGCGGCTGCTTGAGGGGATATCCTTGTTGTACACCAACTGCCGGTAGGTGAAGACCACGTCGTCGGCGGTAAAGGGAGCGCCGTCATTCCACTTGACGTCGTCGCGCAGGTGGATGGTCCACGTGAGTCCGTCCTCGGAAACTTCCCAACTCTTGGCCAAGGCCGGCTCCACCTCGTTCGTGATTCCGGAGACCCTGGTAAGTCCCTCAAAAATGTACTGCGTTATCGCGGTGGTTGAGGTTTCCTGGGCGATGACGGGGTTGAAGCCCTTGGGGTTGGCTATCTGGCTAAGAACGAGCCGCCCGCCATAGGTCCCGATTTTGGGATTATACTCTTCTGCAGAAATCGAAGTGGCCACGGGCGGAGGCGAAGGCTGTGGGGATGGGCTGGTATCGGACGGTTCCCTGCCGCAGGCGATAAGCAGATACATGAAT
>CAZEBC010000029.1:17000-27712 GCA_964510165.1 uncultured bacterium
AGGGCCACGCAGTAGATGCCCACGAGGATAATCTGTACAACTTCTATTGTACCAAAATTTTCCATAGTTTGCCTTAAAGTGTTACTTGAACCTAGTGCTCACCTTCTGGCCTTACGCGAGCGGGTGGCTGCGGTCTTGGCCCTCTTCCTGGTGGCGCCGTCAGAGCGTCTCTTCAGGGTCTTTGCAGCAGCCTGTTTTTCTCGAATGACTGCCTGTGCGGCGGCGAGGCGCGCAAGCGGAACCCTGTAGGGCGAGCAACTCACGTAGTTAAGGCCGATCTGGTGGCAGAATTCAACGGACTCGGGGTCGCCACCGTGTTCCCCGCAGATGCCCAGCTTCAAGCTTGAGTTCGTGCTTCGCCCCTTCTGCGCCGCCATCTTCATGAGTTCGCCGACGCCATCGCGGTCAATCACCATGAACGGGTCTCTGTCGAGGATGTCCTTGACGCTGTAATCGCGGAGGAACGGCCCGCTATCGTCGCGGCTGAAGCCGAAGGCCATCTGGGTGAGGTCATTGGTTCCGAAGGAGAAGAACTCGGCATATTCGGCGATCTTGTCGGCGGTAACTGCCCCGCGCGGAACCTCGATCATGGTGCCGATCGTATATTTGACCCTGGTCCCCTTCTCCTTCATAACCTGGTCAGCCACCTCGATGACATGATTCTTCAGGAAGCGCAATTCCGCGTAATGGCCGACAAGCGGGATCATAATTTCGGGGATGACATTTATCTTTTGCGCCGCCAATTCACACGCGGCTTCCATGATGGCCCGCACCTGCATGCGGTATATTTCCGGATACGTGATGCCGAGCCGGCATCCGCGATGCCCAAGCATCGGATTGATTTCTCTCAGGCTCTGAACTTTCTCGGTCAGCTTCTTGGGTCTCACCTTAAGTTCTTTCGCCAACGCCTTGATCTGTTCAGGCTCAAACGGCAGGAACTCGTGAAGCGGCGGGTCGAGCAGGCGAATAGTGACGGGCAGGCCCTCCATCTCCCTGAATATTCCGATGAAATCGCCCTTCTGCATCGGGAGGAGCTTTGCGAGGGCGCGCTCGCGGCCCTCAGTGTTGGAGGCGAGGATCATCTCACGCACCGCCATGATCCGCTCGCCCTCAAAGAACATGTGTTCGGTCCGGCACAGACCGATCCCTTCGGCCCCGAAGTCGCGAGCGACTTTCGCGTCGCGGGGAGTATCGGCGTTGGTGCGGACCTTGAGCCGCCGCATCTGGTCGGCCCAAGCCATGAGGGTACCGAAATCTCCGGCCAGGCTCGGCGGGACAGTGGGAACTTCTCCCAGCATGACTTCGCCCGCGGCGCCGTCGAGCGAGATGTAATCACCCTCCTTGACGACCATCTGGTCGACACTGAAACTGCGGGACTTGTAATCTATGGCGATGTCGCCGCAGCCGGCCACGCAGCACTTGCCCATTCCACGGGCGACGACAGCGGCATGCGAGGTCATACCGCCGCGTTGCGTCAAGATGCCCTGTGCGACAGCCATTCCGCCGATGTCCTCGGGGGACGTCTCGATGCGGACCAGGATCACCTTTTCTCCGTGGCCCGCAAGTTCTTCGGCCCTTTCCGCAGAGAAAACGACCTTTCCGGTGGCCGCGCCGGGTGAAGCGGGCAGCCCCCGCGCAATTACTTTCTTTTCAGCCTTGGGGTCAAAGGTGGGGTGGAGCAGTTGGTCGAGTTGTCCGGGCGGAACTCGCAGCACCGCTGTCTCCTTGGAAATGAGCTTTTCTTTCTGCATTTCGACGGCTATTCTTATGGCGGCGGTGGCGGTTCGTTTGCCGCTGCGTGTCTGGAGCATCCACAGCTTGCCGCGTTCAATGGTGAACTCGACGTCCTCCATTTCACGGTAGTGTTTTTCCAGTCTGTTCCTGATGTTGAGGAGCTGCTTGTAGACATCAGGCATGTATTCTTCCAAAGACACCATGTTGGGGTTTGTCTTTCCGGCTATGTTAATGGGCTGCGGGGTGCGGATTCCGGCGACGACGTCTTCTCCCTGGGCGTTGGGCAGATATTCTCCGTAGAAGCGGTTCTCGCCGGTGGCGGGGTCTCGGGTGAAGGCGACGCCGGTGGCGCAGTCGTCACCCATATTGCCGAAAACCATGGCTTGCACGTTTGTGGCGGTTCCCCAGTGGTGCGGGATATTATTCAACTCGCGATAGCGTCGGGCGCGCTTGTTGTCCCAGGATTCGAATACGGCTCCGATGGCGCCCCAGAGCTGATCACGGGGATCATCCGGAAAGTCGCGGCCGGTATGCTTCTTGATGTCCTTCCTGAATTGTCTTGCGAGGGTCTTCCAGTCATCGGCGCTAAGTTCTACGTCGAGTTTGACACCCTTCTTGTGCTTTCTCTTCTCGATTCGCTCTTCGAACACTTCATCGGGCACGCCCATGACGACGTTTCCATACATCTGGAGGAACCTGCGGTAGGAATCATAGACGAACCGCTCGTTTCCGGTTTGTCGAATGAGAGCGCGCATTGTTACCCCGTTGAGGCCGATATTGAGGACGGTGTCCATCATTCCCGGCATGGAGACGCGCGCGCCTGAGCGGACGGAGACGAGCAACGGGTTATCGGGGTCGCCATATTTGCGGCCCATGGCCTTTTCGACCTTGGCCATGGCCTTATCAACTTCTTCCCTGAGGCCTTTCGGATACTTGCGGTTGTTCTGGTAGTACTCGGTGCAGACCTCGGTTGTGATGGTGAAACCAGCGGGAACGGGGATGCCGAGGCTGGTCATTTCCGCCAGGTCGGCGCCCTTGCCGCCCAGCAGGTTCCGCATGGTTCTGTCACCCTCGGCCTTGCCATCGCCAAAGAAGTATACCCTTTTCTTAGCCACTGTCAATTCCTCCGATTTCTCTATTGATATGCTTTCACTCGCGGAACAGCCCTGGTTCTTATGATTTATAGCATATCAACTTGCAGTTTTGCAAGCCGTTAGAAAGCACCGCAGCGGGAACACGGAGAATCTCAATAGTACTCCACGGTCATCTTGCGCACGGAACAAAGGGTGTCGGAGACCTGGCTGGGTCGGATAGCCAGTCTGAAGATTCTGGGATTGATGACAGAAAGACCGTTTCTATACATGGGAATCTTGTACTCGTGAAATCGGCCGTCTGCGACGGCAAAAAACCCGATGGATTTGCCTCCCGTGACGTCCGGCTCGTCCCCGGATACCCAGAAAATTCTTGCGATGTCTCTCTTTGTGCCGTCCGCGCTGAGCATCATTTCAAGCGTCACGTACTTGATGGGACGCCGGGAGTCAACCCAAGGGAGCCAGAGGAAGGCCCATGGGCCCGTCACCTTGAAGGTCGGCGTCGAGGACGCAGCACCCATCATGTAGATATCCTTGCCCGGAGCGAGATACCGTTGTGCGAGCGGCCCATCAAACTCCCACGTAATGCGGACGGGGTGGTCGCTGGTTTCCGGCTGGATGTCTCCCTGTTGCGTCAGGGTCTTGGTCTGAGCGTTCCAAGTGAACAGGTAATAGCGCCAGTCCTCTCCGGAATATGTTTCTCGTTCGAGTGCCACGATCTTGTTGGCGGGCAGGAAATTGAGGCCAGCCTGGAGTACGTTTCTATCATAATAAATCGCGACGGCGCCCGGCAGCGCATAGTCTATGCGAGGTATCTCCTTTTCGGCCCAGGGAACGCCCAAGACGTACACACGCGAATATGCCGGAAGCGAGCGGAATTCAGCAATCAAAGTCTCCATTATTTCCTTGTTTTCGCGCTGAGCCTGGATCCATTGATTATCATAGAACTTGCATAGTCCAATGACCGGCGCCATGACGATCCCGAGAAGGACGTATACGTGAACCGGTCGTCGGAGCCACCGTGATACGCCGTCCAGGGTCAATGCAATGATGTAGCATCCTCCCACGGAAGGCAAGTAGAGGAAGCGAATCCAGTGGGTCAGCGTAAGCACCTTAAAAGTTCCGAGAATTGGAAGAGCCGTTATGGACGCAAAGATAAAGGAGTACGCGAGCGGGTGAAACGTGATTCGTCTTCTCCATATGCAAATTCCGCACGCAATCAGCATAAGCGTAATGGTAAGGCTTATAACGACTCGCTGGAATGGAAGCTGGGGAGAGAAAGGAGCAAGCAGATACTTCCATGCGCGCATATACAGGCGGATTATGTCGGTCGCAAAAAGATATGGATTTCCAAAGTACAGCGAGACAAGGCTCTCTCCTTCAACGGTTCTGTATCCATAACCGGTGTGCAGAAAAGTCTGGATAATATGAAGCGAGACGAAAAGGACACCAAAATAGAGAAAGTACTCAGCAGCTTTCTTTGCAAACGGGACTTCAAGTTCCTTTTGCCTGCAAAAGAAAAAATCGAACAGGATCAGGGAGAGAGGCAAAGTGAAGGCGCTCTCCTTCGAGAGGATGGCAGCCAGGAAACTGCACAACGAGAGGACAAGGAACCGGTTCTTCTGGGAAAGTCTGTAGCAGCCGAACAGGTTGAGAGATAATAGATAGAAAAGCGCGTCCCACGAGGTAAAATTGATAGATGGCCAATTAACCACCTCCGAGTGGTTCGGGAAGCTCACAAAAACAAAACCGAAAATAGCCGCGGATCGAAGATCACCGAACAGAATGAAGAAGAGGTTGGTTGCCGCAATGGCGCAGAGCGCGTGAAGCAGCACAGAGATCGTGTGGAACACGATGGGCGCCGCCCCGAATAATTTGTACTGAATCCAGTAACAGAGCATTGGAATCGGCCGGAAGAACTTGTTCTCCAGCACGGTGTCATACCCGAGTAGCGCGTGAGACAGTTTGTTATATTTGACCGAAGAAATCACCTCGAAATCGTCCATGATGAAATACTGGTTTATCGTGTTGGCAAACACAAGAAACGCAAACACAAAAAGGGCCAACGCCAGGCCGCGAGGTATATGCCTGGTTTCAGGGATATCTGCGTCTTTTGTTTTCGGCACGTTCAATAGTATTCCACCGACACCTTCCGAATTGAAAACAGTGTTCCCGCTTTTTGGCTGGGCCGGAGCGCAAAGCGTATGATGTGGGGATCAATGAGTGAGAGGCCGTTTCGGTAAAGCGGGATTTTGTATTCGTGGAAACCCCCGTCGGCGATGACGTAAAAGCCGATGGAACTGCCTCCTTCGGCCTTTCGGTTGGTCTCGGTCACCCAGAAAAGGCGAGATATATCCTTCCTATTGCCTTTGCCCTTGAGCATCATCTCGATGGTGAGATATTTGATGGGGCGTTGCGGGCTGACTCTGGGAAGCCAGAGGAAGGCCCATGGCCCATCAATCACAAACGCGGGAAAGCGAAGTCGCGAGTCATCGAGACGAACGATGTCACGGGTGGCCTCAAGGTGCACCTGATTCTCAGGCGAACCGAATTCCCACACGAAGCGGCCAATCTCGCCGCGCGACAAAGGTTGTATTTCCTTAATAGTCTCCAATTGCCCTGTATCGGAATTCCAACGCAACCAGAAATAGTGCCAGTCGTTCGTGTCGTAGGTTTCCCGGTCGAGCGCGAGCACCTTCACCGGTGGCAGATAATCAAGATAGACCTGCACGTGTTCTCTGTCGCAATAAAGGGCTACCGCACAAGGCAGCGAATAAAACATGCTCGGGACTTTCACATCCAAGCCGGGCAGGCCTGACACGTAAATCCTGGAATGGCGTGGAAGCTGAGTGGCCTTTTCGACGAGCGCGCTCACCAGTTTTTCATTGCTGTTCGCGGCCTCGATCCAATCCTGATCGTAGAGTTTGGTGAGAAATATTGAGGGAATCAATATCAGAATCAACGGGACAAACTTCAGCCACGGCTTTCTTATGGCCTCCGTCGCCGCGTCCGCGATCATCGAGATGACGTAGCACCCGGCTATTGAGGGCAGATAAAACAGCCTGAACCAGTGTGAGAGCCCGACGACTCGATACGTTCCCATGAGCGGAAGCAGAGTGATGACTGCAAAAAGAAGGCAATAGGCGAACGGGGCCGGGTTTATCCTGCGCGTCAATACGAGAAAAACTGACGCGACGATGATAGCGATGCTCACAACGTACATGATTTCGTTCCAAAATGGGATATCGTCAGCCAGGGGCACAAACAAATATCTCCAAGCATCCGAATACATTCGGACAAGGTCAGCAGTGAGAACATAGATGTTTCCGAGATACAATGAAATGAGGTCTTCCCCTTCACGCGTGAGGTAACCTGCGCCCATGCCGAATACCTTTCTGATCACGAGCACGGAGACGAAAAGCAGGCCGAAGTAAGCCGCATGACAGGCAACAAGACTTCGGACGCGCGGCCTGAGGCCGCGCGAGCGCACCACGAAATAGTCCGTCACTACCAAAGCTAGTGGAAGGGTGAAGGCTGATTCCTTTGACACAATGGCTGCCAGGAGCGAAACCAGCGATGCTAAGAATGCGGCAAGTCCCGCGCCCAGCCGGTAGTATGCAAACAGGTTCAAAGTCACAAGGTAAAACACCGACGACCACGCATTGAAATCGTCAGCCGGCCCGTGAAGCACCTCGGTATGATTCGGGAAGGCGACGAAAACAAGGCCGAACATCGCTGCCGCGCGCTTGTTCTGAAACAGGATATAGAGCAGGTTCGCGGCCAGGAATGCGCAGCATGCGTGAAGCAGCAGTTTGATGATGTGATATGGAATCGGGTTTGGGCCGAAGACCCTGTATGCAAGCCAGAAGAAGAACATTGGCACGGGCCGGAAGAACCAGCCTTCGGCTATGTTGTCGTACAGCAGTAGTACATGCAGAAACTTGTTGTATTTCGCCGAATACAGCATTGGGAAATCGTCCATCAAGAAGTAATGACTTATGATGTTTGCAAACACGAGGAAGGTGAACGCAACAAGGAGGACAAATATCAGGGCCGGGAGCCGGTCCGCGGTCTTCATGCCGCTGTGGCTGTTTCCCGGCACAGGCTGTTTCGAGATACTAGAACTGTTCTCGAGCAAGCTCATAGACAATGATTTTTCCGCTCAAGTATGGTATTTGCTGGACGACGGCGCCACCCAGCAAGGGGAGCAGTTTCCGAGCAATCTCTTCATCCCGAGGACTCATGTGCCAGGTATGGAGGACTATATATCTGACACCGTGCTTCCGCAGGCCAAGCCGAGTGCTTTCAAGGCTGGAACGTGTCTCGGGTTGGATGGCGGTGTTTAAGTAGTATTTCGTGAGTTCTCCTGTCTTGACCGCCTGTAAGAACTCATCCTGTTCAAAGAGCGCGTCGGCGCCCGGGGAGCGACGCGGCACTTGTCCGCCCAAAATCGGTTTTTGATGAGCAATTTGAAAGTACATGCTTATCGGGCGCATATCTTCATCGGTTGGGATGTCGAGAATGGCGTAGTCGGCGTCGTCGGCTGCCAGGGTTCTGAAAAAGTCGGGAACAGCCAAGCGGGCTGGTTTAAGGGGCGCGGCAAAATTTTCAATGAGGACAAAGGTCGAGGCGGCGGCGGCCACAGCCAGTCCCCTTCCGTACCTCTCTCCCACTATAGTCTTGACGCCGAATGCGGCCATGATTGCAAGCGAAAGCATTACGAGCACGATCATGCGTTCGGGCGCTCGCGCAACTTGGAAAAAAGGGACCCATTTGTACAGGAGTAAGTATGGGAGCGGAATGCCGCGATAAACAGTTCCACCAATGTGCAGATATGGACCCATCGAGAGGATGAGGAACAGACAGCCCGCGCAGAACCAGAACAATCTCTGCTTGCCCCTCGCCCGGACAGCGCCGACTATCGCTAGGACTATTGCGGTATACCCCAAAAAGCTCTTGAGTCCGATTACTCGCCAGTCGATGCCCTTGGCATAAAGATCCTCAAAGCTTACGAACATATCGTAGAATCTCTGGTAAAAGCTGGGGATAAAGAAGCTCAGCGCATCATTGGAAAACGCGGCAGCGGTATCCAGTTCCATCGTTGCCGCTGACAACGCGTTCCCTGAAAGAAACGACCGCAGGGCTGGCATGAACGGAAAGAGGAACACAAGAAATGTCGCCAACCCTGCGAGGCCGTATTTTCCGAGCGAGAGCAGGTAGGTCCTGTCCTGTCGGCCCTTGACGATATAGGCGCCAATCAGCAACGCCGCCAGAATCAAAACGAAAAGCGAATACTCCAGCGACGAATAGAACAGGCACGCTGCGCCAATGCCGGACAATATCCCGAACCAGAGTGAGGGTTGCTTTAGGAGAATCAGCAGGAAGAAAGCGAAGAACACAACGAATTCAAAACAGAACAGATTGAGCGCCGAAAGGTTCCAGATCCGATTGGCGCAGAACGAGAAGATCAACCCTGCCACAAACGCCCCGAAAGCGTTCTCGGTAACCTCTCGCGCCAGCAGAAACATGCCGTAGGCGGCGGTCACAAAAGAGGAGAGCACGATCAAGGTGTAAGCGGTTATTGCTCCCTGCTCGTTTCCCATAAAGCACTGGAACGGCAGCGAAATCATGCCGTACACGCCCGTAAACGGCAGAAACGCCAGAGAAGTCCCATGCGGATAGTATAGGTATGTGGTGAAGAAAGGAGTCGTATGCAGACGAAACATCGAATGTTGCATCCACCACCAGTTCCAGAGGAAGATGAAGGAATCGCGGTTAAAATGATTTGAGGGATCGGAGACGTCAATCGGCAGTTCATCAAGATGGATAACCACCGGGTAAGTCATACCTATAGCGACCAGCCCGTAGACGAGCAGCAAGACCGCGTGAGTATGCCATTTGTGTTGCATGTAGTCGTTCTTCCGTGGCTAAAACCGTGCGGTTACGAGTATCCCATAATCAGGATTGCAGTGTCAACCTCGACAAAGCGCCAATAGTATTGTATTCTTCGGGAAAAGCGGGTAGAATCCTGCGAGCAAAAAGAAACGATTGAGAGGATTGCGATTTGTATGGATTGCCGCGTTTCTGGATTCGTTCCATCTCTTGAAACTTTCGTGGTCGCTCGGTACCGAATCCTGGTTGCAGGTCTTCTTATTGTTAACTTCCTGCTTGCCGTAGCGAGTGCAAGGAACAAGTCACTCACGTATGATGAGACTTCATACATTGCAGTCGGGAACTACATGGTCGAGACGGGCGACACGGAGGCTCTCGTGCCGGGAAGTCCGCCACTCCCCTGTTTCGTCAATGGTATATTCTGGGCTTTTTTCGATTTCGACCGTTCATTTTGGACCAATTTCAGGCAGGCGCACGAATCCGGTTTCCGCTGCCTGCCCCTGATTTTCGAGTCGCGTCACAACCCCGACCTGCTGGTTTTTCTGGCCAGGCTCCCGATCATCCTCACTTTCCCGATACTGGGGCTCTTGATATTCAAATGGGCCAAAGACATTTTCGGGCTTAAGGCGGCCCTGCTGGCGCTTACGCTGGCAGCGTTCTGCCCCAATTTGCTGGCGCACTCGCAATTGGCAGCAACAGACTTCTTGGCCGCGGTGACCTTTTTCGGATCCGCATACTTTTTTCGAAGATATCTGAAACAACCGGGCTGGAGGAATCTAGTCATTGCTGGATGCGTCATGGGGCTGGCGTTCATGACCAAGTACACGGCGCTTATCTTGATTCCCACCTATCTTCTGCTCTTGGTGCTGTTGCCCCGCGCCGACCGAGAGAGCATACGCACCATTTTCCGCCCGGCGGAATACTTTCGGAATTCCAAGGTTTTGGAGAGAAGCGCCGGACAGCCGCCAATGTTCATTGCCGCAGCGCTCATGGTCGTCATCGCGTTTTTCATTATTTGGAGCGGATATTTCTTTGAATTCCGTTCGCTCTATGTGCCTTCGTTCCTGGAGAGCTCCGACGACGCCGGTTATAACTCGATTCTGCACCATATGCAGGAAGCAGACATTCGAATCCCGGCGGCGAGCTATTTCGTCAATTTGTATCATCAATCCGTTCATGGGAGGTCCGGGCATCCAAGCTACTTCATGGGAGAGACATCATGGCGGGGACGTTGGTACTATTTTCCGGTTGCGTTCTTGATCAAGACCCCCGTAGCGATGATAATGCTCCTGGTGTTAGTCACACTACTTGTTGTCAAACCTTTCTATCGAAAGCAAGGAGAAGAAGCATTCCTTGTTGTGCCGGTGGTTTTCCTTGCGGTAGCCAGCGTCTTTTCTGACATTAATATCGGGCTCCGCCACATTTTGCCAATCTATCCGTTTCTGTTTGTATACGTCAGCCGGGCCGTGAATTACAAGCTCTTCAGGCTGTACCCGGGAGCCGTCGTGCTCCTCGTGCTTTGGTATGTGGGTTCAAACCTCTACATTTATCCGCACTATCTGGAATACTTCAACGAGCTTATCGGGGGACCCAAGAACGGATACAAATATCTGGTCGATTCCAATCTTGATTGGGGACAAGACCTCAAGCTGTTACTCAAATATCTGAAGGAGAAAGACATTAAGCCAAAAAAGATTGTCTACTTTGGCCCTCCTCGGCTCTTGGCCTATTACGGATACCAGAATGGCGAGGCAGACTGCGACAGGGTTGACGACGGCTTTGTCGCTGTCAGCGCCACCCATTTGTACAGCCTTTACACGTATCCATACTGTCACGATTGGCTCAGAGAATATGAGCCGGTGGACAGGATTGCCTACTCCATCTTCATATACAGGATTCCACCCACCCACAGCCCTTGATAATCCCAAAAAACGATGCGGGATGGGCATGAAACCCATCCCGCGGGCACAACAAAGGGTTCAGGATTTTATCTCA
>CAZEBC010000030.1:0-27438 GCA_964510165.1 uncultured bacterium
GTGGCTGGCGAAATAGCTCTCCGAATAGATTTCGGAGGCAAGCGGGGAGGGCATGCGCGGATTTGTGTAGAACAGTCCGCAGTTCGCGCACCGGACGACCTTGAACTTGCCGACCGTGCAATATTGTGACGCGGTGTCTCGTCCGCACAGAGTGCAGGCGACATGTTCCAACGCGGGCGCCTTCATCTCGTCATCGTCAGGCTTGCAGCCCCTCAAAAGCGAAAGCCCGGATAGCCAAGGCTTTCCGGGCTGGTTGTATGACCGATGTTGTCACTTAAAGCGGTGGAAGCGATTCGATCCCTTTGCGGCCGATTTCGTCCTGAAGCTCATATGGTAGAAGCGCCGCCGCCTCCGCGCTTTCAACTCGTGACGGTTCCAGCCGGGCTTTGAGTTGTTCAGTCTCGATTTCGGCTTGTCTGATCTGATCAAGATTCTTTTCGGTCGAGGTCACCAGGTAATCATTTCGGGCTTTGAGCTGCTTCACCGCTTTTTGGACATTACCCAAAGCCCCTTTCTGTATGAGCAACTCGCGATTAACCTGAACGAGCCTTGCGGATACCTGGTCCAGCCGTTCCTCGACCGCGGCCTGATCCGCTATCTTCGACTCGATAGCGCCAATCTCGGACGACATCTGGTTGCGTTTCTGGAATTCCTGTTGGATGGCGAGGATTTCCTCGATGTTGCCGACGGCCCGATATTTGGCAAGCTGGTCTTCCAGTTGCTTGTTCTTCATTGTAAGATCGGCGAGTTGCTCCTGGAGAGTGGGTCCACCCTTCAGGATCTTCTGAACGAATTCGACAGCCGGCCGCGCCGCGAAGAATCCGCCCACTAACCCGACAAGAGCAACGGCCGCGATCGGGATGGCGGACTTTATCTTTCCCTTCCGTTTTCGGGGGGCAAATGCTTCAACTTGCGGGAGAGGCGAAACGGGTTCTTTTTCTTCGAGTTTCGGACCGCCAGGGGCAGCCCCTCCCTCTTCGAAATCCACGCCAAGGCCCAAATCTTCATCGAGCGGCGCTTCCGTGACTCCAACCGGCTCTCCAAAGCCGCCTGAATCGGCAGGAGGACCCGAGGAAAAACCGCCGTCACTCATACCGGTCTCGAGGCTTATGGTATCGGCGTCGAAATCTTCCTCGAGGCCGGCCTCGCCGACGTCAAACATGTCCTCACCGGTGTCACCCGGTATCTCCTGGGATACGTCCGCCTTCTTCCGTTTCCGAAAAATTCCGAAAATCTTTTCGAACATCTCTGCCCTCCAAACTTCGGTCAGTTGCCCGAGTCTGCCCCCTCAACCCCGGACATCCCGGCGGCTTCCCCTGAACTCGCAGACAAGTCAATGGGTTGTAACTGCGACAAGTGCCTCTCAAGCCGATCCAACTCCGCCTGAAGCTTCTCGATGTCTTGCATTCGCAACTCGGCCACCATCCGCTGTGAAAGCTCGGCGCGGCTCAACTCGACACGGAACCGTTCATAGGCTTGTGCCGTTTCGCGCGCCAGGGAATTCACCTGAAGCCGGGTCTGCTCGATCTCGGATTGCACGTTCCTTATCTCCGAACGTGTATCGGCAATCTTGGATTCGAGCTCTTCCGTTTTCTTCACCAACTCATTGTAAGCGGATTCCTGTTCTTTGGCGAGATTATACTTGCTTTCGAATTCGCTCAAGGGACCTTGAGAATCGCGCAACTGGGCGATGTTCTGCTTGAGTTGCGTTACTTCGTTCGGGCCGCCCAGTTTAGTGAATTCCTTGACTTCCGACGCGAGTTTTGCGTTCTTGCGTTGTTCGGTATTGACCAAGGCTTGCAGGTCAAGCTTGGGCTGATCGGAGCCTTTGCCGATCATCTTGCTGACAAGAGGCCAGGCGAAGTACTGACCTACTCCGCCCAGTATCAGGCAGATAACCCCCACAACAACCAGGGTTACCACCTTCTTGACAGGAGAAGCAGGCTCAGGGGGCGCCTCGGCGGGCATCTCAAAGGGGGCTGGCGATTCGCCCTCCGCGAAGAAATCTCGCGGGGCTGCCGCCTCTTCTTCAGCGAGTCCGGTACCCCCCGATATCTCGTCGCTTATTGTACGCTCGTCAAAATCGCTTGCGCCCGTGGAGATATCGGTGTTCAGCCCTCCGAGTTCCGAGTCAATAAGTCCGGGGCTGCCCGGCTCCCCAACGGAAACCGCTGGCGCCGTGGACACTCTGTCAATCGGCTCCTCGAGGCCGCCGAGTTCCTCGAAGCCTGTGTCCAGCCCGAGTTCATCCAAGCCGGCCTCTTTGCCATTCATGATAGTTGTTTCGCCGCTTCGCTTTTGACGCCTTCGCGTGAAACGTTTGAAAAAGCCGGAAATCTTTTCAAACATGCGCGTATCCCTCTATTGATAGACTTGACGGTGCACGCTATGTCCTCTCTGGATGGAATTATACATCAAAACCTGTTGATTGTCAAAATCTTTCGCGTCTTCGAGCGTCCCACGAAGCGCAAGCTACTGAATAAACACGGAATGGAGCGTTCTGACGCCGTAGGTAGCAAAAAGCAGGCCGAATATGAGCAAAAACATGCCGCAGGCCTGCAGAACACGCCGATAAAGCCTTCCGTCGAGCATTCTCTTGCCCGAACCGGCGAGTAATCCGACGAGCCCAAACCACAGGAAGTCGGCCGAGATATGGCCTGCGTAGAACGAAATAACGCCTGCCGCCCCTGCCTTTCTGGCAATAATCACTTGCGCCAGCCCCGCGGTGAGCCACCACACCGTCCAATAGGGGTTCAGCACGCTGACTGCGGCCCCTCCAAGCACCAAGCTATGGGCGCCGCCCTGGCTCATGCTCGCGTCCAGAATCGAACCGCCGCGCACCTCTTTGAACGCGCCGATGCCCATCCACAGGAGCATGGCGCCTCCCAAGAGGCCGACGGGCCCCGTGAGCTGATTGACAGAAACCAGCTTCATGACTCCGCCGACGAGGGCGGCAACCATGGCCATTTCACAGATGGAGTGGCCGCACGCAAGCCAAAGCGGAGCAGTCTTGCCGCGCCCCACGGACTCCTTCACCGTGAGCGCCAGCAAAGGACCGGGCATAATCGCGCCGGTCAATCCTATGCCGAGGGATGCAAGGAAGATTGTGACCAGATTTGCCATGTCGAGTTACACGGGGCTGCGTAGCTGTAACCAAGGCCCCTCACCCAACCCTCTCCCACTGGGAGAGGGTTGGGGCACAGAGGATCGTGTTACATGTTGCGCGCTAGTTAAAGACCAATTGTTGGGCAACAGCGTCAACGGGTTTATTTCTCAGCTTCTTCCTTCTGTTTCTTGGCCTGCTCAATGATTCTTTGCGCGATATGGGGAGGAACTTCCTCATAGTGAGAGAACTTCATGGCGAAGCTGCCGCGACCGCCGGTCATCGAGCGCAATTCGGCGGAGTAATTCAGCAATTCGGCTTCCGGCACCATGGCTCGAATGACTTGTCCGTGCGGGCCGCGCTCCATTCCCAGGATGCGGCCTCGTTTGGAGTTGAAGTCGCCGGTCACGTCGCCCATGTATTCTTCAGGGACAATGACCTCGACTTCCATCAGGGGTTCGAGCAAGCACATTTCGCTCTGGGAGGCCGCTTTCTGGAACGCCATCGAGCCGGCGATCTTGAACGCGAGGTCGGATGAGTCGACCGTGTGCATCATGCCGTCGTAGAGGCGGACTTTTGTATCAACCACGGGATAGCCGGCGAGAACGCCGCGTTCCATGGCCTCCACGACGCCCTTTTCGACTGACGGGATGAAGTTTTTGGATATGACGCCGCCGACGATTGCGTCGACAAACTCAAATCCTCCTCCCCTGCCCTGGGGGATGATCTCGATCTCGACTTCCCCGAACTGGCCTCGGCCGCCGGTTTGTTTCTTGTGGCGATACCGGGCCGATGCGGGTTTCTTGATGGTCTCCTTGTAGGGGACTGACGGAAGGGCGGTATCGGCGGTGACATTGAACTTATTTTTGAGTCGGTCCATGATGACACTGAGATGGAGATCTCCCATACCTGAGATGATCTCTTCTTTTGTTTCGCGATTGCGATATGCCTTGAACGTCGGGTCTTCCTCTGCCAGGCGGTTGAGAGCGTTCATGATCTTGTCTTCATCCGCTCGCGACCGCGGCTTGACCGAAAGACGAACCATTGGTTCCGGGAACTCGATGAGCGGCAAGGTGACCTTCTGGCGTTCATCGCACAACGTATCGCCCGCCGATGTCACTTTCAACTTCGGCACTGCTGCGATTTCTCCCGGGCCAACCGTGTCAACACTGGTCTGGTCTTTGCCCTGCATGATAAACAGGTTGCTAATCCGCTCCTGCACTCCCTTGTTTGCATTGTAAAAGCCTGCGTCGGCCCGCACGGTTCCGGAGAAGACGCGGAAGTACGTCAATTGGCCGATGTAGGGATCGGTCATGGTCTTGAAGACATGTGCCGCCAAAGGCGCAGAGGGGTCCGGTCGGAGTTCGATTTCTTCGCCCGAAGCGGTTTTTGCCTTTCGGGGGGGGACGTCGAACGGAGACGGGAAACAGTCGACGATGAAATCGAGCAACTCGTCGATACCGACCTCTTTTTCGCCGACTGCGCAGAGGATGGGCACGATTGCGCCTCTGGCAATTCCCTTCTTGAGACCCGTTGAGATTTCCTCGTCGGAGAGGGTTCCCTCCTCGAGGTACTTTTCGGTCAAAGCGTCGTCGGTCTCGGCAGCAGCCTCGAGCAGCTTCTCACGGTATCCGGCGAAATCATCGCGGACGTCTTCGGGCACCTGTGACTCGTCGGTGACTTTCCAAAGGCTCACCACGCCTTTCAGGCCGGCCTCCTCCCCGACGGGGAGCATGAAGGGGATACACTGGGGTCCAAAGCTTTCCTGCAACAGACGAACCACCTTATTGAAATCACTGTGTTCCTTATCCAGTTTGTTGACGAGGACCGCGCGAGGAATCCCGTATTTCTCGCAATAGCGCCATGAATTGATCGTGCCGACCTCGATGCCCGCGAGACCGTCCACCAGGAGCAGCGCATTATCGAGGACCGACAGGGACGCCGCCATTTCGGCCACAAAATCGGCATAGCCGGGGTTGTCCACAAAATAGATGCGGGCTTTCTTCCAGTCCGTGTGCGTGATTTTCAGGGAAATGGTGAACTTGCGGGAGATTTCCTCCTGGAGGTAATCGCCAACGGTATTGCCGGCGCCCACGGAGCCTGCGCGGGTGGTTTTCCCCGTTTTGAACAGGATGTGTTCCACGAGGGTCGTCTTGCCTGTACCCCCGTGGCCCACTAGGCCCACGTTGCGGATGTCCTTCACGTCGAATTTGCTCATGGTTTCCTCCAGACTATTGCGATGCCATCAGATGGATTTTGACATCATGCGGTTTACCTTCAACAAACCCACCAGCGTCTTGGCGTCCACTATCTCGCCGGTCTCGACCTTGAGGAACGCGTCCTCGAGGCTCATCCTGTGCGCCTCGATGCGTTCATCCTTATCGGGGTCCGCCTCACAAGGCTCAAGTTCGGTTGCCAGGAACAGGTGGAGAAATTCGGTGCAGAAACCCGGCGATGTAAAGAAGCCGCCCAATGGGGTCATCTTTCCGGCCCGATAACCCGTTTCCTCGACAAGCTCACGCCTGGCGCAGTCCAGGGGTGTTTCGCCCGCCTCGAGGGTGCCGGCCGGAATCTCCCATAACTCTTTTTTCGCTGGATACCGAAATTGCCTGAGCAGGATCACCTCGGTCGGCGAGATCAGCGGGACCATAGCCACAGCGCCCGAATGCTGCACTACCTCGCGGGTGGCTTCGTTTCCATCGGGCAGGACTATGGTTTCGCGGGAAAGCCCCACGACTCGACCGGAGTAGATCTGCTCTTTTTGTTTGATTTTAAAGTCTCTCATGTTTGAATTCAGAGTCTAAGCAAATCAATGGGCGCACGCCGTGCGCCTCTACAAGCAAACGCACCCTGCGGTCGGGCCACAACCGAAGCTCCCTCACCCTGCCCTCTCCCTGAGTGAGACGGTTCGTTCTCACATCACTTCGGCGCCGTATGTCTTCCGCATGCGTTCGAGCGCAATCTTGTGCATTCGCTGATCGAAGTCAGCGACTCCCTTCTTGAACACCGTCACCGGATAGCCGCGAACGCGAAGGTCGCCCACGGTGTCCATAACGCAGATGGAGGTGCACACTCCCACAACCACAACGCTTTTCACCTTGTGCTTCTTGAGCACATCGTCCAGCCGGGTTCTGTAAAAGCTTGAGAGGGTCGGCTTGCGAACGACCTCATCCCCGCGCCGAGGCTTCAATTCAGAGATGATTTCGGCGCCCGGAGTTCCCTTCACGGCGTGTTTCGCGAACATCTGGAATTCCGGGTCATCCGGCTTGTGGTTGTCGGTGATATAGATAACGACGCCGCCGGCTTTGCGGGTCTCGTCGGCTTTCTGTTTTATGAACTGAACGATCTTCTCGCCGGCGGGACCGCAATAAAGGGCGCCGTCCTTCTCGATAAAGTCCCTCAGCATGTCAATTATGAGCAAAGCGGTTCTGGTCATGGCAACTTCCTCCCACTCAAGGGCATGAGGTCTGTCTCACCCCTTGTCAAGCCGCCGCAGAAAATCGTCGACGTCGAACGGGGGCAACACCGAATGGGGGTTGTCGGGCCTGACACCCAGCGGATTCTTAAGGAATTTCTGCTGGCACGCGCGACACAGGTCGAAGCTGAGCCGCTTGAAGACGTCCTCCTCGAGCTGTTTGGGGTTCATGCCCTGCATCTTTTCGATGAGTTGTTTGATTTCCTCTTCGTAATCCCTCTCCATGTCCGCTTGTTCAATTTTCAAGGTGTCATACGCGGCGAAAAGGTCCATTCTGAGAACATAGCGCAGTTCGTTTATGTCGATCTTTGCGCCGCACATATCGCAGCTATAGTATTTCATATTGCAAATTATTCATCTTTCATGCAATCTATCAAGCTGCCCGTTCATTCTAATCTATCATAAAGTGTGGGCTTTTTCAATCGGGAAATCGGTTTTCGGTTTTCGATGGGAGACGGCCCCTTTAACCAAAGAGGCGCAGAGACGCGGAGAAAGACAGGCCCGAGGACTATGAACCAAGGGAAATCATGCCGGCAACTCGGCTGAGCGATGGCGACGGAAGGAGTCGAAGAATTTCCGGAATTCTTCGAACACCGTATCCGATGGGCCACGCATGACGCGGCACGCCGGCAAGGAGTTGAGGAAAGTGCGGCCGTAATTCTTTTCGACGACGCGCTTGTCGAGAATGAGGACGGCGCCGTGGTCGGTCCGGTTTCGGATGAGGCGTCCGAAGCCTTGCTTGAACTTGATAACGGCGAGCGGGACCGAGTATTCGGTGAAGGAGTTGCCGCCCCGCCGCTCGATGGCTTCGGCGCGCGCCTGTGTGACCGGCTCGTCAGGCACTTTGAAGGGGAGTTTCGCAAGGACGATGCATTCGAGGGACTCGCCCTCGACATCAACGCCTTCCCAGAAGCTTAAGGTGGCGAAGAGAACCGAGGTGGTGTCGCGCCTGAAGCGGTCGAGAAGAGCGGTGCGGTTATCGTCGCCCTGGCGGAGCACGTTGACGCCCAGCGCTTTCTCCAAGGCCGGGGCAAGCTGCCAGTACACCGACTCCAGCATATGGAATGAGGTAAACAAGACGAACGCGCGCCCCTGGCTGATGCAAAGGCATTTGAAGATGGAGTCCACCAGCGCCTCGCGATATCGTGGGTCACGCACGACCGGTACGTCGGTCGGCACTCCGATTATCGCCTGGGTTTCATAGTCGAATGGGGAAGGGAGCATGAGGGACCGCAGGCGGTCGCTCTCGGCATGGTCCAGCCCGACGCGCTCGGCGAGGAAGTCGAAGCGGTTGTCAACGGTGAGAGTGGCCGACGTGAGGATGACGGTCGGGAACCGCGAGTAGACCTTCTCGGCAAGCACGGGGCCAATGGCGAGAGGGACGGAGAAGAGTCGCACGATGTAAGTTTTTCTGCCGGCGTAAGTCTCGATCCAGCGTATGCGGTCAAAGCCCTCGCCAAACAGAACGTCCTCGACGTTGGCGGCGGCGACATCGAGGCGATTGGCGAGCGCCTGAAGCTCGATGCGATTATCCAGGAAATCCTCGTCCCCTTCGCCTTTGATGGGTTCCAGTTCTTTCAGCAGCATTTTGATACGGGAGACGAGCGTGCGCAATTCGCGGATCATATCCTCAACGGGCGGCTTGAAACGCTCGTTCCATTCCTGGTCGTTGTGGAATTCTTCCCCGATTCGCAGTTTGATTTCGCCGTCGGTTTCCTTCGCTTTACTGACAGCAATCAAATGGATGGCGTCGAAGGCCTCGCCGATCAGGTTTTCGAGTTGCTGTTTGAGGGGGAGGATATCATTTTGGATGTCAACGACTATTTCGTCAATCCGGTCGTCTGCCTTGGCTGCGCGCAACAACTTGGTTCTGAGGACGGCAAGCTGGCCGCCCTCCTCGGCCGCGGTCTTGCGGTTGTGGAGGCGGCCCAGGAGCCGCAGCAGCCCGATCCGCGTCACTCTTGCGCCGAAGTAGGACGTGGCGGAGTCCTCGACGTTGTGCGCTTCGTCGAGGATGATCCGCTTGTAGCCGGGGAGGATGGCCATGTCGGAGTCGGTGAGCCCCCTGAGCGCGAGGTCGGCGAACAAGAGATGATGGTTGACTACGAGCAGGTCGGCGGACGCGGCCTCGCGCCGGGCGCGGTTAAGAAAGCAGTCGTTATAGTGAGCGCAGCGCACGCGCAGGCACGTATCGCTTTCGGCGTTCACCTTATCCCACACGTCGGCCTTGGGGACGAAGTTCAGGTCGGAACGAGTGCCGTCCTTTGTGTGTTTTGCCCATTCCAGGATAGAGCGGAGAACCTCGCGTTCGTCGGGCGCCGCCAAAATATCGAATTCCTTTTCGAGCATCGCGAGCTTTCGACGGCAGACGTAGTTTCCGCGGCCCTTCACAAGGACGGCCTTGCAGTCGCTCTTGAGGGCGGAGAGAAGCGCGGGTATATCCTTGGTCATCAACTGTTCCTGCAGGTTGATGGTGTGGGTGGAGACGACGACACGCTCCTTGTTTTGTTTTATCCAGGCGAGCGCGGGCACGAGGTAGGCGAACGTTTTTCCGGTGCCGGTGCCGGCCTCGATTGCGGCGATGCTTTTTTCGTTGAACGCGAGGGCCACTGCCCGCATCATTTCGACCTGCTGTTCCCTGTGCTCGTACTTCGGGAGCTTGCGTGAGACAGGTCCGCGCGGCATGAGCAGTTTGGACAGTTTGTCCGTATCGAGCGGGACAAGCTTCTCGCGTTCGAAAGCGACGACGACATCGTACACTTTGCTGACGGCGTTGTTGATGATGTAGAAGGCGACGCCGGCCTGGCCGATGCTGCTCGCGATGGAGATGTCGGCGGGCGAGGGCGTGAGCGGTCCGGATGGATGGTTATGTATGACGACGTCGCCCGGGCGCGCGAGTTGCGTGATGGCGGGAACCGAGGCCTCGTTGCCGTGAGCGAGCGGGATGACCTTGGTGACTACGCGATCGTCGTCGGTGCTTCCGATGAAGAACACCTCGTTGCCGCCCGAGGCTTCGATCTCGGCGCGCATTTCGCGGATTACTGCTTCGGAGAAGAGTCTTGTTGCAGATTTCATGGTTCTATTATAGTCATGGGCGCGGCGGGACACAATGCTTAGACTGGGAACACCATACCATATGGTGTCCCCAAATTAAGCACACCAAGATTTCTAATCAGGTTTCTTTGATGGCGATGACAGAGAGGGTGCGGCCGGCGCGGGGGCCGTGTCTGCGGGCGGAGAAATACTGGTGGGAATTGCAGACGGAGCAGATTTCCGGATTGATGATCCTCTCGTCTCTAATGCCGGAATCTATGAGCTGGCGTCGGTTAGCAAGCCAGAGGTCGAGATGCCATTTCCCGTTGCCGGTCTCACGAAAGAGGGAATGTCCGTAGTCGAAGCGGGTCGAAAATCTTTCGTACACGTCGGCTCCGACCTCGTAGCAACACGGGCCGATGCAAGGCCCGAAGGCGGCCCAGGTGCGGGCAGGGTCGGCGCCCAATTCCTTTTTCATTTCCGCGACGGCCTTCGCGACGATGCCGAGGACTGAGCTGCGCCAGCCTGCGTGGACTATGCCGACCGCGCTGCGTTCCGGGTCGTACAAGAAAATTGGCACGCAGTCGGCCGTGAACACGCCGATGGGCACGCCGGGCACATCGGTTATGAGCGCGTCGGTCGCCGGAATGGCGTCGTCGTAGCGGCGCGCTCCCCTGCCCCGCTCCCTCTGCGTTACTCGGGCGACGGTGTCGCCGTGCACCTGCTGGGCGGCGGTGAACGAGTCGGGGTCGAGGCCTAGTTCACCGAAGATGCGTTTGCGGTTTTCGAGGATGTTGATAGGGTCATCGCAAGTATGGAGGCCGGTGTTCAGGTTCCGGACGGTGAAGGCCGCAACGATTTTATCGAACGGAGCGCCTTCCGGGAACGCGTGCCGAATCAGGTTGTTCTCACTCGCCGACAATCTTGATAATCACTCCTTTGTCGCGCTGTCCGTCAAATTCAGCATAATAAATGGTCTGATATGGGCCGAGGTCGGGACTGCCGTCGGTGACGGGGATCGTTACGTGGTGACCGGTCAGGATGGCGCGCAGGTGCGCGGCGGCGTTTTTCTTATTTTCGGCCTGGTCGTGCTGGTAATAGCGGTTCTCGGGGGCGAGTTCCGCAATGATGGCGCTGAAATCGTCGGTGAGCGCGCGATGGCAGTCGCTCACGTAGACGGCGGAGCTTGATTGGCGCGGGAAAATAAGCGCGATGCCGTTCTGTATGCCGCTTCGGCTGCAGACCTCGGCGACGTGCTGGGAAATGTCGATGACCTCGACCCGTTTTTCGGAGCGGATTGTGATTTCGGCGCGGAATGAAAGCATTGTTGGGTTCAGGGTCTAGAGTTCAGCGTTTAGAGTTTAGGGTTCAAGGTTCTCTTATTCCGTGTTGCGTGTTAAGTGGTTCGTAGTCACAGGATGAAGCGGCTGAGGTCTTCGTCCTTCAGGATTTCCTTGAGGCGCTCGCGCACGTATTGGGAGTCGACAGTGATGGTGGTGCCGGTGCGGGCGGGCGCATCGAAGGATATGTCCTCAAGAACGCGCTCCATGATTGTATGCAGCCTCCGGGCGCCAATGTTCTCGGTCTGCTCGTTGACGAACTCCGCGCTTCGGGCTATTTCCTTGATGGCGTCATCGGTGACGATAAGTTCGATGCCTTCGGTCTTGAGAAGGCCCACGTACTGGCGAACGAGCGCGTTCAGCGGTTCGCGCAGGATTCGCTCGAAGTCGGCGGCGGTCAGGCTCGAAAGCTCGACCCGGAGCGGAAACCGGCCTTGCAGTTCGGGAATGAGGTCGGCAGGCTTGGTCATGTGAAATGCGCCCGCGGCGATGAACAGGATGTGCTGGGTACTTACCGGCCCGTATTTTGTCAGGACCGTGCTCCCCTCGACGAGCGGGAGCAGGTCGCGCTGCACGCCCTCTCGTGAGACATCCGGCCCGTAGCCGGGCTGTCCCCGGCTTGCTATCTTGTCGATTTCGTCAAGGAACACGATGCCCGCTTCCTGGACGCGTTTGAGCGCAAGGGAGACGACCTCGTCCATATCAATCAGCTTTTGGGCTTCCTCTTGCGTGAGGATTTTTCGGGCTTCGTTGATCTTAACCTTCTTGCGCTTGGTCTGGGAAGGCAGAAGCTTGCCCAGCATGCCTTTCAGGCCGACGTCCATTTCCTCGAGGCCTGAGCCGGTAAAAATCTGGAGCGGCAGCGAGGGGGTTTCCTGGGTTTCGATCTCGACGTATCGTTCGTCCATCTCACCCTTGCGAAGTTTCTCCATGAGCTTGTCGCGAGTTGTCGAAGGAGCGGACACGGTGTCGTCAGGCCCGTGCCCGGCAAATGCTTCGGGTGCGCCTCCCGCCGGCCGGTATTGTGGCGGCAGGATTATGTCCATCAGGCGTTCCTCCGCCATCTTTTCGGCGATTTCCCGCACCTCGGCGGTCCTTTGCGACTTGACCATATTGACGGCGATTTCGGTAAGTTCGCGAATCATGGATTCAACGTCGCGGCCGACATAGCCCACTTCGGTGAACTTCGAGGCTTCGACCTTGAGGAAGGGAGCGTCAGCGAGTCGCGCGAGCCGGCGCGCGATTTCGGTCTTGCCGACGCCGGTCGGCCCGATCATAATGATGTTTTTCGGGGCGACCTCATCGCGCAGATCGTCGGGGAGATGCTGACGGCGCCATCGGTTGCGCAGGGCGATTGCGACCATTCGCTTGGCGTCACGCTGGCCGATGATATATTTATCGAGTTCCGCGACTATCTGTTTCGGTGTAAGCGCGTCCCTCATACCCGGTCCAGTTCCTTCACCTCGATGCGGATGCCCGCCTCCTCAAGCATGTCGCGCGCCATCTCGTCGGGATATCCGCCAAGCACGACGATGCGCTCGACACCCGCGTTAATGAGCATCTTGGCGCACAGGATGCAGGGCTGATTCGTGCAGTACAGGTTTGAGCCGCGCAGGCTGATGCCGAACTGGGCGGCCTGGAGCACGGCGTTTTGTTCGGCGTGAATGCCCCGGCACAGCTCATGCCGTTCGCCGGAGGGAATGCCCTGTTGTTCACGGATACAGCCGACCTCGTCGCAGTGCTTGAGTCCACTGGGGGCGCCATTGTAGCCGGTTGCGAGCACACGCTTATCGCGGACGAATACGGCGCCGACCTGGCGTCTCAGGCACGTCGAGCGCGTTGAGACGAGTTTTGCGATTTCGAGGAAGTATTCATCCCATGATGGTCGGGTCATGATTGATCCTGTATACCACTTGCTTCTTGAGATTTCGTCGCGCCTTTCAGCGGAGGTTTGGGCGCACGCCGTGCGCCCCTACAGTCTCATATGATGTAGCCCCACGTTTCATTCTCTCATAAAAGGGGCGCTGGCCGCAAGGGATGGTTCACGCGTCGCCGGGCATGGGGAAACGGTCGCAGAGGTTCTGAACCCGCTGCCTGACCTGGGCGAGCCGGGCCTTGTCAGCCCGGGCCTGAAGGGCCTGATCGATGAGTTCCGCGATCAGAACCATTTCCTGCTCGGCCATGCCGCGCGTGGTGACGGAGGGCGTTCCCGGCCTGATCCCGCTCGTGACGGAGGGACCCTTCGTGTCGAAGGGTATCGTGTTCATATTTACGGTGATGCCGGCCTCATCGAGTATCTGCTCCGCCTCCTTGCCGGTGAGTCCCTTGTTTGTCAGGTCGACGAGCATCAGATGGGTGTCGGTGCCGCCGCTGACGAGCCTGAACCCGCGCTCCCGCAGTTCGGAGGCGAGCCGTCGCGCGTTGATTGCGATGCGGCGCTGGTAGTCGGCGAACTCCTCGGTCATCGCCTCTTTGAGACATACGGCCTTGGCGGCGATGATGTGCATCAGCGGCCCGCCCTGGATGCCGGGGAAAACAGCCTTGTCGATTGCCTGCGCGAATCTCTTCTTGCAAAGGATCATGCCGCCGCGCGGTCCGCGCAATGTCTTATGGGTGGTGACGGTGACGAAATCGGCATGCGGAAACGGACTGGGATGCACTCGCCCGGCGATGAGTCCGGCGATGTGCGCGATGTCGGCCATCAGGTACGCGCCAACCTCGCGGGCGATCTTTCCGAATTCTGCGAAATCGATGATGCGCGGGTATGCGCTCGCGCCGACGACAATCAGTTTCGGCTTGCATTCGCGGGCCTGTTTGCGAATTGCGTCAAAATCGAGCATTTCCGTTTCTCGACTGACGCCGTAATGCATGACGTTGTAAAGCTTGCCGGAGAAGCTGGCGGGCGCGCCGTGCGTGAGATGGCCGCCGTGCGACAATTCCATTCCCAACACCACGTCGCCGGGCTTGAGCACGCTAAAATAGACGGCCATGTTCGCCTGAGTGCCGGAGTGCGGCTGCACGTTAGCGTGTTCGGCGTCGAACACTCTTTGGGCGCGCTCGATGGCGAGGGTCTCGACGATGTCCACATGCTCGCAGCCGCCGTAGTAGCGATGTCCGGGGTAGCCCTCGGCGTACTTATTAGTCATCACGCATCCCTGCGCCTCGAGCACGGCAGGGCTGGTGAAATTTTCGGACGGGATCAACTGCAGCTTGCCGCGCTGGCGTTCGTGTTCGCAGTCGATCGCGCGGGCGACTTCGGGGTCTACTCTTGCAAGCGCTCCCAGTTTCTCAACTACTTCCAACGTGCGCTCCTTTCCATAATCTTGGCATTTTTTGCTCAATAAACTTCACAACCCGGCAGAAGTACAACCGCATCCCCTCACCCTGCCCTCTCCCACTGGGAGAGGGTTGGGGCGAGGGCGTTCATTCATCGCCGTCGATTTTTCGGATTCGCCTGAGATGGCGGCCACCCTCAAAGGGGGTATTCATCCATACCCGGATAATATCGCGAGCGGTCGGCTCGTCCAGGATTCGCGCCCCGAGCACGAGGACATTGGCGTCATTATGCGCTCTGGCCATTTCGGCCATGTAGGTATTCAGGCACAGCGCGGCGCGGATGCCTTTATGCCGGTTGGCCGTATAACTCATGCCGAGGCCGGTTCCGCACACGAGCACTCCACGCTCGAATCGGCCGTCAAGCACGCCCTTGCAGAGTTTTCGGGCGTACTCGGGGTAGTCGCAGGATTCGCTCGTGTAGCAGCCCAAATCTTCGACGGTGTGGCCTTCGGATTCGAGGGCCTCCTTGACTTTGGCCTTCAGATCGAGTCCGGCATGGTCAGACGCTACCGCGAGTTTCATGTTCGCCTCGCTTCCGGATCATTCTATTGGAATTCGGCGATTACGGCCATAAGGCGCTCAGCCGCAATCGCACCCTCTCTTAATATTACTATTTTCTTGCCCGTGACATCCACTATTGTGGAGGCCTCGCCTGCGGGGGCCGGTCCTCCGTCGACGACGGCATCGATCTCGCCCCTGAAGTAGTCCATGGCCTCGCGGGCGTTCCGGGCGGCGGGTGCGCCGGCCGGGTTTGCGCTGGTTGCCACCAGCATGCCACCGAGGGCGCCCGCGAGGGCGCGCGCAATCCTGCTGTCGGGCACTCTCAGGCAGATGGCACGGCGCGCGTCCAATGCCTCGGGCGGCAATGTTCCCGAGTCTTTGACCACGAGTGAAACAGGGCCGGGCCAGAACCTGTCTATGATAGCGGAGGCTGCGGCATTGAGGCGAATTCCCCATTCTGCGAGCCGCTCGGTCTTATCGATAACATAGGGAAACGGTTTCGCGCTGGAGCGGCCTTTCAGTATCCGGATTCTATGAATAGCCTCGGGATTGAACGCATCCCCCCCGAGCCCGTACAGCGTATCGGTAGGATAAGCAATGACGCCGCCCTTCTTGAGAAGCGAGGCTATCTCGTTCACGAATTTGGGGTCAGGCGATTTCGGGTCAAGAACAAACACTTTCATGGCGCTTAAGGATACCTTCAAGAATGTGACGCGCTTTTCTTAAAGCCTGCGCCCGATGGCTGATCTGGTTCTTGACCTCGGGTCCAAGCTTGGCGAAAGTCGCAGTGTATCCGTTTGGGATAAAGACCGGATCATAACCGAAGCCGGACTTACCGCTCGGGCGCGTGGCGATCCTGCCCTCACACCGCCCGGTGGCGATCCACACCTTCTTGCCGTCGGTAATCACGATGACACAGACGAAGCGTGCGGTCCGCCTCTTGGGGCTGACGCCGCGCAAGTGTCGAAGCAACTTGCGTACGTTGTCGAGGTCAGCGGCGTTTTCCCCGGCAAATCGCGCCGACATGCAGCCGGGCTGGCCGTTGAGATGATCCACTTGGAGGCCTGAATCTTCAGCCAGAGTGAGCAGGCCCGTCTGCCGGTAATAGCCTCTCGCCTTGAGCCGGGCATTCGCAACAAAGGAGTTACCCGTTTCCTTGACGGAGACGATTTTCTCGAAATCCTTGAGACTGACGAGATCGAGCGGCAGGTTTTCGAGGGCGCGTGAAATCTCGCGAATCTTGCCGGAATTGCCAGTGGCAAGCAGGAGTTTCATGAAACCCCGCTCCCCACGCCGAGCGCCCTGACCTGTGATTCGACCAGTTTCAAAATGCCACATCGAGCAAGGTCCAGCATCTCATCAAGCAACTTCCGGTCGAATGGCGCCTTCTCCGCGGTTCCCTGCACTTCAATGATGCCGCCATGCTGCCCCATGACCACGTTGAGGTCGGCCTCCGCCCGGGAGTCCTCCTCGTAACAGAGATCGAGCATCGGTACGCCCTCGACGAGGCCGACGCTTGTCGCGGCGACGAACTCCCTGATTGGCATGGCTTCGATGACGTTCGCGCTGACGAGACGGCTCAGCGCCTCATGCAGGGCGACAAAAGAGCCGGTGATGGCGGCGGTGCGGGTGCCGCCATCGGCCTGTATCACGTCGCAGTCAATGATGACGGTCCGCGGGCCAAGCGCAGAGAGGTCTGTCACCGAGCGCAGCGCGCGCCCCACAAGTCGCTGTATCTCGTAAGTGCGTCCTGAGGGCCCCCGATTGGTTCGAGTGTGAGTCGAGCGCGGCAGCATCGAGTACTCGGCAGTGATCCATCCTTTGCCCGTGTCGCGGAGGAAATCGGGTGTTTTCTCCTCGACGGAGGCGGTGCATATCACTCTTGTGTTTCCAATCGAGATGAGCGCCGAGCCTTCCGCGTATCGGGCACATCCTCCGCTGATATCGACAGGCCGTATCTCGTTCCATTTTCGGCCGTCGAGCCTTCGGATTTCCTCGGGGTTACTCAACGGGGACTTCCTCGGGCTGCGGAGTTTCGATGTCACCTTCGGACGGGTCCACATCTATCAGAGTCGGGGGTATCTCCGGCGACCCGGTCTCGGGCGTCTGCTCTTCCTTGGCAGCCTCCGGCTGGTTCTGTTTTGCGATGCTTATGTTCTGCTCGAGTGACTTGAATATGTCATACCCTTGCAGAAGCTCAACGGCCCTCTGAAGTTGGATGTCGACGACCTCCTCCTTCTTCTGGTCATCGGCCTGCTTCTTCGGTTCGCCATTGACTGCGCCCGGAATCTCCATGCTGGCAGTGAGCAAATGCGCCTTTTGCTCCCTGGTCATCTTGACCTCGATATCGGGGGCGATGCCGACCTTGTTGATCGAATGCCCATTGGGCGTCAGATACTTCGCAGTGGTGAGGCGCAGGCCGGAACCATCCGAAAGCGGAATAATGCTCTGAACCGAAGCCTTGCCGAACGTCTTCTCGCCAAGGACAACGGCCCGATGCCAGTCCTTGAGCGCGCCAGCGACTATCTCGGACGCGCTTGCACTGCCGCCGTTAACCAGAACCACCATGGGGATGTTCGGGTCAACGTTGGCGTCGTGTTTCGCCTTGAACTTCATGTTCTGGTCCGCGTGTCTGGACTCGGTGTAGACGATGAGTTTTCCCTTGTCGAGGAATTCATCGGCCACATCCGCCGCGACGTTGAGGAGTCCGCCGGGATTATTGCGCAGGTCAACGATGAGCGAGCGCATTTTGGCCTTCTTGAGTTCATCGAGCGCCTTCCGAAGTTCGACCGTGGTCTGCTCGCTGAACTCACGAATGCGCACGCGCCCAATATCGTCGGTCAGCATCTCCCATGTGACGCTTCGGATCTTGATGTCGTCCCGCGTGAGCGTGAATTCGAGTTCCTCGGGCATTTGGCCGTTGTCCTCGTGCAACCTGAGCACTGTGATGGTGACCTTGCTGCCCTTCGGTCCCCGAAGCTTTTTCACCGCCTCTTCCAGGACAAACCCCTGTGTGCTCTCGCCATCGATCTTGATTATCTTGTCATTCGCTTGCACGCCCGCTTTATACGCCGGAGTGTCTTCGATGGGAGAGACCACAGTGAGGACCTTGTTTTCGTCAAGGCTGACGACAATGCCCAGCCCGCCGAAGTGGCCCTCGGTTTCGACCTTCAGTTCCTTATAGGTATCGGGCGGCATGAACTGGCTGTGCGCGTCAAGCCCGTTCAACATGCCTTTGAGAGAATTGTAAATGAGGTCCCTCGTGGTGACCTCGTCGACGTATTCGTTCTGCACGATGCCCAGCGCATCGGAAAACAACTCAAGGTCGGTATATGTTGATCCCGTTTGGGCGGTCACATAGCTTGACAGGCCATTGCCTATCAGGATACCCATAACAAGGACCGATAGCAGAAACAGAACAAACTCATTGCGGTGACGTTGCATTTACTGCCTCCTTTGAAGCCAGACAGCCGGATCAACGGGCTGTCCATTCTCCCTTATTTCAAAGTACAAGAAAGAGCCTTTGATGGAGCCGGTCTCACCCACAAGCGCTATGGGCTGGCCCGCGCTCACCGGGTCCCCCTTCTTGACCAGTATTTCGGAACAATGAGAATAGATGCTGTTGTATCCCCCTCCATGGTCGAGAATCACAAGCTTTCCATATCCTCTGAACCAATCACAATATGCGACCACGCCCTGATGAACAGCCCGAATTTCGGAGCCTGCCTCAGCCGAGATATCCACTCCCAGGTGCCTGGTATAGGTGTCAGAGCCGGGATTCCTGATGCGCCCGAAGGGAAGCGTCATCTCTCCCGTCGTCGGCCACGGCAGGAGCCCTTTCATTTCCCTGAAGGGAACGGAGGCGGCTGGCAGGGCCTGCGTCTCCGCGCGTTGAGAGTCAATCAACTCCTGCAGGTTCCGAGCCGATGTCTCGAGGTCCGCGATGGCAGCCAGGTAGATGCTTTTCTGCTCGTTCAGATTGTCGAGGAGGACCTGACGTTGCTTCTTTTTCTCAAGGTATTGCTGGGCTCGCAGGCTCGTGGTCTCCGTATACAGAGTATCCAATTCGCCGCGTTTTTGCAAGTTTTCCTGCTGTTTCAGCAGTTCGAGGCGCAGCGAGCGGGTGCGTTCGAACGCACGAGCCTCTTCGCGCGCCAACAGCGAAATCATCTTTCGGCGCCTCGTCAGTTCCGACTGTGGAACATCCCACAGGATCACCTCAACCACGCTGGGTTCGCGGCTATTGCAGAGCATCCTCAGCCATTGTTCGAGCTCCCGCCGTGACTGCGAGTATTCGGCCTCGCAACGAGCGAGGTCGAGCCTGGCTTTTTCTATCTCATCCTGATTCAACAACACCTTCGATTCACCGTCCTTTATCTGACGAGAGAGACCGTCGAGTTCTTTGTCAATCTGCTCGAGTTCGCGGATGACTGCCGTCTGCTTTCGCCCTATCCTTTCGGCGGCCTCACGGTTTTGCTGTAATTCGATCGTGAGCTGTTTCAGCTCATCTCGGTATTTGGCCAATTCCGATTCCAGACCACTCTCCGCGTACGCGGTAGATGTAAGGAGCGCAAGCGCAAAGATGGTAAAGGCTCGGCCTATTGCGCTGCGAACCGAGAACCAGCTCGCCAATACGGCGAGTATGGGACCAACGGCAGCGACCGCGACGAAGACCGATACGGGCAACTCGAGCGCCCGCCCCATCCTCGAGGAGACCATGAGCGAGGCCAACACCAGAACAGCAATCCCGACGGCAGACCCCGCCACCCCCTGAGCAATGCCTTCCACGGTGAACACACGGCGGATGAAGCCGCCGCTGGCGCCCATCATTTGGAGGGTATGAGTGCCGGTTTTTCGCGTGGCAGACGCAAGCCGTGCGATGTTGACCGTTATTATTCCGAAAACCACTACCCAGAAGACGCTTGCGCCAACGGTGAATGCGGCGACATCCCGCCGAAACTGAAGGTATCGCTCCAGAAGGAGCTCTTCGAATTTGACTTCGTCCACTCCATCGAGAGAATCGATCCTGGAGGCGAGTTCCTTGATGGCGCCAAGGCCGCGACTGCCTTCAGTCAATCGTACCACCACGGATGCAGGCAGCACTTCATCGAGCGGAACTCCGCCCAAGTCCAGCGAATCGCGCACCGCGGAAAATAGCTCCTCGTACGATTGCTGTCCGGTAATCAACCTGGCATCGGCTACTCCCGGGATAGCCCCGATGTCAACCGCGAGTTTTCGCGAATCCTCTTCACTCATCCCCTGTGTGAGGAATGCGACCAGCTCCACCCGACTTTCCCAGCGCCTGAGTGTCGCATTCAGATTGATGGCGCACAGCGCGAATGCGCCGAGGGCAAACACCGCAACCGCCACGCATCCAGTCATCGCCAGGCTGAGGGTGCGATCACGGCGGAAATTCCGCAGTCCCTCCCTAAGCGCCAGACTATAATTTTCCATCGACCTCTCTTGCCGGGGCGGGCTCTGTCAACGGGTTACAGATTTCGCGAGGCGTCCGAGCGAACTCTTGTCAAGCATAATGGCCCGCTTGCCGAATCGCTCGGCGAGTTCCACGCGATGGGTGGCTATCACGACGGTCGAGCCGCGCAGGTGCGCCCTCTTGAACATTTCCGCCGCGTTCTCGATACAATGCCAATCGAGGACTTCATAGGGTTCGTCGGCAAGCACAATCTTGGGGCGGCGCGCGAGTGCGCGACAGATCTTGACCATCTGCTTCTCATTCTCCGACACTTGCCGGGGAAGGAGAGCCGCCTTGCCCAACAACCCGACCTCTCTCAGATACTCATGCGCTTCTTTCTTTGCATTGACAAAGTGCGAACTCGCAAGCTCAAGAGATATCTGGATGTTCTCAGCCAGCGTATGATGAGGAAGCAGCGGGTCATCCTGGAAGATAACCCCAATCTCGCGCCGATACCTCGGGATGTCGCGCTTCTTGATCTCGGAAAGATCGCAGCCGTCCACGATGACGCTGCCGCCGGCCGGCGCCTCTTGCAGCGCCAGAATCCTCAGGAGCGAGGTCTTGCCCGAACCCGCCTGTCCACAGACAAACACGAAATCGCCTCGTTCAATGTGCAGATTGAGTCCATCTATAATCTGGTGGCTGCCTTGGCGCAGGCTGAGGTCAAGCGTTATTATCACTCGGCAGTGGCCTTTCTCGAAAGCGCCTTGCGAGCGGCTTCGGCTACGTGGCCTGCGGTCAATCCATAGTATGCGCACAGACCGTCAGGTTCGCCCGACTGACCGAACACATCATTCATGCCCACTCGGAACACGGGGGTGGGAACGGTCTCGCAGATCACTTCAGCCACAGCGCTGCCGAGACCGCCAATGATATTGTGCTCCTCAACGGTGACGATCGCGCCGGTCTCCCCCGCCGCGGACATGAGCATCTCGCGGTCTATCGGCTTGATGGTGCTCATGTTGATTACCCGGGCGCTGATGGAATCTCGCAGCAATAATTCGGAGGCGGCTATCGCGACCTGCACCATCGCGCCCGTCGCTATTATCGAGACGTCGGAGCCCTCCATGAGAAGCGAGGCCCTGCCAAGCTCGAATTCATAGTCCTGATCATAAATGACTGGAACACCGGAGCGGCCCAGCCTGAGGTAGGCCGGACCAGGGGTTTCGGCCAAGACTTCGACCGCCTTCTCCGTTTCTACCGCGTCAGCCGGAACAACCACCTTCATGTTCGGGATCGCCCGCATCAGGGCGATGTCCTCGATTGCCTGATGGGACGAGCCGTCCGGACCGACTCCGATCCCGGCATGTGAGGCGGCGACCTTCACATTCAGATTTGCATAGCAGATGGTGTTGCGTATCTGCTCCCACGCCCTCCCGGTAGCGAAGATGGCGAATGTGCTCGCAAACGCGATTTTCCCCGAGGCTGCCAGACCGGCGGCCGTGCCCATCATATCGGCCTCGGCTATGCCCATATCGAAAAAACGTTCCGGAAACTTGTGTTTGAACTTAATGGTGTTGGTTGACTTGGCCAGGTCGGCATCGAGCACGACAATATCGCGGTTCCGTTCCCCGAGCTTTACAAGCGCATTCCCGTAGGCCACGCGGGTTGCAATCTTCTCACCGGGCTTCGACATTCGTCCTTTCTCCTCACTCGATCTCGATCTCGGCCAGAGCGCGGTCACGCTCCTCCTCAGTGGGCGCGACGCCGTGATAATCCACCTTGCCCTCCATGAAGGAAACGCCCTTGCCCTTCATGGTTCTCGCCACGATGACCGTCGGACGCCCTTTGACGACGCTCGCCCGGTCGAACGCGTCGAGAATCTCGCCCATATCGTGCCCGTCTATCTCCATGGCGTTCCATCCGAAACTGTGCCATTTCGCCGTTATTGACCCAAGCGATTTCACCTCGTCAATCCTGCCGTCGATTTGAAGCCCGTTGTTGTCCACTACGGCGCACAGGTTGTCGAGCCTATGATGCGCCGACGTCATGGCGGCCTCCCATATCTGGCCCTCCTGAAGCTCCCCATCACCTAGTATGATATAGACGCGATGCATGCGTCCGTCGAGCCTGGCAGCCAAAGCCATGCCGTTTGCGATGGAAAGCCCCTGTCCGAGAGACCCGCTTGACATCTCCACGCCGGGGGTCTTGAGCATGTCGGGATGTCCCTGCAACGGACTGTTGAGCCTTCGCAGGGTATCGAGCCATTCGAGCGGGAAGTAGCCGCACCGCGCGAGAACCGAGTACCAGGTGGGCGCACAGTGCCCCTTCGACATGAGGAAGCGGTCCCGGTCGGGCCAATCCGGACGCTTCGGGTCGTGCCGCATCACGTGGAAATAGAGCGCAACCACGATGTCGGCGCATGAAAGACTGCCACCAGGATGGCCGGAGCCGGCCTTCGCAAGCATTCGAATGATATCGCCTCGAACGAGCCTGGCGTGGCGCTCCAGGTCATTGATAACATTTTTGTCAAAAGGCATTTACCTTCTCCCTGACTCACGGCATACAAACGCGGGAACAACGAGTCAGTTTATCAGATTACGCGAAAAATGTAAACCGAGGGATTGGCCCTTCGGCTCGCCCGAGTAGTGTGATATAATAGTTATTCTGGAAGTCTTCCCCGCAACCGGGGGGGCGAACATTGTGCTCGCTCCATTGTCCTGACGCGGTCATCTGGCCCGTTGGAGGAAGCCATGGAAAACAAATCGTTTTCTCCCTTCGCCGTCCTCGGCATCACAATAGGTCTGGGAATCGCCATCGCGGGATACCTGACGGGAAACGCGCTGTACAAGGCGCGAGCATCAGAGCGGTATGTAAGCGTGAAGGGTCTGGCTGAACGTTTGGTGGACGCCGACCTCGCTATCTGGCCGATCACGTTCAAAGAAACCGACAACGACTTGTCCAAACTCCAGGGAAAGCTGGACTCCAATCGGAAGGTGATTCGCGAGTTTCTGATGGGCGAAGGATTCGAGGAGACTGAATTGTCGGAATCGCCCGTGCATGTCACGGACTTGCAGGCAGAGGCCTACATACAGGATGTGGAGAAACGGCCGTATCGGTACATGGCCGAAGCCACGCTGACTGTCCGCTCCGGCAAGGTCGCGCTCGTCAAGCAGGCTATGGAGAAATCGGATCAACTCGTGAAGAAGGGAATTGTGCTGCTTGGCGGATACGGCCAAAACGCCGAGTTCGTGTACACCAGCCTGAGTGACATCAAGCCCGAGATGGTGGCTGAGGCAACTCAAGATGCCCGCAAGGCTGCGGAACAGTTCGCCAAGGACTCCGGCAGCAACGTGGGCGCCATCCGCAACGCATGGCAGGGCTTCTTCTCAATTGAGGACCAGGACAGATACGCTCCCGACAGAAAGCGCGTGCGAGTCGTAACCACAGTCGAGTATTTTCTTGTGAACGATTGACACGGACCCTGCGCAGTCCCGGCGAGCGCGCGTGCGGACTCCTTCGAGGTTATTGTGGGGGCGCAGCATGCCGGGCACCCTTCTCTTACTTCAGCTTATCACGCCCGAATCCGAGGATGTTCCGCGCAACGATTAGCATGTTGATCTGGCCGGTTCCCTCGAAAATGTCGTTGATCTTGCAGTCGCGCATCCACTTCTCGAGCAGATACTCGCGCGAGTAACCCAGCGGCCCCATCAGTTCCACGGCCTTTTGACACACCCGCGTCACGGCCAGCCCCGCCTTCGCCTTCGCCATCGAGGCCTCCAGGCTGTTGCGCTCGCGCCGGTCGAGCATCCAACAGGCACGCCACGTGAGTAGCCGCGCAGCCTTCAGGTTCGCCTCCATCTCGTGAATGTCCCTCTCGACCGCGCTCATCTTGTACGGCGAGATTCCATACCGAACCTCTATCCCCCGCTCCGAGAGCTTTTCCTTGACGAATTCGAGCGCGGCCCGGCCAATGCCGATTGCGCCAGCGGCTATGTTGGGCCGCGTGGCGTCAAACGTGGCCATCACGCCCTTGAACCCTTTGGTGCTGCCCTTGGCCTGAACCTCGGGGCTGCCAAGGATGTTGTCGAGCGGGATTCGGCAGTCTTCAAACACCACGGTCGCGGTATCCGAGGCGCGGATGCCGAGCTTGTGTTCGAGCTTCGTGACGGTCATGCCGGGAGTCCCCTTTTCCACAACGAAACTCTTGATGCCCGCGCGCCCGGCCGATTTGTCAATCGTTGCCCACACGACCACGAATCCGTCGGTCTCCTCGCACGCCATCTTTCCGCTCGTCACAAAAATCTTCTCGCCGTTTAGCACCCATGAGTCGCCGTCGCGAACGGCGGTACACGTGATTGCCGCAGTATCCGACCCCGCGTTCGCCTCAGTGATCGCCATCGCACCCCATTTCGGCGAGCCTTCCGTAAACCTCTTGAAGAAACGCCGCTTCTGCTCGGGCGTACCGACCGCGTTGATCGCGGCGCCGCCGAGCCGAGGCCCCGGATTGCACAGGTTCAGGCCGGCGTCGCCCCAAGAGCGCTCCTCGGCCAAGACCGCACTCATGATCATCGGCTGGCCTCCTGCCCGTTCCAGTCCAAGCTTCCTGGCCTTCGCCCGCTCTTCTTCGGTCTGCTCGAGCGCGGCCAGTTGATCAGTCACCTCGGCCTTGACATCCTCCCAGATCATGTTGATGTAGTCCCACGGCTTCTCATGCTCTCGCTCGTCATATTCACGCGCAACCGGCCGCATGTGCGAGACGGCCGTGTCATGCATCTTTCGTTGCGCCTCGACTATCTGGGGCGCCAATTCAAAATCAATCATCGGAAATCCTCCTCATCTTCACCGAGTACAAGCTCGGTTCGACTGGACCCGATTACGAGTCCTCAAGCGCCTTCATGGCGACGGACGAATGCGCCATCGCGGCCCCGGCCGCCATTGCGACGCCGACCATGATGGCCTCCGCTATTTCCTCATCGGTCGCGCCGGCCGCCTTCGCCTTCCGCGTATGGCTGTCAATGCAATACGGACATCGCGTGATATGCGCGCACCCGACAGCGATCAGTTCCTTGGCCTTTTCCGGCAAAGCCCCAGCCTCGAACGCCTTGTTGTTGAATTGGCCGAATGAGGCCAGAAGGTCTCCCTTGACCTCCGCGAATTTCCCTATCCCGCTGAGCACGGCGTCCTTTGCATAGAAATGTTGACTCATCTCCAATCTCCTTGTGCCACACATCCTGAACCGAAAATAACATCAATTTCCCGGCAAGACTATCACCAACTGGGTTGGCCTGTCAATTGCGCACATTCCAATTCTCTTGACATCTTGAAGCACTTGTTGATATAAGAAAAGTCGGACTATAGATCTGGCTGTCGCTCATCACATTCGACTCAAACCCTAAGCGACAAACGTGGGAGACAAGTAAATGAATGACACCGAAGCATATCAGGAACTGGCTGACAGAATAATGATGGGAAGCTCCGAGGACGTCAAACAAGTCCTCAGAATGACCGCCAATGAGGATGAGGCCCGGCTGCTTCTCGTCATGCCCGGCACGGCCGAGCAGCTTGCCGAGGCCACCAACCGTCCCTTGGACGAAACCAAGAGAATGCTGGATGCTCTGTTTCACAAGGGGCTGGCGTTCGTCTCCGGAGGTTCCGGGAAATACAGAATGTTCCGCGATGTCGTGCAACTTCATGATGCCACCGCGCTATGGCCGGAAGCCCCCCGCCGACTCCTTGAGCTTTGGAAAAGCTGGACGGACAAGGAATGGGCGCCGACCGCAAAGGCGTTCGAGGCGTTCCTGTCAAATCCCCCGCAAAGGGTTATCCCGGTCAACGTCACAATCGAGAACAAGAGCCAGATACTCCACCATGAAAACGTCAAGGAAATAATCAACAATGCGCAAAGGATTGCGGTAACCAAATGCCCGTGCCGACTGGTTGACGGCAAGTGCGGGTTGCCGATCGAAGTGTGCGTCCAGATCAACAGGGGCGCCGACTACGCGATCACCCGCGGGACCGGCAGGGAGATAGATAAGGCGGAAGCAATGGAAATCATGCGCACCGCAGAAGAGGCCGGCCTCGTGCACGTGACCATGAACACAGACCACACCGACCATTACATATGCAATTGTTGCCCCGACTGCTGCATCGGATTGCGCGCCGTCAGGTCGAAAGAGGCCGCCCAGTTCGTCGCGCCATCGAGATTTCAGGCGGTCGTCGAGGAAGAAGACTGTGTCGGCTGCGGCTCATGCCTGGACCGTTGCTACTTCGACGCGCTAAGTCTCACCGACGGCGGAGACGAATCAAAGGCGTCGGTGGACGCCGCGAAATGCGTCGGCTGCGGCCTGTGCGCCGTTGTCTGTCCCTCGGACGCCATCCACTTCGATGAAGCGCGTCCGCCCTCGTTCATCCCGTCAAAGTGATCCTCTCCATAAACCCGAGGACCGCGCGGTTGAATTCCTCAGGAGCCTCAATCGCGGCGGCGTGGCCCGTAGAGAGGATGCAGAGTTCCGCTTTCCCGATTGATTCCTTCATCGTCCTGGCAACATTGACATCCATAAGGCCGTCGTTTTCTCCCGCGATAATTAGCGTTGGACACTTCAACGTGTCCAGTGCAACGGGACTGTCAATTGTCTCGACGATCGCCTGCATTATCGCGTAGTATTCCGAAGGATCATTCTGCATTTTGATGCTCTTGTACTTCCGAAATGCCGCCGGATTCTTGCTCTCAAAATCGGGAGAGAACGAGGCGACCGTCATTATTTCGGATATCACATCAATATCACCCTGCTGCAAGACACCCGCCATCATCTTTCGGCGCTCTTCCATATCCGGACTCGGCGCAGCGCCCACGCCGCTGTTGGCGAGTATCAGCCCCTTGGTCTTCTCGGGATGTCTAAGCGCGAATTCAAGCGCGATGCGCCCGCCCATCGAGTAGCCGAGCGCACACGCCGAGCCGATGCCGAGCGCCTCAAGCAATCCATGAAGGTCATCGGCAAAGAGGCGCATCGAGTACGGCGCCCTCCCCCCTCGCGTCTTGCCAAAGCCTCTCACATCATAGGTGAGCACGCGGTATCGCTTTGAGAATTCCGGCGCCTGGTTGTACCACATGCCAAGATTGTCAGTGAACCCGTGAATCAGAACAAGACACTCCCCCGCTCCCGCCAACTCATAGTTCATCTCGATACCGTTGGCCGATATCTTCATCGCGTTCCTCCCATCGTCAAATTCCCGC
>CAZEBC010000031.1:0-27414 GCA_964510165.1 uncultured bacterium
TATATCTTTGTCTGGCGGTCTTTCCAGTACGGGGCCTTGATGATTTTCTTGAGGATTTTGCCGGTGTCGGTCTTGGGGAGGTCGTCCACGAAGTCCACGGTACGCGGGACCTTGTAGCCGGCGAGGTGCTCGCGGCAATAGGCGATGAGTTCCTCGGCGGTTGCGGTCTGGCCCTCCTTCAGAACGATGACGGCCTTGACCGATTCGCCCCATTCATCGTCGGGCACGCCGATGACGGCGGCCTCGAGTATCTTAGGATGCCGGTAAAGCACTGCCTCGATTTCCGCCGGATAGATGTTCTCGCCTCCGCTGATAATCATGTCGAACTTGCGGTCAACGAGGTAATAGAAGCCGTCCTGGTCCATGCGGGCCATGTCGCCGCTGTAGAACCAGCCGTCCTTGAACGATTTCTTTGTGGACTTCTCGTCCTTGTAATACTCGGTCACCTTGCCGAGGATTGCGCCCGGTCGCGGCCTGGAGATGAACTGGCCGACCTCTCCCTGCGGCACCTCGTTGCCCTCGTCGTCCACGAGCTTGATCTCGACGGTCGGAAGCGCCATGCCGACCGAGCCGGGGCGGTTGAGCTGCTCCTCGGGCGGCAGATATGTGACCACGCCCGCCTCGGTGCCGCCGTACACCTCGTGCAGTCCGGCGGTCGGGAAGTTGGCGACTATCCATTGTTTGGTTGAGAACGGAAGCGGCGCGGACGATTGCAGCAGGCTTTTCATCGGCGAGGTGTCGTACTTCTTGAACTCCTCGGGCGGCATGTTTTTCAGGCGGTTGTACATAGTGGGCACCATCGAGGAGAAACTGCATTTGTACGTTTGGATCAGCCTGAGCGCTTCTTCCGGACGGAAGCGTTCCATCACGACGACCGTCTGGCCCGTATAGTGACTGACGCTCGAGGTGTTGATGGCGTTCATGTGGAACAGCGGCATCGTGAGGAGTTGGATGTCGTCCTCGCTGAGGCGCATCAAGCCCATCAGAGAGAGCACCTTGATCTCCCAGTCGCCGTGGGGCGTGACGGCCCCCTTCGGAAAGCCCGTCGTGCCGGATGTGTAGCCGATGAAGAACGGGTCGGACGGCTTGTTTTCGATGCCGGGCTCGGCGTCGGACGCCTTTGCCAGAATGTCCTCGTAACGAAGCATATCGGACGGTGCGTCCCCGATGCAGACGCAGCGGCTGGCGGGCACGTTCTTCAGGTCGCCCATGATGGGCCTCAGTTTTTCGAGAAACTCGTCGCCGACAATAACGGCGCAGGCCTCGGAGTTCGTGATGACGTAGCGCATTTCCTCGGGCGCAAACCGCCAGTTCACGGGCACGAGCGTGACGCCGGCCTTGACGAGGCCGTAGATGATTTCGGAATACTCGGTGCGGTTTCGGAGTATGACGGCCACGCGGTCTCGCTGCCTGACTCCGAGTGCGCTGATGGCGTTGCCGAGGCGAACCGCCCGGCGGTTGAGTTCTGCAAATGTGGTGGTCTTGTCGTTGAATATGATGGCCGCCTTGTTGGGGATATCCTCGGCGTGCTTTTTCAGTTTGGCCGCTAGGTCCATGGTGTGTTTCCTCCGTTCAAGTTTTCAGCCGCAAGGGTGACCCTGTGTGGCTCGCCACAGGCGTCCACATAGGGGGGCCCCTACAACTGCGGGACTACCTCTCTAGAGGTATTCTCAAATGGATGCGCCATGTGGGCGAACACAAGGTTCGCCCCTACGTCAGAAAATGTGATTATTCAGCGCCCGCCAAAGTTTCCGGCGAAAGACAGTTTATCAGAAACATCCCTTGACAGGCAAACCGGTTTGAATGGATATTCGGACGGTTTTGGGGGGGCGCGAAGATGCGCGCGCGAGGCGCGGGCATTTTGACATCGATTAGGTCACGGAATAGAATGTCAGTAGGAATAGAGTCAAAAGTGATTGTGCATATTTCATGCCTCGATTATTGTGGATTCCCGCTTTCGCGGGAATGACGGATAGCGGGGACTCCGCGAGGTGCGCAAGAACTTGTGACGGTGGGTATAAGGTTTCCGCAGAGCGCTTGCAGCAATGTTTTGTTCTGCCAAAGAAGGCTTTTACAAGGTTGGTGACGGTGTCCGAAGGGAAGACGGAAGGCATCTTTTCTGCCTGCTGTTCCTTTTTCTCGTTGGAGCAGGCATCAGGGTGTATTTTCTATTCGATCCAATGCGTTTCGACGAGACATACACCTTCGTTCATTTCGCAGGGAAACCGCTTTTTATCGGGCTTACAGACTATCACAGTTCCAACAACCATCCGCTTCACACGTTGCTGGTGCACGCGTGCTATCTGCTCCTTGGCAACAAGCCGTGGGTCGTGCGGTTGCCTGCGCTCGCGGCGGGAATACTGATAATGCCGGCAGCCTATGCGGCGATCCGCATGTTTTACAATAAAGATGCCGCGCTTATGACCCTCGGGCTTGCGGCGGTCTCCTCCAAACTGGTCGAATATTCGGTGAACGCGCGCGGCTACACCCTTCTCTGTCTGATGTTTCTGCTTATCCTGACGCTTGCGGGAAATCTCAGGCAAAGCCTCGACTGGCGCGCATGGCTGCTATTCGCCCTGCTTTCGGCGCTGGGCGCTTACACTGCCCCGCTCATGCTTCTTCCGTTCGGTGTGGTTGTAATATGGCTTTTCCTTTCAATAATGTTAGAGAAGGCAGCGCCGCGAGGCCCCTCACAGTGCCCTCTCCCGGAGGGGGAGGGTGTGTTGCGAGCGGATTTGCTCAAGAGATTAGCGACAGCGATAGTGATCACGGGCTTGTTGACTCTCGGGTTTTATCTTCCGTTTTTCATCGTCTCAGGGCCGGCCTCCGTGCTTGCGCATGAATTCCTGAAACCTCTCTCGTGGACGGAATTTGCACGAGAGTTCTTGGTTTTTCTGGGAAGAGTGTGGAGCGAGTGGCATCGCGATTTTCCGGCTGGGCTGGACTATGTGCTGGCAGTCGGAGTCGTCATTTCAACGGCTTTTCATAAGCGACTGGCCCGCTTTCGCGTTCCCATCGCCCCGGTGGCGATTGCCTGGCCGATAGCGCTGGCAACGGCTCAGCGAGCGCTGCTCAGCCAGGGTGACCGCAGCCGGCTGTGGTTTTTCATGCTGCCTCTGTATTTTGGGCTGGCATCGGCAGGGATAAGCTACCTTCTGCAATTGATACCTCGACGGATTTATAGGGACATCGCGGTTGCAATCGTCTGCATCGTTGTGCCGTTATGGCTGGGCATGCGCACGGTCGGAAGCAGATCGGTGTCCGGCGATTGGGGAACGGTGAAAGACGCCTCGCAGGTGGCGGCGTTTTTGAAGGATTACCTGAGACCGACCGACGCGGTCGTCGCGGTCCATCGGTCGGCCTCCATATTCGAATACTACCTGTCCGTCCACGGGATTGACAAGAGGTTCAACCAGTTCCCGCCCGAAACGTCGCGCATTATCTTAATAACTGATGAATCGAAGGGGGTGCGGACGGAGGATATCCTGGAAGAATCGGGCGCTTCGCTTGCCGGGAATCTTCGAAGGATTTTCCCGGATTACAGCGAACCCAGGCTGGTGAGGAGGTACGACTCCGCGAGCATATACGAGTTCTACAAGATCCATCCGAGGTGACCAAATTCCGCGCCGTCCTCATTTGTGTGCTCGCCTTATTCCCGGCAGGAAGAAACGCCAGACACAGAGCAGGAAGCCAACCATCAAGAGAATCCTGACGGCAAGATCGATAGCCATTGGCTTTTCAAACCTGAACAGCACGGAGAGCATCATCGTCGCGATGGATAGCCCTGCGAGTTTGGCCAACTTGCGGACCTCGTAATCTATCGGATAATACTTCTGAACAAACACGTACATAAGCGCGAGAGCAAGTGAGTATGAGCATAGTGTAGCCGCGGCCGCGCCGATTATCCCGAACGCGGGAATCAACAGGAGATTCAACACGAGATTGGCAGCCGCTCCGGCGATGATCGCCACACTGGCGAACGCGGTCTTCTTTGCAATCAGCAATCCGACGCTCAGCACGAGAAATCCGCCGAACGCGATCATCGCAAGCACGAGAATTGCAATGACGTTCTCGGCATCATAATATTTCGGTTGGGCAAGAAGCATGAGTATCTGCTTCCCGAAAACGGCAATCGCCGTGCCGACCGCAAGCGAAGCAACGAAGAAGAAGGACACTCCGCGCGAATGCCGTTTCTTCGCGTCGGCCTCGTGCTGGATGCTCAGGGCGACCGGCGCCCAAGCCATCTGGAATGACATGACGAACATGCCTATGATTGAGCTTATCTTGACGCCTACAGAATAGATGCCAACCTGCTCCAGCGTACTCAGTCGAGTGAGAAAGTAGCGGCTCGAGTAATCTATAATCCAGTTTGCCAGAAGAAACGGGATGAGCGGCAGCCCGATAAGGAGCATCCGCCGCAGAACCCGGGCTGAAAACTCAAGGGAAAAACTGCGCAGGGTCAAGGCCCAGCCAGTCACGGACAGGCAAATGGCTGCCGCCAACAAGCCAATCAGCACGCCGTTAACTCCCAGCCGTGCCTTTACTACCAGAAAGATGCTGAGCGCGGCATACAGAACGGCAAAACCTACGGAAAGAAGATTGAACTTGCCCGGAGCAAAATCAATTCGAAACAATTGCTTTTGAAGATTCATCAAGAGGAAGAACGGCATCGCGGCCGTGACGATACAGATAGACCCGAAATGGTCCGGACTGCCAAAGATCATATGGGAGATTCGCGGGGAGAGAATGAAGACCGGAACTGTCAGGATGATTGAGGAGAGCAGTCTAAACAGGATGCTTGTCGAGACAACATGCTTCCTTTCATCGGGCTGTTGGGTCTCATAGTACAACGTGGCGACCGCCGGCTCGATGGAAAGCGATCCCACGGTGGTAGTCAGCATGAAAAACGTCATGATGACATCCCACAGTCCGAATTCGGCAGGCGACAACGCCCGGGTCAGCACTGGAATGAGAATGAGTGCGGCCAACGCTTCGGCGCTCTTGCCCAGGCCATAGTACATGGTGTCGGAGGAAAGGCGCGCCATGTCCTCAGGGACAACGTCGGCCAGAATCATCGAAAGTCTCGTGGGATTGGGTGTTTGCCGATTCAGACTCGGGTTTTGGGGGTTCTCGCTCATTGTCGCAGAATCCTATCGCGAGTCAATCAGCAAAGTCAAGAAGAGGGCTTTGACAAGGCGCACCTCAATCAAGTATATTCTGGAAAACGGCACGCAGCTCAAACGCAAGGGGGGAACCATTGGAAGCACGGACCTATCCTGAATTCAGCACTCACTATCCGCTCCTTCTGACGACCTTCATGAAGCGGCCGGTCAGCATCTACCCGAACGACGTGGGCATCGTGTACCGAAACCCCGACACCGGCCAGTATTATCGGTTCACCTGGCTCGATTGGTACAGGCGCACCTGCCGTTTGGCGAACGCGCTTAGGGCGCTCGGCGTGAGGGCAGGCAGCCCCGGCCAACCGGGCGACCGAATCGCCACGATGGCGCTCAACCACCATCGCCATCTTGAACTGTATTACGCAGTGCCGTGTACGGGAGCGGTCCTGCATCCGATCAATATCCGTCTTTCGCTCGAGCACATCATTTATACCATCACTCATTCCGAGGACCGTATCATCTTCTTCGACGATTCGCTGCTTTCGACCATCGAGCGAATTTACGACCGCATCAAGGGAACGGTCCGGAAATTCGTGTATATGTCCGACGCGCCGGGAAGGCCCAATACAAAGATCGAGCCGCTGTATGTATATGAAGACTTGCTTGCCGAGCAGTCGCCCGAATTCGACTGGCCGTACCTCAACGAGGACACCTTGGCCACCCTGTGTTACACCACCGCCACTACCGGCCTGCCAAAGGGCGTCATGTTCACGCACCGCCAGCTTTACCTGTTTGCAATGCACGTGATGCTGGTCCGCAGTTGGAACTCCGACCCCGCCAACGCCGGTCTGGGCGAGTCGGCGGTCGCCATGCTGAACACGCCGCTGTTTCACATTCATGGGTGGGGGCTGCCGTTCTATTGCGCGTTCGGCTCGCTCAAGATGGTGCTGCCCGGCCGGTTCACCGTCGAGGGTTTTTGCGAACTCGTGCAGACCGAAAAGGTGACCGCCTCGGGCCTTGTGCCGACCATGCTCGCGATGCTGGTCGAATACAAGGACCTTCCGAAGTACGACCTGAGCAGCCTGAGGAACGTCAGCATCGGCGGCGCCGCGCTCCCGCTCGGCCTTAAGGCCAAGGCCGAGAAGGTAATCCCGGGCTTCACCGCCGCGTCGGGCTACGGAATGACAGAGACTGCGCCCACCACCATCACCGCGTTCGTCAAGAAAACTCTGAGAGACCTGCCGAAGGATGCGCTCGATGAAGTGCGCGTCAAGACCGGCCTGCCCGTGCCGGGGCTGGAGGTGGAGGTTGTAGACGAAGATGGCAAGCCAGTCCCGCGCGACAACACGACCATCGGCGAGATCGTCATTCGCGGCCCATGGGTCATGGAGCAGTATTTCAAAGACCCGGAGAAGACCGCCGAAGTGTGGTACGACGGCTGGTTCCACACGCGCGACGTGGCCAAGGTGGATTCCGAAGGCTATATCACCATCGTGGACCGCGCGACCGACATGATCCGAAGCGGCGCCGAGATGGTGCCCACCGTGCTGCTTGAGAATCTGACCGCCACCGCCGACTTCGTGCTCGAGGCCGCCTACGTCGGTGTGCCCGACGAAATCTGGGGCGAACGCCCGATGGCCATCATCAAGCTTGTCCCCGGCGCCACTCAGGGCGAGAGGGAACTGCTCGAGTTCCTGAACGCCGAGGGCGTCGAAAAGGGCAAGATCACCAAGTGGATGCTGCCTGATTTCATAGTCATCACCAACGAAATTCCCAAGACCAGCGTCGGCAAATTCGACAAGAAAGCCATCAAGACCAAACTCGACGAATTCCTGTCGCTCGCGACGAGGATTAAGTGAAGGCGAGCTTATAATGCGGTTTCAAACCTGATTCCTTCTTCGGCGTCCAGGCATAATACATTTACGCGTCTTTCTTGATGTAATACTCCAGCGCCTTGAGCGCGAAGCGGCTTGAGACCGTGGCGGGGCCGCCGCCCATCTCGATTCCGACCTCGATCGTCTCCAGAATCTCGCGCTCCGACGCGCCGGCTTGCAGCGCCTCCCGGGTATGCCATTCCATGCATGACTCGCAGTTGATGACGACCGAGATCCCCAGGGCGATCAATTCCTTATGCTTTTTCGCGAGCTCTCCGCTGGAAAAGGCCTTCTTCTCCAGTTCGAGAAATGTCCTGTAGACCTGTGAGGTCTTTGAGAGTGTCTGGTGAACCGCTTTTCTGTCTTCGATGATCTTTTCGATTTCCTCTCGGTCCTTGGCATCCACGGGATTCTCTCCTTTGCTCTTGATGTAGGGGCACGGCGCGCCGTGCCCCTACGACTAATTACTGAATTATACAACTATATGAAGCGTCATTGCTGGTTATGTCCGTGATTATTGTGGATTTTCGCTTTCGCGGGAATGACGAGCGGGGACTCGGCGGCATCGCAAGAACTTGTGACGTTGAGTGTAGTCACCGAAGCATACCGCGCGATGATCCGCAGAGCATCTACCGGCCGGCGGCCCAGTTTTCCTGACGGGGGTCTGCGCCGCCGACGAGGCCGCCACCGGCATCGTCACGCAGGATGGCACAGACGGCGCCCATCTCATAATGCCAGTCGGGAACAACCTCGATTTTGTACCCCATCGCCTCAAGGCTTTTGCCCACTTTCTCGTACAGGCTCTTCTCCAGTTCGACGACGCCCGGGGTATACTTGTGGGGCGAGAAGGAGTCGGGAAAATTCCTGGAGCGGAACCTCGGCGCGTCAATGGCATCCTGAATATCCATATCAAAGACAACCAAATTCAGAAACACCTGCACGAGCGCCTGCGGTTGCTGGTCACCCTCGGGCGTTCCGAATGTCATGAACCATTCGCCGCCCCGCGTGACCATGCTGGCGTTGGGCGTGATGCGCGGCCTCTTGCCGGGCGCGAGCGAACTCGGGTGCTCGGGGTCCAGCCTGAATTGCGTCATGCGGATGCCGAGGCACAGGCCGGTCCCGGGCACCATGGGCGATTGCGGGAAATCGCTTGGCGTGAGCGAGATCGAGTTGCCCCACCTGTCAACGACAGCCAGATAGCTCGTGTCGAGCGCCCGGCCAAATTGCGGAAAGACGGCTTGCGCAACGTCCGTTGTTTTGACCTTCTGTTCGTTGATGGACTTCGGGGGGTCGCCAGCTGGCGGCATCTGTCCAAACGCTTTGCCGGGCGTCATCGCCTTTCGCCTGAGAGCGGCGTATTCTTTGGAGAGCAGCATCTCAATTGGCGGCTTGACGAAGGCCGGGTCTCCGAAGTATGCCTCGCGGTCGGCAATCGCGAGGTCAATCGCTTGAATCAACGCATGAACATATTCGGGCGACTGATGGCCCATTGATTTCAGGTCGATTCCGCTCAGGATTTGGAGCGCCAGCGGAACCACTGCCCCCTGGTTCCAGGTTTGATTCGCCCAATGCGTGTACGCGTGGAACTCGCCGGTGAGCGGTTTTTCCCAATAACCGGCATAGCTCGCAAGGTCCTCCCGCGTGATCAGGCCGCCCTCCTCCTCATGGAGCTTGACGATGGCCTCGGCGATGGGGCCTTTGTAGAAGTAGTCGCGGACCGCCTGGAGGCCGTCAGACCGGCTGCCGCCGTTCCTGACGACCCGCTCCTCAGCCTGGGCCATTGCGGCCAGCGTGTTGGCAAGGTCGGTTTGGCGAAACCGCTCCTTGTGGTGCAGTGGGCGCCACCATTGCCCGTTAAAGTAGATTTTGGCGTTGTAAGGCATCAATACACTAAAACCGGCTCGTTCAACCATCGAGAGGTCGAGATGATTCAGCATCATCTTGTGAACCGGGAACCCGTCCGAGGCGAGCCTTATGGCGTCCTCGCTTACCTGTCCGAAGCTCATGGTGCCATATTTATCGAGGATTGCAACGACGGCATCGGGCGATGACGGCACAAGTTGGGCCAGAATGCCCATCGAGGGAATCGTGTCGTGACCTTTCGATTTGAAGAAGTCTATGGTCGCTTTGGCGGGCGCTGTGCCCGCCCCGCAATAACTCCAAATCTCGCCCGTTTCCGCGTCATAGATTATCGTGGGCGCAACGGAGGGGAAACTTGCGGCCTCGGGATAGGTGACGTTGAGCGCCAGCAGGGCCGCCATGCCGGCGTCGAAGGCGTTGCCGCCTCTGTCAAGCACCTTCATTGCCGCCTCGGTCGCCCACGGCGTGCCGGTGGCGGCCATGTGGGTTTCGGCCCTCACCGATTCCCTGGGGACCTGGCAGGGGTCGTCGAAATGCATCAGTTCTCGCGGACCTTTGGGAAGCGCGGCGTAAATCAGGAAAAGCGCAACCACCAAACCAATAATAATGGATACGGCAATCTTAAGGAATTTCATAGAGATTCTTTGGGCATAGGCTTAATGTTTGGTTCTCCGTTCGATAGCGGGCAGCGTCCACTTTACCGGATTTTATGGCCGGAAATCAATATAAGGAGGGAACCGTTGCGAATGCCGCAAGGTTTGACTCGACTGGCGGTTTGCGATATCATGGTCCAATTATCGTTTTCATTCCACGCGGGAATTGACGAAGAAGGAGGACTGTCTTGAAGAAAACAGCGATGGCTCTGGCGCTCCTGCTACTATTGGCTCCACATAGGGTCCAGGCGGCTCCCCCCGACATAGAGTGGGAGACCCAAAAACAGTTGGACCTCGATGCGTCTCCCCTGGAAATCGCGGTGTCCGCCGATGGCGAGTGGATTTACATCCTGTCTTTCAACGAAGTGCTCGTGTATTGGCGCCCGGAGTACAAGATCATCAAGCGGATTCCCGTCGAGGAGGGGTTTGACAGTATCGCGTTCTCGCCGAAGGATAACGCCCTTGTCCTCACCAACAGTTTCACAAGCGTTCTTAAGATCATTCACCTCGACGTGCTGCATGAGATACCGATTGCCGACAGCCCGTTCAAGGGGCCGGAGGACGCTCCGATAGTCATTATTACGTTCACCGATTTCCAGTGCCCATATTGCGCGCAGTTTAGTCCGGTGCTCGAGTCGGTCCAGCAGGCGTATCCCAATCACGTGAAGCTTGTCCATAAGAACTTCCCGCTCGCTATGCACAAATTCGCGCGAAGAGCGGCAGCCGCTTCAGTGGCGGCACAGAGGCAGGGCAGATTCTGGGAGTTTCATGACAGGCTTTTCGAGAGCTCCAATCAACTAAGCGATGAGAAGATCATGCAGATCGCGGAGGAACTCGGGCTTGACCTGGAGCAATTCAAGAGGGATATGGACGATCCCGCCGTGCAGCAAGGCATCATGCAGGATATACGCGACGGTTACCATGCGGGCGTGCGCGGAACGCCCTCCGTGTTCGTCAATGGAAAGCTGTTATCTTCGCAGAAGAGAACCTTCGCCGGCTTCCAAGAGATCATCAAAAGGAAATTTCCGGAGCTCGAGCCGGTCAAGACCGAGGAAAAGGAACCACAAGAGCCAACTCCCGTTGGAGATAAAAAGCCCGCGCCGGTGAAGGAACAGCAACCCCAGACGCAACAGGCCGCGCCGCCCGCTCAGCCGTTAAGCGAGGAAGGCGAATGACTACCGCCTCTGAAATCGCCGCCGACCTGCGTAACCTGGGATTGTCTGACGGCGTGAGCCTCGTCGTTCACAGTTCACTTTCGAGCCTCGGCAACGTGGATGGAGGAGCCGGCGCGGTCATTGACGCATTGCTCCGGGTAATCGGGCAAACCGGCACGCTGGTCATGCCCACATTTACGTTTCCGCCTCAGCCGCTTTTCGAGCCGTATTCGACACCCTCAAGCATGGGACTGATACCCGAGACATTTCGCAGACGCAAGGGAGCGCTCAGAAGCATCCATCCCACGCATTCTGTCGCAGCGTTGGGACCGCTTGCCGAATATCTAGTGGACGGTCATCCAGGAGCGACCGCCCTCGGAGTCGACAGTCCTCTCCACAGACTCGCTCAGCGCGACGGCTTCGTTCTACTGCTGGGTGTTCGGCATACGTCCAATGCAATGATTCATGTTGGCGAGGCGGTCGCGCGAGTGGCCTATCTCGACCTCCCATATTCCGATGCGTTCGCCGTGCCGCTCGACGTGCGATTGCCCAATGGCCAGACGCTTACGATTCCACCGAAGGAGAACCCCGGTTGCAGCGTGAACTTCAACGTGATTGAGGAACCGCTGAGGCGACGCGGCGCCATAAGGAACGGAGTGATTGCGCGCGCCGAATCGCAGCTTGTGCGCGCAATGGATGTCATCGAAGCAGTCGCGGAACTCACTGCCGACGATCCCGCCGCGCTGCTGTGTGACGTCGAGTGGTGCCCGTTTTGTCCGAGAGCGCGCAGACTTGTGGAGAGGTAAATGTCGGACCGCGACCAAATCATCCTCGCAGTTGACGGAGGCGGCACCACCACGCGTTGTCTTGCCATCGACCGTGAGGGGACTATCCGCGGCGAGGGCAAAGGAGGACCTTCCAACCACATCCTGGCCCCGTGGGACGTGGTCGGTCAATCGCTCGACTCCGCTTTGCACGGAGCGCTCTCTGACGCAAGGCTTACGCCTGGCGATGTTTGCTGTATCAGCCTGGGAACGGCCGGTATCGGGCCCTCGGGCGAGGGCAAGGAGTTGATTGAGGACCTCGCGCGCGAAATCGTGCCGGCCGAAACGATATGCGCCACCGGCGACATGGTCATCGCGTTTCACGGCGCCATCATGGAAAGCCACGGGGTCATCGCAAACGCTGGCACCGGCTCGGTTGTGTACGGTGTTTCGCCATCCGGCGCCTCGCGTCAGGTCGGCGGCTGGGGGCATGTCCTCGGTGACGAAGGCAGCGCCTATGATATTGCGATACGCGGGCTTCGTGCGGGCGCTCGTCATTTCGACGGGCGCGCCCCTTTCACCACTTTGGTTGACCGTATTCCTGAGGCGCTCGACGTTTCGGATTACATCCAGGTGGCCCTCAAGATATATGGCTTGAACATGGCCCGGGAAGAATTGGCCGGGCTTGCAAGAGTGGTCGCATCTGCCGCGCGAGAAGGAGACGCAGTGAGCCGCGAGATTCTGAAGGCCGCAGGCGAGGAACTGGCGCTCGCGGTCCAGGTGGCCATACGCGAACTGGCAATGGAGCATATCTCCCTGACCGTTTCCTACATGGGCTCGGTTTTCGATTCCGGCGAACTGATCGTCCGACCGTTTGCTGAGGCAGTCCTCATCAAACATCCGCTTGTGCGGGTGCTCCCGCCCAAGTTTCCCGCCGTCATCGGCGCGTTCATCCTGGGCGCAAGACAGGCAGGCTGGCAAGAAGCGAACAGGCTCCTGCCGAACATCAAGAGATGCCTGCTGGCTCCATAGTAATCGAGATGAATTTTTTGAATTCTTGCCGTGATTTCTCCCTCACCCACTGGGAGAGGGCGCGGAATTGCTGGCTGGAAGCTTGCGCTACATCGCAACCCTCTCCCACTGGGAGAGGGCAGGGTGAGGGTCTTGGTTGCGGCCATGCTGCGCTGTGGAACGCGCAAGCCGAACGGTCCGGCTTGCGTTTCAACCCGGAAAACCTGTATCATTTAATAGTTAATGCATTCAATATTTTTTGGCAGTAACGATTCGCGGACTTCATCTTTTTTTACAGCGGAGACGAGACCATGATGAAAAAGTTCCATCTCATTCTGGCAGTGGCGCTTGCGCTCGTTCTTTTCTCATCGGCCGCTGGGGCGGCTGACACGATTGTCTTCAAGAGCGGAAGGGTCATCGAGGGCGAAGTCGTGGAAGAAACGGAAGACATGGTTGCGGTGGAAACTGAGACAGGCATCGGCTTCTTCAGCAAGGAGGAGATACAGTCTATCAACCAGACCAAACTCGGCGTGGCGAGGGGGACCTTCGTGGAAGTCACGGGCGCCGTGGAAGTGCAGCGAAAAGGGGAGACCGAATGGAAGACGGCGGAGCAGGGAACGGAACTCGACGAAGGCGATAAGATTCGCAGCGGACCCGACTCCAAGGCCATCGCCACATTCGCAAACCAACTGATCATGGCGGTCGAGCCACAAAGCGAAGTCAACCTGAAGAAGCTCGAGAAATCCCGCAAGGCCGGGGTGGATATCAAGATAAACCTTGACAACGGCCAAATCTGGAACGACATAGGCAAGTTGAGACACAAGCGCTCCAAGTTCTTTGTCGAGACGCCCCAGGCGGTGACCGGTGTGCGCGGGACCGTCTTTGCCGTCAAGATATCGCCCGAGCAAGTCACCACGGTGGCAGTGGTCAAGGGAGAGGTCGACGTGCGCACGCGCGGCATGGTCATGACGCCCAAGAAAGTGGCCGAGAACTCGATGACGGACGTGGCGGCGGACCAGGCCCCCGTCGAACCCACCACGATCTCGGAGGAATTCCTGGCGCAGTGGAAGAGCTATGAGGGCAGGTTCCGCATACTCCGCCTTGGGATGATCGGCGGCCCGCTCGGTTTGACGCCTGCTCAGACAATGCTCGTCGCCGCAGCGGTCGGTGTCCTCATTGTTGTGGTGATCGTCATAGCGATAATCCGGCGGCGCCGTACAGCGTAATATACACTGACGTTGCGGAGTCACCTGTGTCGTTTCGTGTCAAAGCCATGAGTGTGACGAAGAAGAGCAAGTCACTCATTGAGGCGGGCTTTGCCCGCGTAGACATCACTCCGGGCGAGTCGCTTCCGATGGGTGGCTACATGGCCCGGCACGAGGACTCCGCTGGCGTGCACGACCCGCTCCAGGTGAAGGCCGCCGCTTTCCGAGACGGAAAGACATCGGCGTTGCTCCTCAGCTTCGATGTTCTTTGCCTGTCCCACCAGTGGACGCGCAGGCTCAAGGAGGCGATCTCGCAAGAGACCGGCATCCCACAGCGAAATATCCTCGCGGCCGCCACTCATACCCATTGCGGCCCGCAATGCTTCGTCCCGTCAATGATGCGGACAGAACCGATCTTGCAATACGAAGAGCGACTTCTTGCATGTGGAGTCGAGGCCGCCCGGAAGGCGTGCGGCAGTCTCGAACCGGCGAGCATGCGGGTCGCACGCGTGGAGGAGCAGCGTATCTCGCGAAACCGACGCGATCCGCTCGAGGTCCCTCTGGCCGACCTCTCGATTGTACGAATCGACACACCGGCGGGCAAGGTCCGAGCACATCTGGTCTCTTTCCCGTGTCATCCCACTGTGATGCCGCCCTCGAATTTGCAATTCTCGGCGGACTTGTTTGGTGAGGCGGCAAATGAGATTGAACGCCGATATGACCGCTCCACATGCGTCATGTTCAATGGCGCCTCTGCGAATCTGAGCACCCGCTTCACCCGCAAGGCTCAGACATGGGAAGAACTCGAACGACTCGGCAAACTGCTGGCCGGAGGGATCCTTCAGGCGAGCAAACAGTCCGTTCCCATCCGTACAAGCCCGATCCTTGCCAGAGTGTCTGCGAAGCGCCTTTCCTTCAAGAACGTCTTGCCGGTGGATGAAGCCCAAGAGCATTACGAGAAGACCAAATCCGAGCTGAACGATCCCAGACGGATGCCGGAACGAGATTTCCAGGATAGGCTGCTCGACCGGCCGGCCTTTGAGGCTGCGGCCGCACAAGTGCTTATCAGCCGGATTGGAGGCTGGGGCGTGCTCTTCGGCGCCGATGCCGCCGAACTGGACCTGCAGGTTATCCGGATCGGCGACCTCATCATCTGCGGATTGCCCGGCGAGTTCTTCGACGAGAGAGGAGTGGACCTGACAAACGCCGCATCTCCAAAGTTCGGGTTCGTCGTCGGATACGCCAACGGGTACTGGGGCTATTTTGTTCCGCCGCGACACATGTCCGCCGGCGGATATGAGGCGAGCATGGCGCCCATCAACGCCTCGGACGAGGCAAAGCTTATTCACCGTATGGTGACCCTGGTTCGAAATATCAAGGAATTATCCGCCTCGAAGAAGGCCACAACAAATGTATGAGGATATCTACATCGCCGAGCTGGCAAAACTGCTCAACGGTTTGATACAGCAGAATAGGAGCGCGATTGACCGCGCTGCCGACATCATTGCTCGCTCCATAAAGGCTGGCGGGGTGCTCCATGTGTTCGGAACCGGCCACTCAAGCCTGATTGCGCAAGAGGCCTTCATGCGGGCGGGAAGCCTCCTGCAAGTGAATGCGATGCTCGACGAGCGCGTGCTTCTCAGCGGCGGCGCCCTCAACAGTTCGGTCATGGAACGCCAGCAGGGACTCGCCGCGGAGATACTCGCGTCGTACGAGGTTAACCCGGAAGACGCCGGAGTGGTGGTCTCGAATTCCGGCCGAAACGCCGCGCCCGTCGAAATGGCACTCGAGATGAAGAAACGCACCCTGCCCGTCATCGCCATCACGAGTCTCACGCATTCCGCTTCCGTTCCGGCTTCGCACTCGAGCGGCAAGAAACTCATGGATATTGCGGACGTCGTATTGGATAATGGGGCGCCTTACGGCGACGCGCTCGTCACACTGCAGGTGGGCTCTTCGCCCATGGGCGCCGCCTCCACGGTTACCGGCGCGGCCCTGATTAATTCCGTTCTCATACGCGCGGCGGAGAAGATGCTCGCCGACGGCGTCGAGCCGCTTGTTCTTCCCAGCGGCAATATCGAATCCGCCGACTACGCCAGAATCCAGGAAGCGATGGGAACCTACTTCAGACGCATCAAACATCTTTAGCCACCAAGAAAAGAGACATCCATGGCGAAAGGCGACACCCTGTTCAAGAGCGGCGCGGTAGTACTGCCCGACACCGTGCTTTTCAAGAGCGACGTGCTCGTGAAGGACGGAAAGATAGCCGAGGTCGGCCCCGACCTCAGAGCTCCTCGCGGCGCCGAAGTCATCAACGCTTCCGGCCATCACATCGCACCGGGCTTCATTGACCTTCATATCCACGGCGCTTCCGGCAACATGTTCGAGTTCGCCGATATCAGCGGTTATACAAAGATAGCCGGGATGCTTGCCAGCTTTGGAACTACCGGCTTTCTCGCCACGATCGCCGCGATTCCCCACGACAACACGATCGCCGCCATTAGGACCGCAGTGGAATTCTCGACTAACCGCAACGGAGCAAAGATGCTGGGCATCCATCTGGAAGGACCGTACCTGAATCCTGAGATGGCCGGCGCGCAGCTTCCCTCTGCCTTGAGACAGCCGTCGCTCGAGGAACTCGATCAGTACAAGGCCGAATCCGCCGGCCTGCTGAGGATGATGACCCTGGCGCCCGAACTCGACGGCGCGCTCCTCATGGTCTCGGCGCTCAAACATAGCCGCGTAGTCGCGGCGGCCGGCCATTCCAACGCCACGTTCGACCAGATGCGCAGCGCCGTCGCCGCCGGCCTGACCCACGTTTCGCATACCTACAACGCCATGCGCGGACTCCATCATCGGGAGGCCGGCGTTGTCGGAGCGGCGCTCGCAATGGACCTCCTCTCGACAGAGCTTATCTGTGACGGGCATCACGTCACGCCCGCCGCCGTCGATATCGTCCTGCGATGCAAGCCGCGTGAGAAGGTTGTTCTTATCAGCGATGCCGTGGCCGCACTCGGACTGCCGGAGGGCGAACACGACTTCCTGGGGACGCCGGTCACCGTCAAGGGTGGCGCCGTCAGGCTCAAGCATTCCGACGGCCTCGCTGGCAGCGTGCTTACGCTGAACGTCGCGGTCAGGAACCTGTTCGAGTGGTTCGGCAAGATTTCGTTGCGCGAAATTTTCCACATGGCGTCGCTGAATCCGGCGAAGGCAATCGGAATAGGGGACCAAAAGGGGCAGCTTGCCGTCGGCATGGACGCCGATATTATCCTGGTCGACGAGCATTTCGAGATCTCGCTCACAATGGTTGAAGGACAAGTCGTGTACCGAAGAACGAGCTAGAGGGAACCATGGAGGTTTCAAAGAGAAGGCTTGCCCAGGCAACTGTCCGCAAGTACCGGCCCGGCGACAGAGACGCGCTCCGCATCATCTGCTACGAGACCGGCCTCATGGGGGACCCCATCGAGCCGCACTTCGGGTGTCTCGAACTTTTCGCCGATTACTGGATGAACTACTACACCGACCATGAACCCGAATCGGCGTTTATCGCCGAACTTGACGGCGAGATTATCGGCTATCTCGTCGGCTGCAAGGATACAAAGAGACAGGAGGAAATGCAGGCAAAGGTGATCCTGCCGCGCATCCGGCGCAAGCTCTTCACCTTCGGCTACAAGCTCGACCGACGCTTCTTCTCCTTCATGTGGAGATACACCCGGAGCATGCTCAGGCACGAATTCCCCGAGGAACCGATCGACGATTTCCCGGCTCATCTCCACATGAACCTGATTGAGGGCTGCCGAAGCGGCGGCGTCGGCTCGAAACTGATGTCGGCTTACTTCGAGTATCTCCGCGCCAACGGCGTCAAGGGAATCCACCTTGGTACCACCACGCGCAACAAGCTGGCGGTCCCGTTCTACAAGAAATGGGGGTTTGACCTCGTTTCCCGCCATCCGTTCACAATGTACGAGGGGATCGTGCCGGAAAGCATCGAGCTTCTTTTCTTCGCACGCGAGTTGTGACATTCGCCCGAAACGGAAGGGGCCAGCCGATGATCCAGCGAAAGTTCAACCTCAATGTCTGTATCGCCATCATGGTCGGAGCATTCCTCTTGACGCTCGTGCTGGGGATGTTCCAAAAGCAGTATCACATATTCAATGAGGCCGACGCCGCCGCTATTCAATTCGTCAAATCCATAAGGACGACATCCTTGAATATTGCGATGACTGTGGTCACGGGCTTTGGGAGCGAACTGGCGCTCATGGCGATGGTGTGCATCATATTTTGGCTCGGACATACAGCCGAATTCGTGACTTTTCTGCTCATGCTCCTATTCGGCAACGCCGTCAACTCCCATCTGAAAGAGTTCTTCGAGCTTTCGCGCCCGCAGAGCCACGAGATCGCGCGAATCGGTGAGGCTGAAGGATATGGCTATCCAAGCGGTCACTCCTTGATCGGAATGCTTTACGCCTGGCTGATTTATTCGTTCACCCCAAAATACTGGATCGTGTGTCTGCTCGCAGCGCTGTTGATGGCGTTCAGCCGCGTGTATCTCGGCGTGCATTACTTCTCCGATACGGTTGGGGGCCTCATCTTTGGGGCCGGCGTTGTGGTCGGCGCCACCGGCATTTACACACACATTCGCGATCTCACAAACCTCCGCGAAACGGTCCACCGCTTAGCCGCGCTCAGGATAGTCCTTGCTCTCGCGCTCTCGTTTCTCTACCTCATCATTGCGTGGGGCCTGCCCGAGGCCTCGCGATACTCCGGCTTTCTCGCCGGCTTTTTCATTGTCTACCCGTTACTCCGTTTTCAATGGCGCTCAAGAAACATCCTCTTCACGATCATCGTCGTCATTGTGGGTCTCGCGATATTGCTGGGACTCAGGATAGGTATCCAATTACTATTGCCGAATATGGGATGGGCACATTACTTGAGATACTTCATCGTAGGCGGGGTTCTCGCCTCCTCGCCACTGGTTTTCACCAAGATCGGCCTGCTTAAGAAGCGTGAGGAATCCCCTCCAGACTCCAAGCCTGAGCCCGCCCCGCCTCAATAGAACCCAGAGTCTTCGCGCGCCCTTGCCCTTGGCACGAACAGATGACACATTTTCTTGAAACATGCCCGGAAACGATATGCCAAAACCCACATTCGTCGTCATCGGCGCAAGCACAGCGGGAACATACGCCGCCGTCACACTGCGCAGGGAAGGCTTTGATGGCGACGTCATCCTGATCGGCGCCGAACGCGAACTGCCTTACGCCCGTCCGCCTCTTTCCAAGGAATATCTTCAGCGCGAACGCGGTCGCGAACGCCTGCTTCTTTGGCCCGAGGCTTTTTATTCGGACCAGGATATAGCGCTTCGCCTCGGGCGAAAGGTCATCCGCGTGACTCCGCGCGAAAGGGAACTCCGCCTTGATTCCGGGGAAACGATCAGGTTTGACACGCTGCTTATCGCAACCGGCATGCAGCCGAGGCGGCTTTCTGTTCCGGGGAACGACCTGGAAAATGTCTTCTACCTCCGAACGCTCCGGGACTGCGAGCGCATCGCCGGCACCTGCACGCCCGGCAGCCGAGCCGTCATCATTGGGGCCGGCTTCATCGGGATGGAAGTGGCCGCTTCTTTGCGCGAAAGGGAAGTTGAGGTGTCAATCGTCCACCAGGGAAAGGTCGCGCTCGCCCACGCAATAGGCGAAGAAGTAGGGAGGATACTGACCGAATATCACAAGGAGCAAGGCGTGGATTTCCGGCCCGAATCGGAACTCGAGTCCATCGAAGGCGACAAAAAGGCAGAGCGCGTCATCCTGAAGTCCGGCGATACAATCGAGTGCCAGAGCGTGATTATCGGTATCGGCGCGGTTCCCCAAGCCGATTTCCTGGCCGATAGCGGCGTTGAGATTGACCACGGGATTCCGGTCGATGAATTCTGTCGTGCAAACGTTGACGGAATTTTCGCGGCGGGAGACGTGACCCGGTTCCATCATCCGGTGGCGGGAAAGAGCATCCACGTGGAACATTGGGATCATGCCCGCCTGCACGGCATGGCGGCGGCTCGGAACATGCTCGGCGCACAGGTTCCGTATTGCCCCATTCCCTTCTTCTGGTCTGATCAGTACGACCTCAACATCCAGTTTGTCGGATTCCCCGCCCCCTATACTGATGTCGTATTCAGAGGAGACGTCGGCGAGCATTTCTTCTCCGCCTTCCTGCTCGCTGAACGGCGCCTCATCGGCGCTGTGTGCTTCAACCGATGGAGAGACTGCCGCGCAAGCAAACGCTTGATAGAGGAAGGCATTCAGCTTGACCCGGAAAAGCTGAAAGATGAGGACCTGCCGCTGGAATCACTCCCCGCCACAGGGTTTTTGGGAGATGCCGCCTAACCCGAAACTCCAAACCTCAATCACGTCCTCGGGATGATCGATTCCGGCTGCGTCTCGCCGCCGCTTGTCGCCACGCAACGATTGAGGATTCTCTCGGGAAGATATCGGCTGAGCTTCTCGGCGCCTCCCCGGTTGAGATGGTCGAGATTGGAGAAGTCGTGCCTGGTCAATCCGGCTTCATCGGCATTCAGATCGTAAAATTCGATTCCGCTCTCCCGACTGAAACGCTCCATGTAATCCATATAGGCCACATATTCGCCATTCTCGAAAATCCCCATGAATTCGTCTGTCACGGGAGCATTCACGAAGATGAGATCGAATCCGCGCTGCTTCGAAAGCGCAACCATCCGCTTCATGGCCCAGTCGGAAGGTCCTTCGATACGATAGTCTCTCAACCGGTTGCGGCGATAGTTGGGCTTGTTCCGCATCGCCTTCAGCTTTTCCTCCGATCGAGAGGCGACGGTAAGATACGGGTTTTCGTCCGGCTTGTACAGTCGCCCCCCTCCATTGGCGAGAATCTCCGCGAGCAACCGCTCGCGGTCAGGCCGCCGCGGACTCTTGAAAAGCATATTCAGACAGGAGTTCAGCCCTCGAAACGCGCCGAACAGGCCTGCACTGGCTTCCCGCGCATTCCGAAAACTCGGCAGGAGCCGAAGAAGGTCGCCCTGCGAAGCATAGTATTTCAGCGCGCTCTCCTTGTCCCGGCTGCGTGAGTTGAGCATCGCAACCGACAGTTCCACCACAACGACACGCGGCCTCTTGTCCTCCCCAAGCGCGTCCCGAAGCACGAAATAGTTCGTGAGAACATGCGAACCCCTCTGGCCGAGATTAAACACCCGCATCTCATCCCCTGAAAGCTCTCGCAGCTCACGCTCCACCGTCGGTGAGAGTATCCCCTGCTTTATCCGTGACGAACCGATGAATAGTACATCATAATTAATCTCCGCATGTTGATACGCATAGATGTTCACCGCGTCGTTGTGGAAATCCGGTTGCCAATGCGCAAACTCATACTTTCCCGCCACATGATTCAGCATGGCGAGCAGCATGACTGCAACTGCCAATACACGCAGCGGCTTCAAACGCACCAGTTCGCCAAGTATCTTCTTCATAGGTCAGAATTGAAAGTAGTAAAACGGGTTATCTTCAAGATGCAGGAATACGCACAACCCCAAGACAAGCGTCAAGGCGATCGCCTGGGCCGGCACCGGCGAAGAACTGAATAACTCCTCGCTCCGGCGCTTCCACGTCTCGGGCAAGAAATGCAGCGCGTACCCGAGCGCCATGACGGCCACCGCCGTGCCCGACACCGGCGTCGAAAGACGCCAGCCCTCCAATGAAAAGAGCTTCGTGAAAATCACCCGAGCGTCCCACATCGTGTCGGACCTGAATAGGACGGTGCTGATCGCAGTCGCATGGAACGTCAGGATTGCGGCCAGCACGTCGCGGTACCAGACTCTCTTCGCTCCCACCGGCGCGCCCCGTATCTTTCGCAGGAATCGTTCCGCGGAGATGAATGCTCCATAGGAAACCCCCCAGAATACGAACGTCCAAGACGCCCCATGCCACAGCCCTATCAACGACATCGTCAGCATGATGTTCACGTACGTCCGAATGCTCCCCTTCCTTGCGCCGCCCAACGGGAAATATACAAAGTCCCTGAACCACGCCCCCATGGTGATGTGCCAGCGTTCCATGTATTCCTGCACGCTTCTCGCCTTATACGGCGACCTGAAATTGACCGGCAACTCGAAACCCAGCAATCGCGCGCTCCCAATCGCAATATCCGAATAGCCCGCGAAATCGCCGTATATCTGCAACTTGAACCCGTATACTGCAAGCAGCACGGAAAGCGCTCCGTAGGCGCCCGGGTCCGCAAATACGCTGTCCACAAGCCGGAACCCGACGTAATCAGCCAAAACGATCTTCTTGAAAAGACCCTTAAGGATATTGTAGAGTCCCGAACTCATGCGGTAAGCATCCGCCTCTGGCACGCGCTCAAGTTGCGGAAGAAACTGGCTCGCCCTGACAATGGGGCCCGCCACCAACTGGGGGAAGAACGACGTGAACAGGGCCAGCTCGATAATGCTGGAACACGGCTTGATTTTTCCTTGATAGATTTCGATCGTATAGCTCATGGTCTGGAATGTATAAAACGAGATGCCCACCGGCAGCAACACATCCAGTGCCGGTATGATCGGCTCCAGACCGGCCCACGATGCCGCAACGTTCAGGTTCTCCGAAAAGAAATTGAAGTACTTGAACGTCCCAAGCACCCCGAGATTTCCCGCGATGCTCACGCCGAGCAACGCCTTCCGTATCCGGGGCCGCCGTTCTCGATAGATCGCCTTGGCCACAACGTAATCCAGGGCTATCGAGAACACAAGAAGCCCCAAGTACCTCACGTTCCAGCACATGTAGAAATAGAACGAGCAGGCAAGCAGAAAGCACTGTCGCATGCCCCGATTCTCGCGCATGCTCCAGTACAGAAGAAACACCACGACGAGAAACACGCCAAACTGCGCGCTGTTGAATAGCATATCTTTGGATTGGTTCTGCTACTAGGTAATGAACACCTCGCAGGAAGGAAGACTGTCCCGCTCCCTAACGGAACTCTTGCCCAGCGCGAAGATTATATTGGGCCGGAGGCAACAAAGTCAAGCGCACGGCGAAGCCCGTGTTCGCTCGCTTCTCGCCGTGTTCAACCGTGTTCGTGGCGCGTCCCACGCGCTTGACAATCGCACGCGGGGGCGATATAATTACGCTCAAATATGAATGAACAGTCATTCACTTATTGCGGCTCGCATTCATGAAGGGGGGTTAGGTTCCATGAAAAGGGTCTTGCTCGCCACGCCTGTCACTCCGTATCCTGTCCAGCCCTGGCATGATACGCCCACCGATATCATGCGCCAGCGTTTCTTCAAGGGACAGGGCATCTTCACCGTCGAATCTCACATGCACCTGATCGGACCGTTCCTTATCGCCCAGAACATCTCCGCTCCGTGCACCGTGCTGGACCATCCCACCATGGAAAACTGGATCAGCGAAATCAAGAAAGGCTACGACTATGTCGGCATCTCGTCACTCACGCCCAACATCGAGAGCGTGATGGAGATGTTCCGCGCGGTGCGGCAACACTCCCCGAAAAGCGAGACCGTGCTAGGCTGTTTCGCTGCGCAGAGCGTCGGGGCCTTCTATCCCGAGGAGGAATGGCGCAAGCTCATTGACCACGTCGTCATGGGCGACGGCGTCCGCTTTTTCCGGCAACTGCTCGGCGATGACCTTAACGCTCCCATCCGGCAGCACTTCCAGCCCCGGTGCGGCATCGGCATGGTCCACTGGCTTGACCGCTGGCCGCCGGGTGACACGACCGCCCTCATCGCCGCCCTAGGCTGCGAGAACGGCTGCGACTTCTGCACCACCACCACTCATTTCGGCGGCAAACGCATTCAGATGGTCTCGCCCGAGCAGATCAAGGAAGAAATAAAGATGTGGCAGAAGCGCGCGCCTGGCACGAATTACATCATCTACGAGGAGGACCAGAACAAGGACTTCATTGACGAGGTCGGGCGGCTCCTGCGCGCCGATCCCGAAATTGATTTCTCGCAGTTCGCCATCACCATACTCATCAGCATTCGCATGCTCTCGCGCTACGACGACCTGGACCAGATGGCCCACAACAACGTCGGCAGCATGTTCATCGGCCTCGAGTCGAAGTTCGCGCCAAGCGAAGGCTACGGCAAGCGCACCGGCGACGCGAAGCAGATATTGCATAGCCTGTACGCGCGCGGCATCGGCACCATGATCGGATGGATGGCCGGCTTCGATTTTCACACGCGCGAGACGATCGAGGAGGATTTCCAGTACCTGCTCGAGTGCGAGCCCACCGCGGCCCAGCTCACGCGCGTCACCCCTTATCCCGGCACTCCGCTGTATAACCGCCTGAAGGAGGAGGGCCGCATCACGCCTTTCAAGTGGGAGGACGTCAGCTTCTACGGCGGCGGCATGGTCCACAAAAACCTCTACGAGCATGAGATTATGGAGTTCATTCGCAAGGGCGACGAGAGGCTCTATCACACCTGGGGCCCGACGATGCTGCGCTTCCTCAAGCTGCATTTCAATGCCTACGAGCGGTTCAAGGACCGCGATGACAGACACTTCCGCCAGATCGCCGAGCGACATCGCAACCTCGCATACCAGGCTTACGCGATGATTCCCACGCTCGACCGCTTCGCGCCCAACGGCAGAGTCCGCAAGATGGTCAAGGAGATCGAGCAGCGCTGGAAACACCACTTCGGCGAGCCGTCCTCGTTCATGAAGGTGCAGGCGAAATACACCGAGCTTAAGGCGGGTTGGGCAACGCTCAAGGAAATGTTCGATCCGGCCAACCGCCACATCCGCATCCCGCCCGCCAAGCGCTATTGCTATTTCGGAAAGGACATCAAGGACGACGGCAGCCTGCCCTACACAAAGGAATACCTGAACAAAGACCCGATCTACGAGCGCGACATGAAAGTCCAGGCGGCTGAGCAATCGGTGCTCGGCGTCGCGCACGCGGTCGCGCAAGTGCTCGAATATCCCGAATCGAACATGCACAGCGTCGCGCGCGAGATTCGCTCCGAAGCCTCCGCGCTCCTGAATTCATTGGCTGCCCGCCTCAGGCAACCTAATCTGGATGTGGACGGTTTCCTGACCGACTTGAAGGACGGCGTCGTCACGCTGGCCGCAAGGGCCATCCAGGCTGGCGAGGACCCGCAAAACGAAATAGACTTCAGCGTGCAGAGCGCCAAGCAGAAGCTGGCCGAACTGCTCGAATACTACGCAAAGGAACTCCAGGGCGGCGACGGCCTTAAGAAACTGCTCACGCATCCCGGGTTGAGAAGCTTTGCCAAGGCTACGATAGAGGCCGTCAGCGCGAAGGTGTGAATCTTGGGCGTGTCTCTTGGCGCGTAAGCGCCGCTACTTTGAACGCTTTCGCCGCAGCTTTTCTGCTGGAAGCGTGTTGAGAACGTCGTCGGGTTCAAGCCAGCCGCGGCGCGCAACGGCCACGCCGAGGCGGACCATGTCCATGTGGCCGAGCTGGTGCGCGTCGGTCCCGATGGCGAGCTTTACGCCCAGTTGCTTGGCGCGCTTGCACCAGATGTCATCCAGGTCCAGCCGGTCATAATTCGCATTGATTTCGATCGCGGTCCTTGTCCGGGCGGCGGCCTGGAGGATCATTTCAACATCAACCTCGTATGGCGAGCGCTGCCCAATGAGCCGGCCCGTCGGGTGGGCGATGCAGTCTACGAACGGGTCTTCCATCGCCGAGATGATGCGCTGCGTTATCTTCTCGCGGGGTTGCTTGAAGCCCGAGTGTATCGAGGCGACCACCCAGTCAAACTTCTCAAGCAACTCGTCGGGATAGTCGAGCTTGCCGTCGGGCAGGATGTCGAGTTCCGTCCCGAGCAGAAGCTTGAGACCCTTCAGCCGCGCGTTGACTTTCTGCAACTCTTTCCGCTTCTCCTCCACCCGCTCCGGGGTGAGTCCGCGCGCGATTTTCAACGACTGCGAGTGGTCGGTGACCGCGATGTATTTATATCCCAACTCCTGTGCGCGTTCGGCAAGTTGCTCGAGCGTGGCGTTGCCGTCGCTGTATTTCGAGTGCACATGCATGTCCCCGCGCAACTGCTCAAGCGTCACCAGGTCGGGCAGCGAGCCTTCCCTGGCGGCCTCGATCTCGCCGCGGTCCTCCCTGATTTCGGGCGGTATCCACTTAAGCCCGACCGCGTCATACACTTCCTCCTCCTCGCGACCGCAGACCTTCTGTTCGCCCCTGAACACGCCGTACTCGTTCACCTTGAGGCCGAGGCCCTTCGCGATGTCGCGCAGTTTCACGTTGTGGTCCTTGGAGCCGGTGAAATACTGCAGCGCCGCCCCGAAACAGTCGTCATCCACCACGCGCAGGTCAATCTGCTGGTTCCCCTCGACAAGCACGCTCGCCTTCGTCTTGCCCGCCGCGAGCACGCGCTTGACCTGCGGAAGCGATGTGAATTGCTCGATGGCTTTCTCGTGGTCTTTCGCCGAGGCCAGGATATCAATGTCTCCGATGGTCTCTCGCATCCGTCTGAGGCTCCCGGCCAATTCGGCCCGGCCGATTGACCGGAACTTCCGGACCGACGCGAGGATGTCCTCCGCTATCGGGAGAGCGACGCCGAGCGGAATCCGCTTGGAGGCCTCGCGCAGCATCTCGATTCCCTTGAGGATGTTCTCCGCCTTCTTCGGGCCCATGCCGGGCAGTTCCGCCAGGCGGCCTGACTGGATGGCCTCCTCCAGCCCGGCGAACGTTTCGACATTAAGTTTGGAATGAATGAGGGCGAGGCCTTTCGGGCCCATGCCCGGTATCTGCAGCATCCCGATCAGTTCATCCGACAGGCCCTTCCGCGCTTCCTCATACCGCTTGATCTTGCCGGTCTTGAGATACTCCTTGATCTTCTCGGCGGTGGCCTTGCCGATGCCGGGCATCTCGGCGAGCCGGTCCTCGGCGGCGATGACGGCGACATCCTCGGCGGTGTCTCGGAGCGTGCGCGCGGCCTTGCGGTAAGAGGCGACCTTGAACACCATTTCGCCCTTGAATTCGAGAATGTCGGCGAGTCGGTCGAATATGTCCGCGATCTCAGAATTCTTCATCCGCAATCACCCTTTGGGCGACCACTGCTCTATGAGATAATCCGCCAGCGAATTCACGCAATGCTCAATAATATCGTAGGTCTCGATGAAGCGCTCGTATGACGCGCCGTACGGGTCGGCGATGTCGTGTCCGTGAAGGCGCGCCGGGCCGAACTCGGACAGCAACCGGTATTTGCCCCTCTCGTCTTTGAGTATGGCATCGGCCTGGCGTACGTGCGCCCGCTCCATGCCGAGCACGAGGTCGGCCTCCTGCAGCATCTTCAAGGTGAGATGCCTCGCCCGATGACGGGACAGGGTCACGCCGCGCTCCGCCGCCACCTTGCAAGCAAGCGAGGCCGCCGGCTCGCCGCCCATGGCGATGGTCCCGGCGGATGATACGCGAACCGATTTTACATTTTTTTCCCGGAGCTTCTTCTTGAGGATTCCCTCGGCGATGGGAGAGCGGCACAGGTTTCCGGAGCAGACGAACAGGACATGTCTATTCATGCATCAAATGTAGAGCAATGAGCGGGCAAAGTCAACAGGCGACGAACCGCAGATGCGTCGCTTGGGTCTGCGACCCGTTGGGAACCACAATGACGGGGGAAATTTCGCGAGGCGCGGGGGAAGGGGAAAGGGGAAGGGAGTCATCCATGAACGGGGGCATGAAAACCGCGAGAGACCCTGCAGGCAGGATGCCTGCGCTCCGGGAAATCCCCCTTTGCGAAGGGGGGCGGAGACCGTCTTA
>CAZEBC010000032.1:0-7386 GCA_964510165.1 uncultured bacterium
ATTGTCCACCTCCAACCCAGAGTATAGGACATTACTTATGCAGTTGTCAATAAATATCTTCGGAAAATAAAAAGAGAGACTACCCCTTCCCCTGTATCTCCTCAATTCTCGCGCGGACTTCCCGCAACTGGTCCTGAAGTTCCCGCTCGCGCTTCCGCAGGAGGGCCAGCGATTCCTTCGGGGTTGCGGCGGTCGCCCCCTGGGCGCGACAGGTTCCCTTGCAGCCACAGTTACAGACCTCGGTGATGAGTTCCTTGCATTCCGCCATGGCGGCATGATCGATCTCATAGGGCAGCCAGTATCCCTTGCGTTCGCTTCGGACGAGGCCTGCGTATCGGAGGACCTTGAGATGCTGTGACACGGCGGAGGCGGTGATGCCCAGGGCTTCGGCCATCTCGTTGACGCCGAGGGGTCCCCTTTTCCTGAGGAGTTCGATGATCTTGATGCGGGACTCGACTCCGAGGGCCTTGAACAGTTCGGCTTGTCTTGGGGGCATGACAACTCCTTAAGCGTTTAAGCGATGACTAAAATCATATCGCGTGTCCCTACGCTTGTCAAGCCCTCCGACAGAATGTTCTTCCCGCAGGACAGTTCGCGAGCCGCCGAGCCGTATGGCGCTTCATTCCCCGTCGAGGAAGCCGGGCTGCATGAACGCGGGGTCGGGGTAGGAGTAGAAGCCTTGGAGCGTCTTGACGCCGAGATGGCCGCGGTCAATATAGGGCTGCACGAACTTCAGGATTTCCTCCCAATGCCCGTGATGCCCTTTCGCGGCCAGCCCCATGCCCACGTCCTTGACCACGTCGAGGCCCACGAAGTCGGCGGCTCCGAACGGCCCCATGCGGGCGTCGTGCACCTTCATCCAGGAGCGGTCGATGTCCTCTATCGAACCGTAGCCGCCCGCCGCGAGCCACAGGCCGGCCTCGAGCCATGCGATGAATATCGAGTTGTGGAGAAAGCCTTCCTTCTCCTTCTTCATGACGATGGGAACTTCCGCGACGCTGCGCGCGAACTGCTTTAAGAGTTCGACGGTCTCGTCCGAGGTCTGCGTGCCGCGCATGATATCAACGACGGTCTTGTAATTGTGGAAGTGGAGCGCGGCGAAACGGTCCTTCCGCTTGAGGGGGGCTTCTATCTCGCTCGCGAGAAGCGAAGAAGTGTTGGAGGTGAAAATGGTCCGCTCGGGGCACAAAGCGTCGAACTGCTCGAAGACCCTGTGTTTGAGGTCGATCCGTTCGGGGACGGCCTCTATGAGAATGTCCGCATTGGCGGCGGCCTCGGCGGGGTCGGCGGTGGTTCGGATGCGGGACATGGCTTCATCGACGGCCTCGCGGGTGGTGCGTCCATTCCGGATGAGGAAGTCCGCGATGAATTGCTGGCGAAATTCCAGCATCTGGAGCGCGTCTTCGGAGACGTCGTAGATAACGACGTCATATCCATGCAGGGCGCACCCGAGCGAGATGCGCGAGCCCATAGTTCCCGCGCCAAGTATCAGCACACGTCTTATGTCGGAGATATTCATCTGGATTTCCTTTGTTGATAGCTCACGATTTCGTCCCAGTGGGGTCAAGACGCCACGCGCATTATATCAACGCCGGCTCGTAGGCGGCAAGTTCAGACCGTGCGGCTATGCGTTCGTTTGAATCCGTCGAGCTCCAGCCGCAGCCATTCGCCGCCTTTTCTCACCTCGATGACTTTGGGGTCGTGCGGAATCTGACAGAATGGGTTGTCGTAGCTGAGGGCATGACGGAGGGGGATCGCTCTGCCGTTCTCGCGGTAATCTCCTCGCCAGCCGAATTCGATTTCTCCGCGGGATGGCGAGTGATAATAGACGCTCAGCCGTTTGAACCGAAGTTCGGACGACGAAATGGACCGACAGAACTCAGCGAAGCTGCCGTGCGTCTCCTCGCTTCCCATTTCGCAAATCCAGATGTTCTCTTTACCGTCGGAAATTATCTCGGCGTTGCGGTCCTTGCCCTCGGTCTGCCAGCGATAGCCGTTGCGGGCATGGAGCGCGATGTAGCCGCCGCCTTTCCTTCCGAATAGCCAGCCGCCTTGCTCGGCCACTTCGTCGAATTTCTCGCGCGGGAAATACGCATGTGTAAAGTCGAATCGGTTTCGGACATAGACTGCGGGCGCGGAAGATATCCTGTAGATCGCGATGAGCACATTCTTGTGCATGCCCACGCGCGGGAGAAAACCCGAGCCGGTCCAGTAATCGGGCGAACGATACGTCAGCGAGCCGGGGTGTGTGGTGAAGCATACCGCTTCCTCCGACAACGTGGCCTGCCAGATATGCTGCTGGTCTCCGCCCCAGCCCTTCTTGTAGTCGAGCGCGGCGCTGAGCATGTAGTCGGGCGTTCTGTAGGCGACTGTGTGGACCTCCTCGCGCATGTTGCGCGAGATGTCTTTCCTGAAAAGCCATGCCACAGGACCGAGAAGCCGGAGTCCCCGCATGAGTTTGATCGAGCGCTTCATTCGCTTGAGCGCGCCGAAGAACCCGTTGTCCCACCAGTTCCATGCGTCAAGCATGCGGACGAACACCGATATCGTCCTCGGGTGAAAATAGGCCTCGAAACTGAGAAGAGTCATTCCGTCATCGAGATTGTCGTAGCCGAGGCCCCAGCCCGTAGCTTCAGCGATCTTGATCCCGATCCTCTGCTTGTTCGTCATCTCAGCCGCATCAAGGCTGGCGGCGAGATCATAGACGACCTGCGGCGGACGGTAGCTTCGGCTGAGCGCCAGATGGATCGCGCTCATGTTGTCCTCGACGCCAAATACTCCCATACCAAAGACAAGCTTCTCGGTGTCGGCGGTCGATTCATGCAGCGCCGACTTCTTCTGCTGTTCATAGCTGCGGCCATGCGTCGAGCCGAATGTGCCCTTGAAGGAGTTGAGGCTCATGTCGAGAAAAAGCAGGTCGAGGATGCACGCGGCGCCGTCTGCAATCAAAGGATCGTCAGAGAAATCGCGCAGTGTTACGAGTGCGGAGATGTCTTCATCATAATAGACGTTCGAGAGCCACTCGTTGAAGCCTGTCCGAAAGCGAAGCTCCAGCCATCGCAACAGCCTGCGCCGCGCCCGCTCCTTCTTCTGGCCTCCGGTGTGGCCGGAGTTGGAAAACACTTCATCGGGATACATCATTCCCGCAAGATATTCGCACGCCGAAAAGAGAATCTGGTGGTTTTCGGTCCAGGTGCACATCGAGTCATGCCCCGGCTCGTCAGGCCAATACTTGAATGACAGGATGGTCCGTTTGGCTTGGTCGAGGATGTCCGGCGGAACTGCGGCGCCGAATTGGAGAACCAGCCGAAGTATTCCGAGCAGCACGAAATCGGAGCAGTCGATTCTATGGTTTATGAAATCGAGCGCCGCCTCGACCGCGCGCCAGTTCACAGGCCGAGTACCCGTGGCGAGCCGCGCGAGTTCATACAGGAATCCCTTTAGTGTTGGCCGAGCGGGATTGTTCGCGCAAAAATCCAAGTACACCGCCCTCCGCCTGTCATACTCCGGCTCGAACGGCTCGCGGCTGTATGAGTCCCGGCAAGACGTAGAGGGATAGCCATCAGGCAGGTCTGTGGTGTTCGGCGTGACAAAATCGAAGTCTTCGGGGTTCATGTCGAGAGAGAAGAAACTCTTTCTAACCACCAAGACACTAAGAACACCAAGAGAGGCGTCGAGTGTCCTGATTATATATTCGGCCATGACGCATGTCAAAAGGCATTGACAAAGCCGCGGTTGGAGACTATACTTCGGGAGCGCGCCCCAGTCGCTTCATCTTTTCAAGGGTGCCGCGTTACTATGAGATCGAGTAACGATGAGGAGGTAGCACATGGGAGCGATTCTTGACCTGGCGGAAAGGTTGTGGAATGGCGAGACGACAACGTATGAAGAGCACCCGCTTGCGCCCCGCAACCTGATTGAGGAAGTTGCCGAGCGGACGGCGTTCTACACGCATTTGGGCAATGCGACCGCGTTCGAGACCGACGCCGGGCTTGTGCTGGTTGACAGCGGGCTGTTTCTGAACCAGGACCTCTTCTTCGAGGCGGTCCGAAGCTGGTCGAAGGCGCGGCTGGACACTGTCATATTCACGCATGGTCACGTGGACCACGTGTTCGCAGTTCCTTTGTTCGCAAAGGAGGCGGAGGAGCGCGGCTGGCCTCGGCCACGGGCGGTGGCTCACGAGGCCGTGCCGAAGCGGTTTGACCGTTACATCATGACGGCCGGGTACAATTCGGTCATCAACCACCGCCAGTTCGGGCAGCCCGTGACGTGGCCGACGAATTACACCTACCCGGACGTCACGTATCGCGACGCGATGACGCTGACGATCGGCGGAGTGCGGTTCGAACTGAACCACGCCAGGGGCGAGACTGACGACCACACGTGGGTGTGGGTTCCCGAGCGGCGCGTGCTCTGCCCCGGCGACCTCGTCATCTGGGCGGTTCCGAACGCAGGCAACCCGCAAAAAGTGCAGAGATACTGCCGCGAGTGGGCAGCAGCCCTTCGCAAGATGGCAGGCCTCAACGCCGAGGTCCTGTGTCCCGGCCACGGCATCGTCGTGAAGGGCGAGACGCGCGTGCGCGAGATATTGACAAACACGGCCGAGTTCCTTGAGTCGATCCATGAACAGGCGCTCCAACTCATCAATCAGGGCGCATCGCTCGACGCCGTGATCCACGGCGTCCGTCCGCCCGAGCATCTCGCAAAGAAACCTTATCTCCAACCGGTCTACGACGAATCTCAGTACATCGTGCGCAACATCTGGCGGCTCCTCTGCGGATGGTACGACGGCAACCCGTCTCATCTCAAGCCCGCCCCCGAATCACAGCAGGCGGAGGAGATAGCGAAACTTGCGGGCGGAGTCAACGCCCTCGTTGACCGAGCGAAAGCGCTCCTCAAAGAAGGCGATTTGCGCCTCGCGTGCCACGTGATCGAGTGGGCGCATATGGCCGCTCCGAATGATCGGGCAGTTCATGAGGCCCGCGCCGACATCTATGACCAACGCGCCTCCCAGGAGACGGCAATGATGACGATAAACATCTTCCGCTACGCCGAACGCGAATCCCGGGGAACGCTGGAGAAGTAAGGTCAATGCCCGGACAAATCCACACCGTCACCGGTCCAATTGACGCCGGACGACTCGGCTTCACGCTCGCGCACGAGCATGTGCTCATCGGGCAGCAGGGCCTGTACGAAAATTATCCGTTTCTATTCGACAGGAAGCGCACCCGCGAGCGCATCATTCGGGAACTCAAGGAGGCCAAGGAGGGAGGAATCGACACCATCATTGACCTGACCACGATCGACCTGGGTCGGGACGTGGAGCTGTTCGCCGATGTCGCGCGCGCGAGCGGAATGCAGATCGTCACGACCACGGGCTTCTGGCTGAACGTGCCGCTCATATTCAAGGACCGCGGCCCCAACTTCTTCGCCGATATCTGCTTCCGCGAGATCGAGCATGGCGTCGCAGGGACCGGCGTCAAACCCGGCGTCATCAAGGTAGCGAACGATATCGGCGGCGTGACGCCGGAGGCCGAATCTCTCGTGCGGGGCGCCGCACGCGCCTCAAGGGCGACCGGCATTCCCATCAGCACGCATCAATGGGCACCCGAACGGGTCGGCGCGCGGCAAATTGAGATTTTCGAGGAGGAAGGCGTTGACCTCTGCCGCGTCTGCATCGGCCACAGCGCCGACACGACGGATGTCGAGTATCTGACGGGACTGCTCGAAAAGGGCGTGTTTCTCTCGATGGACCGCTATCCCGGCCGCGAGGGCCGTCCAGACTGGAAGACGCGCAACGCGACCGTTAAGGCATTGGTTGATCGGGGCTTTGCGAATCAACTCATGCTCGGCCATGATTACGCGCCAAGGCCCGTGTTCACAGGCGAGGACCCGCCCAAATCCGATAACACCTATCTGTTTCTTTCCCGAACGGCGATCCCCGCGCTTCGCAAAGCCGGCGTGAGCGACGCCGCCATCCGCGCAATGACCATTGACGCGCCGAGACGGTTCCTGAGCGGAGAGTCGGGGCGCGTGTGAAGAGCGCACGCCGTGCGCCCTTACAGAAATATTGGGGACACCATCCGACATGGTGTCCCCATATGACTTCAACCAACCGCATCTTGCAGGGGCGATTCGCGAGCCGCCCTACAATTCAGACAGACACATCCCGACTTCGGGCCTATACCAGCCCCGCGTCCTTGAGCACACGGGTGACGAGTTGTTTGTGCTCGTCCTTGAGTTGCGGGAGCGGGTCCTTTACCTTCGGCTTGATGGGATGACCAAGCTGGCGGAGCGCCTCCTTCATGATCGAGTGCGGAGCGGCCGCCGCCGTCATGAGCGGCATGAACTTGAAAAGGTACGACATGATCTCGCCCGCCTTGTCCATATCGCCACCCTTGAGGGCGTTATAATATTCCACGCATTTCTTGGGGACAAGGTTCGGGACGACGCCAATGGCGCCGACGCCGCCTCGCTGCATGACGGGCATCAGGTTGAGCACGGTGCCGGACAGCACGGAGAAATTCTTGCCCTTCATGAGGTCGGCAAGCTCGCCAATCTCGTCAATGTCGGGAATGGTTTCCTTCACGCCGACAATCTGCTCGATCTCGGCGAGTTCCGCGATCTGCGCGGGCGTCAACTTGAGATGGGTCGCATCGGGGAAGTTGTAATACACGATCGGGAAACCGACCTCGCTGGAGATGCGCTTGTAGTGTTTCTTGACGTCCTCGAAGTCCAGTTGGTAATAGATGGGCAGCGCAATCATGGCGGCGTCGGCGCCGGCATCGCGCGCGTACCTGGTGAGCGCGATCGTCTGGTCGGTCCCCATGTACCCGGTCCCAGCGATAACCTTGACGCGGCCTCGCGCCTGTTCGACCACAATGTCAATCAACTGCCGCTTCTCTTCGTCGGAGAGATACGGATATTCGCCGTTGCTGCCAAGCACCACGAGTCCGTGCACGCCCGCCTCGACGAAATGGTCGACCATGTGCCGCGTCGCGCGTTCGTCCACCAGGTCATCATCGAACGGCGACATCATCACCACGAAAATTCCCTCGAGCGTCTTCATCAGTCACCTCCACGGAATGCCGATTCTGGTCACGATACTTATCCAAACGTTGCGGTTTCGTAATCTCGCAATGTATTCGACGCCGATGGATTCCCGCTTTCGCGGGAATGACAAAGCGCGCGGGAAGGACAAGAGAAGGGGAATGACAAGAAAGTGTGGCATATTGCGTCATAAGTTCGCCGCATCTTGCGCAGTCGCCCTCTTCCGTCATTCCCGCAAAAGCGGGAATCCACAATAATCGGCGCATTGCTGGTTTGGAAAGCAGCCGCCTTGCGCGGGCGGCGCCCAAGCTCCGAGTTTGCCCTCGCGATACGCCG
>CAZEBC010000032.1:7486-27102 GCA_964510165.1 uncultured bacterium
CAGCCGCCTTGCGCGGGCGGCGCCCAAGCTCCGAGTTTGCCCTCGCGATACGCCGTTATGTATCGCATGCAGTGTTCGTCCTTTCCGAGCAGCGCCTCGGCTGCGTAAATCGTTGACAGGATGAAGTTCTCGCACGGATCGATAATGACCGTGTCCGCCCCGGCGGCCATCGCCATGGGAAGAAACATCGCATTCAGGAGCATGCGATGAGGCAGGGTGTAGGAGATATTGGCAAGTCCGCACAGGATGTGGACATCGGAAAACCGTTGGCGCAGGCCCAACACGGCGGCGAGCATCTCGACGCCCGCCCTCCCCGCCGCGCCAACCGGTTGTATCACGGGATCAAGATAAATGTCGTCAATGGCGATTTCCGCTCTTGTCAATTCCTCCACCAACGCCGTGCCGATCTCGATTTTTCTGGTTGCCTCGAGCGGCACGCGGACAGAATCGATTGCAAGCGCGATGACCTTGCACGAGTGCTCCAGGATCAGCGGCACGATTGCTTTCATTCTCTTCGGCTCGAATGTTATCGAGTTGATGATCGCGCGGCCCTTATGCTCGCGTAGCGCCGCTTCGATCGCGCGCGGGTTCGGGCTGTCCAGGGAAAGAGGAGCATCGACGGCGGCCTGCACCGTCCTCACGAGCCACGAAAGACATTCGGGCTCCTTCTCCAGAAATATGCCCGCATTCACGTCGATATAATCCACGCCCGCCTCATGCTGTATCCGCGCTTCCTGCTGGATCAGAAGTTCGTCTCTCTCCTCGATCGCGCGCGCAATCCTCTTGCGTGTCGAGTTGATGCGCTCGCCGATTGTGGTCAGAGCGAATTTCTTCATCAGACTCCTATCGGATACCGCCCGTATTCGCGGGCGGCCGACAGCATCGCCAGAAAATTCCCTGTGGGGACGCCGCTGTGAATCGAATTGCTCGAACTCAGCACATATCCGCCGCCCGGCGCCACGGCACGGATGCAGTTCCTGACAGCCTCGATTATCTCGTTTCGCGTCCCATACGTCAGCAGGTGTCCGCAGTCGATGTTGCCGAGCAGAGTGAGCCTGCCGCCATACTTTTTCTTTAGTTGGGCGATGTCCATGCCAGCGCTCGGCTCAATCGCGTGATAGCCGTCAAACCCGCAGCCAAGCAGGAATTCCTCCTCGATGGCATGAATATTCCCGTCGGTGTGCTTGAAATAAGGAAGCGAATGAGCATGGCACCGCTCGGTTATGCGCCGAAGCTGCGGAAAGATGAATCGGCGAAACATCGCGGGAGATATCAATGTCGTCGTGTGATGAGCAAGGTCGGTCCCTCCAATGAAGCCGTCCACCCCGGCCTCGGCCTGGGCGTCCACGAGCTCAAGCATCGCATCCGTGGTGACCTCGAAATATTTCTGTATTAGTTCCGGCTCAAGCGCCATCGCCTCCAGGAACAACGGGAACCAGCTCGAGTCGGTTGGAAACAGGATGTCCGCCTGGCCGAGGATGAAGAACCTGTCGCGGACCGGCTCGAGCACGGCCCGCAGGCCACCCATCGTGTCAGGCGAGACGATACTCGGCCGTCGCGCGAGGCATTCCACGTATTCCTTCAGCCCCGGCAAGCCCTCCTGCTTGATCTTCGAATCGATCTCCGAATGATAATCCGAATCGGGCTGATACGCGATGACGCGCCAGATCCCCGTGGAGGGGTCGGTATATCGCCACCGATTCTCGCCGAGCGGCTCGACGGTCTCGTTGGTGAGCGGAAGCGGCGGCAGAGGAAAGATGTCGAGTCCGAGTTCCGTATAGAGATCGATTGAGTCCTGGAAAATCTGCAGAATGAGTTCGAGCGAACGACCTTCGGCCATCCATTCGGAGAACATCTTCCCGCAGAGCCAGCCGCCGAAGCCAACGTACATCTGGCGTCCCATGATGTCCGAGGCGACCGGCGAATTGATGGTGAGTTCGAATACAGGAACCCTGTCGGGTTCCTGGTGTGCAATAGAAATCTGGACTCGCTCTTTCGGAACCATGTCCGGAAACCAAATGTGTCAGGGTGGGATTCTTGCAGGGGCACGGCTCACCGTGCCCCCCGCTCTATCAGTGGAAATGGAACCGTTACAGTCCGATAAGCGCTTTGGCCCTGTCAACCGCTGAGGCGGCGTCGGGCGCATAGCCGTCGGCCCCAATCTCGCTCGCATATCGCTGTGTGACCGGGGCGCCGCCGATCATGACCTTCACTTTTCCGAGCAAGCCGGCCTTTTGAAGTCCGTCAATGGTGGCCTTCATCGAGGGCATCGTCGTCGTGAGAAGCGCTGACATGCCGATAAGCTTGACGTCTTCCTGTTTGGCCGCTTCGACGAATTTCTCCGGCGTAACGTCTATGCCGAGGTCGAGCACCTTGAAGCCGTTGCCGCGAAGCATCATGCTGACCAGGTTCTTGCCGATATCGTGAAGGTCGCCCCGCACGGTTCCCATGGCGATCGTTGCGACGGGTTTCACCCCGGCCTTCACCAGGAGCGGCTCGAGCACCTTCATCCCCGTAGTCATCGCCCGGGCTGCTATCAGCACTTCGGGCACATAAATCTCGTTGTTCTTAAAGCGGTGCCCCACTTCCTGCATTCCGGCGATCAGGCCGCCATCAAGGATTGTCTTCGGGGACATGCCTGCGTCAATGGCCTGCTTGGTCAGTTTTTCAACGGCGGGCGCATCGCCCCTCATCAAGGCGGCTGCGAGTTCTCTTAAGTCGGCCATGAAAGTCCTTCCTTTCCGATTTGGCTCACAGTTATGATACCTTCTCCTTCGGGATCAGCTCGCGATGATGGCCGATTCACGAGCAAAACAATATCCCCCCATGCAGATGCATACAGGAGACTTTGGACAGAAACGAAAAATCACTCTGTCGCTGGGCCGGACTATATCACAGCGGGGCGAATGGAGTCAAGGAACTTGAGGAAGTTGAATCAATACCTTTCTTTCACCGGATTTCTCGACTTTTGAGGTCACATTCAGATCCAGTTCGGAATCCCGCAAACCGACTACGAGCCTGCCGGTTCTCTTCCCTTCGCTCATGCCTGTCATTTCCTCAATCTCATCGAAAAGCGCGGACAACACGTCTTTCTCGATAACCGGCAGTTCATAAAAGCGGTCGCCCGCGATCTTGACGATCGACTCGTGCCCATGAGTGGCCAGGATGATATCCTTCGCCTTCTCGTTTATCGCATGAAGAAGCACGAGCGCAAAATACCTCAGCGCCTCATCGGCCGTCTCTTCTCGCATCGCTCCCACGGAACCGGGGTCTGAAAAGCGTTCGAGTTCCTTTTCATAATCGGTTTCCAGGAAACAATCCATGAATTCCTGAAGCTTTACATGCGGGCTTCTCAATCGTTCTACTTTTTTATTCATGGCAAACCTCCCATCCAACATCGTCCTGTGCAATTGGACGGGTTATAATCAACCATCTTCCTCTTACTACGAGTATTATCAGGAACCGGCAAATCCGCTATCCACGGCAAGGCCCCAACGGAAGCCCGCCCTCTCCCACCGGGAGAGGGTTGGGGTGAGGGGAAAGAACAGGATGGGAATTCATCTTTAGCATCACGGTGAGTGAACGTTGAAGCACTGTAGCGCGTATGCTATAATACGATTGGACTAATTCCAAGCATGTCAAGGAGTTGCGCAGATGCCTGGCAGCAAGGAACTTGCCGAGATATTCTTCACCGAGAGGGCCCCGTTTGAGCGTGTTCGCGATCTGCTTTCGGAAGTTGGCGTTGCGGACGCGGTCAAGGCATCCAAGAATATCCAACTGCTTGCCGGCGGCGGCGAATCCCGCGAGATTTTTCTGAGAATTCTGCCCGAAGCCCTCGATGAGCTGCTCGAGGTCGCCGATCCCGACATGGCGCTCAACAACTGGGAGCGCCTGGTCGATGTGACGCGCGACCGCGAGAAACATTTCGGATACCTGCTCAGAAACCCGCTTGCTCTCCGCACGCTGCTAAGAGTGCTTGGGACGAGTCAGTACCTTGCCGACATCCTGATACGGAGGCCCCATCTGTTCGAACACGCCATCGCCAGCGCTCTGTGGCGCGACCCTGTCGATCCCACGTCGCTTCAAGCGGACCTGACCAGACGCATGGAGGCGGCCCCCGACCACGATTCGAGAATCGCCGCCCTGCGCGAGTTCAAGCAAGTGCAGATGTTGCGTGTGGGCGCGCGGGACATTTGCGGAATGGCCGACGTGGAGCGGACGCTGAAGGAAACCACCATGCTGGCCGATGTCTGTGTCACGGCGGGTTATGAAATGGCTCAAGCAGAAGTCAACAAACGGTTTGGAACCCCTATGGCCGCGGAAAATGGCGCGCCTTCGCAGGCCACCGGCGTCGTGCTCGCGCTCGGCAAACTCGGGGGCGAGGAACTGAACTACAGTTCCGACATAGACCTGATGTTCATATATTCCCACGACGGCGAGACCCGGCCTCCTCTTGATCCCGATGGGACAGGTTCCGTCACCAATAACCAGTATTTCGCGAAGCTGGCCGAGAGGTTAATTGATGTGCTCGCTCGGGTGACAGAGGAGGGGCACTTGTATCGCGTGGACATGCGGTTGCGCCCGATGGGAAGCAAAGGGCCTCTGGTGGGTTCCCTGGAGAGCCACCTCAATTACTACGAAATCTTCGGGGAAACATGGGAAAGACAGGCTCTTCTGAAGGCTCGCCCGGTGGCGGGTGACACATACCTTGGCCTCCGCTTTCTCGGAGAAATCAGGCCGTTCGTGTACCCGAGGTACCTCGATTATCGGGGCATCCGCGAGATTCAAGACCTGAAGGTCCGCATCGAGCGCGAAGTGGACAAGCGGGGTCACACACTCACGGAAGTCAAACTCGGCCGAGGCGGCATTCGGGATATCGAATTCACGGTGCAATTCCTGCAGCTTCTCAACGGCGGCAAACATCCCGAACTTCGGGGCACAAATACCCTGGCCACCTTGAAAACGCTCGAGAAAACGGGATACCTTTCTCCTGCCGAATGCGGCGCTCTCGTGGACGCCTACAAGTTTCTCAGAAAACTGGAGAACCGACTGCAAATCATGCAGAACCGCCAGTTGCATGTGTTGCCGTCACGAGACAGGGATTTCGAGGTCGTCGCCCGCAGCCTCGGGTACAGGCCGCGCGACGGCCAGGCAGCGGGGGAGTATCTGGCGGCCGAATACAAGCGACACACCGAGAAGGTTCGGGAACTCTTCAATAAGTTCTTCGGCAAGATGTTCGCCGGCGCCGGGCGGGCTTCTCCAGTGGTTGACTTGATCCTGAATCCCGAGCCCGCACCCGAAGAGATAGACGAAACGCTTGGCCGCCACGGCTTCAAGAATCCGGCGCGCGCATATGAAAATCTCAAACAGCTTGCTGAGGGAACGACATCGGCCTCCAACCCCGCGCGAACGCGAAATTTCTTCTGCAGTATTGCCCCCGTTCTGGTGCAGCATCTGCAGCAGTCGCCCGATCCCGATATGGCTCTCAATAATCTGCAAAGGTGCATCGCGGCCCTCGGGGCGGAAACGACACTTTACGAGATCCTCGCGGCCAACCCGAAGTCAATCGAACTGTTCGTGGCGCTTTCTTCTTACAGCGATCACCTGATCCGCTTGTTTGTCAACGACCCGGGAGTGATTGACTTCCTGATCAGCACGCGGATGTTGGAGGAAGAAAGCTCGCTCGCACACATCGACAAGGCCCTTGGCAGGTTTATCGAGATAAACCCGAATTTCTATGAGTCGGTCCAGCGCTTCAAGAACGGTGAACTGCTGAGGGTGGGTCTGCGCGATATACTTGGGCTGGCCGACGTGGCCGAGGTCACGCGCGAGCTCTCGTCGGTGGCTGAAGCCATGCTCTCCTGGGTTTACAGGAATTGCCTGGCCGAGCATACGGCCCGCTATGGCGAACCCATCGCGAACGACGGTTCGCTCGCCGCGATGTCAATCCTCGGAATGGGCAAGCTCGGGGGCCGGGAGATAAATTACGCCTCCGACCTTGATGTTGTCTTTGTCTATTCATCGGATGGACAGACCACGGGCGGCGCATCTGAGCCTGTCTCGTGCCAACAGTTCTTCGTCACGCTCGCAGCGCAAGTGATGAAGAAACTCGGAGAGGTAAACCCATACGGTTTTCTCTACAAGGTGGACGCGCGTCTGCGTCCGGACGGCGAACAGGGGATGCTGGCGGTCTCGGCGGATTCGTTCATTGCATACCATCGCGAGAAAAGCGCGCTCTGGGAGAAGCGCGCCATGACCAGGCTGAGGCCGGTCGCCGGCGACATGGGGCTGGGCGAGCGGCTCAGGACGTTCCTTCATTCAATCATTTACTCGCCTGATTTCTTCTCGAAGGACGTGGTCCGGGACGCGGTGGAACTTTTGAACAAGATTTTCGAGGCCGAACACGCCCAGGAACGGGCAGGCGTTCACATAAAACACGCTCAGGGCGGGATCATCGAGATAGAATTCCTTGTGCAACTGCTTCAACTCAAGCACGGACCGACCTCCGAAACGTTGCGCACCACAAATACTCTGGAAGCCCTCGAGGCGCTCTTTGACGCCGGGCATCTCTCGCGTCAGTGCCGTGACGACCTGACGGCCGGTTTGGTCCTGCTTCGCAGGGTCGAGAACCGCCTGCGCCTCATGCACAATCGCTCGCTCGACGAACTGCCGACCGATCCCGAGTCGCTCGATAAGCTTGCCCTTAGGCTCGGCACGGCGGGAACGGCAGATCGGAGTCCCGGAGAGGTGCTGCTCGACATGATCGAGACCTACATCAGCAGAACGCACAGGGTTTTCGAGGAACGCGTGAGAGAACTATTGGAGGAATAGCCCAAAACGGGACTGCCCCGTAATTCGGTTTTTGGTTGTAGGAGCGGCCCTACAATTGCGGGACAGGCCCCAAACGGGCCGCAAATGAGACAAAAGAAGATTATTTTCATCTCCGACGCCCACCTGGGCTCGGGCACAAACGAGCAGCGCAAGGAACAGATTCTCCTGGACTTTCTGCGAGGGCTCTCGCCGGAACGCGTGTCGGCGCTCTACGTGCTTGGCGACCTGTTCGATTTCTGGTTTGAATACCGCTCGGTCATACCCTCAAAACATTTCCGCGTCCTCGGCGCGCTCGCGGATACGATTCGAAGCGGAATCGCCGTGCATCTGGTTGTTGGAAACCACGATTTCTGGGCGGGCGATTTTCTCGAAAAGACCGTCGGCATCGTCGTGCACAAAGACCCCATCGAGATCGAGCTTGGCGGCAAACGGGTTTATGTCTGCCACGGCGACGGCCTCAACCCCCTCGACCGCGGATATCTGCTGCTCAAAACCTTGATCAGGAGCGGACCCGTCGTCTGGCTGACGCGCCTGGTTCACCCCGACCTGCTTGTCTGGCTCGCTCGTCAGTTCTCGAAGCTGAGCCGGGAAAGCGTGTCGTTAGCCGGTCAATTGCGGGAAGACGACGGAATAGCACAATTCGCCCTGGGAAAACTGCGCGAGGGTTACGACGTTGTGATCGCCGCACACTCTCACCAACCACACGAGGACGTCCACTCGGTTAACGGCGCCGCCAGACGCTATTTCAACGTCGGCGACATGCAAGAGCGGTTCTCATGCCTTGAGTACTTCGACGGCAAGTTTCAACTCAAATATCTTGTGGATTCCGGCCAACAAGGCATTTGACTTTGCTTTCGCCGGGATGCTAGAATCACCCAAAAGACTGGCGAATCTGTCATCGCGTTCGGTAACTTCAAGGAACGTTGAAGGAAACTGTGTCACAGTCCCCCGTCGCACCCGCCGGAATCCCTCTCTGCAAGCCTTATCTCTCGGAGGAAGAGCAACAGGCGGTCGCCGACGTGCTCCGGTCGGGCTGGCTGATGCAAGGCTCGAAGGTGGCCGAATTCGAACGACTTATCGCCGACTATGTCGGGGTGAAATACGCCGTGGCCGTTAATTCGGGGACCTCAGCCCTCACGCTCGCGCTTGCCGCAGCCGGCCTTCTTCCCGGCGACGAGGTGATAACCCCTTCGCATTCGTTCGTGGCCACGGCCAACTGCTCGCTGCATCTCGGCTGTGAGCCTGTCTTTGTTGACATCGCACCCGACGATTACAACATCGCCCCATCGAGAATACGAGCGGCCATAAACAAGCGCACGCGCGCAATCATGGTGGTCCATCAAATCGGCATTCCGGCCGATATGGACGCCGTCATGTCAATCGCGAAAGAACATGACCTGATTGTGATCGAGGACGCCGCATGCTCTCTCGGCTCACGCTATCGCGGCCGAATGACCGGCAGCTTCGGAGACGCCGCCTGTTTCAGCTTTCATCCACGCAAAATCATTACCACTGGCGAGGGAGGAATGGTGGTGACGGATTCGGCGGACATCGCTGAGTACGTCCGAAGCGCGCGCAATCACGGATTGAGGCAATCGAACACGTGTCGCGCGCCGGAATATGATAAAATAGGCTTTAATTACAGGCTCACGGATATCCAGGCGGCGATAGGTATCATACAGTTTCACAAGATTGAAGAGATAATCAACGCGCGAACCCGGCTCGCCGCGCGGTATGACCGGGCGATCTCGGACATGCCGGAGTTAAAGCTTCCGAAACAGGCCGCCGGAATGGTCCCCAACTATCAGAGCTATGTCGTCGAGGTTGTTCACACGGCGCTCAATCGTGATGCGATGATCGAACATATGAAGAAACGGGATGTTCATTGCAGACCCGGCATCCAGCCGATACATCTGGAGCCCCTGTACGCCCGACACGCCAGCGCGCATCTGCCCGAGACGCTTCGGGCGGCCCGACGCTCGTTCTTCCTCCCGCTGTACCCTTCGATGACGACTCAAGAACAGGATCATGTGATACGCAGCCTCAAGGAAGCGGTTAGGGAATGCCTCGCCGGAAAGGAAAGCCGATGAGGGCGCTTATTACAGGGATAACCGGCCAGGACGGCTCATACCTGGCCGACTTTCTGCTGGAAAAAGGGTACGACGTATACGGGATGGTCAGGCGCTCCAGCACGGAGAATTTCGAGCGGATCAAACACATCCGCGACAAGGTGACCCTCGTTCAGGCCGACCTGATGGACCAGGTCTCGATGATAAAGATCATGGACGAAATCCGGCCCAAGGAGGTCTATAACCTTGCGGCGATGTCGTTCGTGCCCACCTCATGGGACCAACCCGTGTTGACCGGCGAGGTGACCGCGCTCGGCGTGACGCGCGTCCTCGAGGCCATCAAGGTGGTCGACCGCAAAATAAAGTTCTACCAGGCGTCCAGCAGCGAGATGTTCGGGAAAGTGGTTGAAACGCCTCAGACCGAGAAGACCCCGTTCTATCCGCGAAGCCCCTATGGCGTGGCCAAGGTGTATGGACATTGGATAACCGTCAATTATCGGGAGAGCTATGACATCTTCGCGTGCTCCGGCATCCTGTTCAACCACGAGTCGCCCCGGCGCGGCCTGGAATTCGTGACGCGAAAGGTCACGCACGGGGCCGCCAGGATAAAGCTGGGGTTGGCGTCTGAGCTCCGATTGGGTAATCTCGACGCCCGCAGGGATTGGGGTTACGCCCTGGATTATGTGGAAGCAATGTGGCTGATGCTTCAGCAGGACAGGTCCGACACCTACGTGATCAGTTCCGAGGAAACCCATTCCGTGCGGGAACTGGTCGAGGCTGCATTCAGCCACCTCGACCTTGATTGGCAGCAATATGTGAAGACCGACCCGCGCCTGGTGAGGCCCGCCGAGGTGGACCTGCTTCTCGGGAAATCCGAGAAGGCGCACAAGGAACTGAAATGGTTCCCCACCACCTCGTTCAAAGACTTGATTACTCTTATGGTCGACTCCGACCTTAACGCGCTCAAACAGCAGAGACAGACCGCATGAAGAAGGCCCCTGCAAGATTCTTCGCCCATGAGACCGCCGTCATTGATGACCCGCTCTCCATCGGCGAAGGCACAAAGATATGGCATTTCTCCCATGTGATGTCCGGCGCGAGGGTGGGCCGCGGCTGCATTATTGGTCAGAACGTGTTCGTCGGAGCGACCGCAGTCATCGGAAACAATGTCAAGCTTCAGAACAATGTCTCAGTGTACGACGGGGTGACCATCGAGGACGACGTGTTCTGCGGGCCATCATGCGTGTTTACGAACGTCATCAGGCCGCGCTCGGCCTTCCCCCGTCGCGACCGCAAGTTCGACTCTACGCTCATCCGCAAAGGCGCGACGATCGGCGCAAACGCCACCATTCTCTGCGGCGTGACGGTCGGAGAGCACGCCCTTGTCGGGGCGGGGTCCGTCGTGACGCGTGACGTGCCTGCGCATGCGCTCTGCCTTGGCAATCCCGCAAGACCGCGCGGCTGGGTCTGTGAGTGCGGAGGAACGCTCCAGCAGGTCGGACGCGCGCGCAACCGCCTGGTCTGCCGGGAGTGCGACGCTCGCTACGAAAAGAAAAAAAACATGGTTGTCAAAGCGGAGGAACGGGCAAGATGAGGCTCCTGGTCACAGGTGGGGCTGGCTTCATAGGTTCCAATTTCATCCGTTACATGCTCGACAAGCACCCCCGGTACGAAATCATAAACTTCGACAAGCTCACCTACGCAGGCAATCCCGACAACCTGCGGGACATCGAAAAGAATTCGCGCTATCGGTTCGTGAAGGGTGACATTGCCGATGCGGCCTCCATAGGCGAACTCGCGCCCCGTGTCGATGCCATCGTCAACTTTGCCGCCGAGACCCATGTGGACCGCAGCATCCACGAGCCGGGGGGATTCATTCAGACCGACATCGTCGGCATCTACACCCTGCTCGAGGCCGTCCGCAAGCACAAGGTCGAAAAGCTCGTGCTCGTTTCGACCGATGAAGTGTACGGAAGCATTGATGAAGGCTCTTTCTGCGAGGCCGACCGGCTCAACCCCAGCAGCCCGTATTCCGCCAGCAAGGCCGGCGGCGAGTTGCTGGCGCTGGCATATCATAAAACCTTTCGCCTGCCGGTCTGCATTACGCGCGGCTCCAACACGTATGGGCCTTACCAATATCCCGAAAAGGTGATTCCCCTTTTCGTGACCAACGCGCTCGATGATATCCCGCTGCCTCTGTATGGAGACGGCAAGAACGTCCGCGACTGGTTGCACGTCCTCGACCATTGCAGCGCGGTCGACCTTGTCCTGCACAAAGGCACGCCCGGCGAGGTCTATAACGTGGGCGGAGGCAACGAGCGAGCCAATATCGAGCTTACCCATATGATCCTGGAGATGCTCAACAAGCCAAAGTCGCTCATCAATATGGTTACCGACAGGCCCGCTCATGACCGCCGCTATTCCATCACCTGCGAGAAGATAGCACGCCTTGGATGGTCGCCGGCCCAAGCCTTCGAGGACGGACTCAAGTCCACCGTCCAGTGGTACGCCAGAAACGAATGGTGGTGGCGCAAGCTCAAGTCGGGCGAATACCTGGAATACTACAAGAAACAATACGTAACCGGATTAGATCCTGTGAAAGGATGACCGATGCTCAAGGTCGGCATAGTGGGTGCTGGAGATTGGGGCCGAAACCTGGTTCGGGTGTTCCATCAGATCAGGGATGTGAACCTGGCGTGGTGCTGCGACGCCGACCCGAAACGGTGCGAGGAAATCGCGCAGAGCTACCCGGACGTCACCATGACAGAGCGCTATGAGGACATCGTGGAAGACCCCGGCGTCGTTGCCGTGGTCGTCGCTTCCTCCACCGTCACCCATTATCCGTTTGCCAAGGCCGCGCTCGAATCGGGCAAACACGTATATGTCGAAAAGCCCCTCGCGCTCAACCCCTCGCACGCCGACGAGATGCTGGCCCTCGCCGAGTCAAAGGGACTGAAACTCATGGTCGGACACCTGCTCCTTTATCATCCGGCCGTCACGCATCTGAAGCGATTAGTCTCCTCGGGAGAACTCGGCGAAATCTATTACATCTACTCGCAACGCGTAAATCTCGGCAAAATCCGGCAGGACGAAAACGCGCTCTGGAGCTTCGCTCCTCACGATATCTCCGTCATACTCCACCTCCTTGACCAGGTTCCCGTGAGCGTGAGCGCGCGCGGAGAATCATACCTGCGACAAGGCGTCGAGGATGTCGTATTCGTCAACATGAAGTTCAAGAACCGCAAGATGGCCCAGCTTCAATTGAGCTGGCTCGACCCACACAAGGTCCGCAAAATCACCATTGTCGGCAGCAAAAAGATGGTTGTGTTCGACGACGTGGAAAGCACCGAAAAACTCAAGATTTTCGACAAGGGAGCGGTGAACACCACCTACGAGAGTTACGGTGACTCCATCACGCTCCGCTTCGGCGACATCAATATTCCTCACATAAGAATGACCGAGCCTCTGCGGGCCGAATGCCAGCACTTTATAGATTGCATACGTAATAACACAAGGCCGCTCACCGACGGCGCCGACGGCGCGCGCGTCGTCCGAATCCTTGAGGCCGCCCAGCGCTCCATGGACAACGACGGCACACCGGTCGAAATCAAGGAATCCAGGCACGCACAATGAAGACGCAGATACCTGTACTTGACCTCAGGCCTCAGATTGACGCGCATCGCGCCGAGATCATGGACGCCATCAATTCAGTCATCGACAGCACCCGCTTTGTGCTCGGACCTGAGGTCTCGGAACTCGAAACCGCCGTCGCCTCATACGTCGGCTGCACGCATGGAATCGGCGTGGCCTCCGGAAGCGATGCCCTGCTCATTGCGCTAATGGCGCTCGGCGTCGGCGAGAAGGACGCCGTCATCACCACACCCTACACGTTTTTTGCGACCGTCGGCGCGATATGCAGAGTCGGCGCACTTCCGATATTCATTGACATCCGGCCCGATTCGTTCAATATCGACGAAGCGAAACTCGCTGAATACCTCGAGAACGGCTGCAAGGCCGATGCTGGCGGACCCCCTCGCGACAGGGCCACCGGCCGGCTCGTCCGCGCTATCATTCCGGTGCATCTGTTCGGCCAATGCGCCGATATGGAGTCCATCATGTCGCTCGCGCGCGAGTACGACCTGACCGTGATCGAGGATGCCGCCCAGGCGCTCGGCGCCCGCTGCAACGGGGCGTTCGCAGGCTCCATAGGCCACATGGGATGCTTCAGCTTCTATCCCACAAAGAACCTCGGCGGCTTCGGCGATGGCGGCATGATCACCACCTCGGATGACTCTCTGGCGGAAATGTGCCGCATCCTGCGCGTGCACGGCAGCAAGCCCAAGTATTATCATTCCTTCATCGGGATCAACAGCCGCCTCGACTCGATCCAGGCGGCGGTGCTGAAGATCGGCATGAAGTATCTCGATGAATGGTCGCGCATGAGGCGTGAGCATGCGCTCGCGTATGCCGACTTGCTCAAGAGGATCAGCCCGATGGTCCTGCCGGCCGTCTTGCCCGGCCAACATCATGTGTTCAACCAATTTGTTATCCGCTCTGACAGGCGGGATGCCCTCAGAAAATTCCTGACCGACAGGGGCATCGGAACCGAAATCTATTATCCCCTCCCGCTCCATTTGCAGCGGTGTTTCGCTCATCTGGGCTATAAACAGGGAGACTTCCCCGAATCCGAGCGCGCGGCGGCCGAGTCGCTCGCGATTCCAATGTTTCCATATCTGGCCGAAGACCAAAGGGTGATGGTTGCAAATGCGATCAAAGAATTCCAACGCCAATAATGTCAGCCGGGTTGCCGAGCCGCACTCGCCACTCGCCTCGAAGCTCGGGACGCTGATAGAGGAGAAACGCGCCCTCGTGGGCGTCATAGGCCTGGGCTATGTAGGACTGCCCCTCGCACTCGAGTTCTGCCGCGCCGGTTTCTCCGTGCTCGGGTTCGATACCGACACCGCAAAGGTGAATTCCCTCAATAAGGGCAAGAGCTACATCGGTCATATTCCATCAGACAAGATAAGCGCGTACACGCGCAACGCAATGTTCTCGGCGACCTCGGAGTTCTCACGCCTCTCGGAGCCGGATTGTATCACCATATGCGTGCCGACACCCTTGAACCGACAGAAGGAGCCGGACCTGCGTTATGTGGCCGATACATCGTCCGCCATAGCCAAACGTCTGCGGAAGGGTCAGTTGATCATTCTCGAGAGCACCACGTATCCCGGCACCACCGAGGAATTGATGCTCCCCATCTTGAGCGCCAACCGGCTCGTGGCCGGAAAAGATTTCTTCATCGCCTACTCCCCCGAGCGCGAAGACCCCGGAAACGCCAGGTTCCCGATCGAAAAAATACCCAAAGTCGTCGGAGGAATGAGCCCGCATTGTACCGAACTCGCCGAGAAACTGTATTCTAAGATTTTCCTCAGAGTCGTGCGCGTGTCATCCCCCCGCGCGGCTGAGATGACCAAACTGCTCGAGAACATATTCCGCTGCGTGAACATCGCGCTCGTGAACGAGATGAAAATCCTCTCCGAAAGAATGGGGATCGACATCTGGGAAGTCATCGAGGCCGCCTCAACAAAACCGTTCGGCTTCATGCCGTTCTATCCCGGACCAGGACTGGGCGGTCACTGCATCCCCATTGACCCGTACTATCTCTCCTGGAAGGCGAGGGAATACGACTTCAACACGCGGTTCATCGAGCTTGCGGGCGATGTCAACACCTCGGTCCCGTATCATGTTGTCCAGCGTGTGGTCGATGCGCTGAACGTCAGGAACCGAAGCATCAGCGGCGCGCGTGTGCTGATCCTGGGCATCGCCTACAAACCCGACGTCGACGATATGCGCGAGTCGCCCGCAATCAAGATCATAGAGCTGTTCCTCAACCGGAAAGCCAAAGTGTTTTACAATGACCCGCACATACCGCGCTTCCCGAAACTGCGTAAGTACGATTTTGAGATGGAGTCTGTTCAACTGACTCCCAGGCTGCTCAGGTCAATGGACTGCGCCGTGATCGTGACCAATCACTCGAAATACGATTATGATTTCATTGTGAAGCACTCGAAATTGGTGGTCGACACGCGCAACGCCACCCGTGGCGTGAAAGCAGGCAAAACAAAGATCATCAAGGCATAGCCTGTACTGCTATATACAGCGAAATACGTCATTCCCGCATACGTCATTCCCGCAAAAGCGGGAATCCAACCCTCTCCCCCCGGGAGAGGGCGTATTCAACGTTGACCCTCTCCCCCCGGGAGAGGGCAGGGTGAGGGAACTTCGGATACCGCACTGTGAAGCATCTTTGGAGATAGTCAAATGAATATTTGCGTCATCGGCACCGGATACGTTGGACTCGTAACCGGCACCTGTCTCGCCGAGATGGGAAACGACGTGATCTGCGTCGATATCGACGAGAAACGAATCGAAATGCTCAGACGCGGGCGCATGCCCATTTACGAACTCGGCCTCGAACAACTCGTAAAGCGCAACGCCCACGAGAACCGGCTGTCCTTCTCGACCGACACCGCAGAGGCAGTCCGGAAATCGCTGCTCGTCTTCATCGCTGTCGGGACGCCCTGCAACAACGACGGCTCGTGCGACCTCTCCCAAGTATTTGATGTCGCCCGGAAAATCGCCGACTCGATGGACAACTACAAGATCGTCATCCTGAAAAGCACCGTGCAGGTAGGCACGGCGGATGCGGTGCGCGACCTCATTCGCGCGAGGACTTCCGTAAAGTTCGACGTCGTGTCGAATCCCGAATTCCTCAAGGAGGGCACGGCCATAGACGACTTCATGAGGCCCGACCGCGTCGTGATAGGGACCGACAGCCCGCGCGCCGCCGAGATCATGAAGGAGCTTTATCGCCCGTTTGTCCGGACCAACCGACCCATAATTGTCATGGACAACCGGAGCGCCGAACTCGTCAAGTACGCGGCCAATGCCATGCTGGCAACCCGCATCTCCTTCATAAACGAGATAGCAAACCTGTGCGAGAAGATCGGCGCCGACGTGAACGCCGTCAGGCAGGGCATCGGCTCGGACGAACGCATCGGGTTCACGTTCCTGTTCCCCGGCATCGGATACGGCGGCTCGTGCTTCCCGAAAGACGTCAAGGCGATTGCCGCCACCGCGCGTGAATACGGCTGCCGGATGCAGATTCTCGAGGCCGTCGACGAGGTCAACACCAGGCAGAAGACCATCCTCGTTCCCAAGATAAGACTCCACTTCGACGGGCAGCTTCAGGGAAAGGTGCTCGCCATGTGGGGGTTGTCCTTCAAGCCCAAGACTGACGACATGCGCGAAGCCCCCTCCATCAGCATCGTCAACGAGCTCCTGCCGGAGGGAGTAAGGTTCCAGGTGCACGACCCCGTCGCGATGAAGGAAGCCCGAAAAGCCTTTGGCCGTAAGGTAGAATACTGCGAGATGCCCTACGACGCGGTCAAGGGAGCGCATGCGCTCATCCTGGCCACCGAATGGACGGAATTCCGTAACCCCGATTTCGAACGCATGCGCGCGCTCATGGCAGGCAACGCCATCTTCGACGGTCGCAACATCTACGACGCCAAGCTCATGCGTGAGAAGGGGTTTGTGTATTATGGCGTCGGGCAATAGCGCATGCGGGCAGTCCACATGAAGGTTATGGTCACAGGCGCCGCAGGCTTCATCGGGTCATCACTCTCAGAACGACTGCTCGCGCTCAAACATGATGTCACGGGCATTGACTGCCTCACCGACTACTATCCGCCCGAGATCAAACGGCGAAACCTTGAAGCCGCGCTCCAAAACCCCCGATTCTCTTTCCTCCAACAGGATATTCTCGCCGCCGACCTTCCCGTGCTCCTGGCCGGATGCGACGTGGTGTTCCACCAGGCGGCCCAGGCCGGCGTGCGCGCAAGCTGGGGGCGCAACTTCGAGATATACACGAATAACAACGTGCTCGCGACTCAGCGACTGCTCGAGGCCGCAAAAAACTTGCCTCTCACGCGGTTCGTGTTCGCATCGTCTTCGTCGGTGTACGGCGACGCCCGAAAGATGCCCGCCCATGAAGACGACCCTCTACTGCCCGTCTCGCCATACGGAGTCACCAAGCTTGCCGCCGAGAACCTCTGCAGGCTATACCACAAATATTTTGGCGTGCCAATCGTCGCGCTCCGCTATTTCACCGTGTACGGCCCGCGACAGCGGCCCGACATGGCCTTCCATAAATTCATCCGGGCAATGCTGCGCGGCGAAAAACTGCCCATCTTCGGGAACGGCGAGCAGACGCGCGATTTCACCTACATTGATGACGCAGTCGACGCCAACCTCCTCGCAATGGAGAAAGGCCGCCCCGGCGCAGTCTACAATATCGGCGGCGGCTCGCGAATCTCATTGAACCACGCCATCGCGCTCCTCGAAAAAATCATGGGAAAGAAGGCCAACCGCAGTCAGGACTCCCCGCAGATGGGCGACGTGCTCCACACCTGGGCCGACACCACCCTCGCCCGCCAGAACCTCGGCTTCATCCCCCGCATCGGCATGGAAGAAGGCCTGCGAAGAGAACTCGCCTGGCTCTCCTCTCTGCAATGACCAGCTATTTGAAAAAACGGGCCGACATTATACAATGTATGTGTTTCCCATAAGCGCAATCACCCCTTCAACACGATACGAAAGAGAGGATATCCCATCCACGACCGCGGGAAGGCCTTCACCAGCAACTTCGCCCTGTCCTTTCTGTGCAATTTCTGCGTCATCTCGAATCTCGTGATCTTCCTGTATTTCAGCCGGTATCTCGAGACTTTGGGCGCAAGTAATGCGCAGATAGGGTTCTACATGGGCGTGTTCGCCCTGGGCTCCGTGGTGGTGCGCCCCTGGGTCGGCGCCGCCGTGGACAGGTACGGCCGCAAGCGGCTCATCTATTTTGGGCTGGGCTTAATGATTGCCGCCACAGCGTCCTATCTGCTCTGTCACAGGCTCAGCCCGTTCATAGTCGCGGTTCGCATTGCCCACGGAATCGGCTTCGGCAGCTACATCACCGGAATATTCACTATCGTTGCCGACGACGCCCCGCCCCATCAGCGCGCCAAAGTGCTGGGAAGTTTCGGACTTTCGGGAATGACCGCGTTCGCTGCGATCCCAATGCTGGCCGAACCCATAATCGACCACTTCGGATTTCAGGCCGCGTTTGTTGTGGCGCTGTGCTTTCTCGCAGTCAGCCTGTACGCGTCGCGGCGCTTGCGGGCCGTCGGACCCGCGAAGCTCGAGTTCCCGCCCGCAAGCTTCATCACCGTGGCCCGAAAGGTTGACATACTGATACCCTTGAGCGCGCTCTTTGTCTTCTGCACGGGCGCGGGCGCGCTAACCAATTTCATCGCGGTCCATCTCGGGACGATGGGCATAAGCATCGCGTACTTCTTCATCGCCAGTTCCTGCGCGGGCGCAGTCGTGAGGCTCTTCTTCGGACATCTGGCCGATGTCTATGGCAGGCGGCGCGTCGCGATACCCGCGTTTCTGTTTGGAAGTCTGGCCCTCCTCGGCGTCGGGGTGTTCCATTTCCGGTGGGGGCTTTCCCTCAGCGGGCTGCTGTGGGGAACGGGCATCGGGTTTGCGGTCCCCGCTGTCGGGGCGTCGGTCGTGGACCGGGTCAAGCCCGAGGACCGAGGCAAGGGCCTGGCTCTTTTCACCGCTTCCTTCGACCTGGGCGTAATGGCAGGCTCTTTCGCATACGGCGGCGTGGCCGACTTGATAGGTTACTCCCGTATGTACCTGCTCGCCTCGGCCGTCGTCCTTGTTTCAGTCGGCATCGCCCGATTCTTCCGCAATTGAACGGCTGCTACCTTGCTTGCGACGCTGAATCCGAAAACGCATAGTACCAAGAGAACCAGGGAGTTGGTTGACCATGCCCAGGAAAGACTCACTGAAGGAATATCGCCAGAAAAGGGATTTCAGCCGTTCGCCCGAGCCGAGCGGTGCCGGAAAGAAGCGTTCCAAAAAGTCAATCTTCGTAATTCAGAAGCACGACGCCCGCCGGCTTCACTACGATTTCAGGCTTGAGGTCGACGGCGTGCTCAAGTCCTGGGCCGTGCCGAAGGGACCTTCGACCGACCCCAGCGACAAGCGCCTGGCCGTGCCCACTGAAGACCATCCGCTCGAATACGCGGGTTTCGAAGGAACCATCCCGGAAGGCGAATACGGCGCCGGCGCCGTGCTGGTTTGGGACATCGGAACCTATCGGAATCTGAAAGACGACAAGGGCGTCTCCATGGCTGAGGCCATCGAGAACGGACACGCCACCTTCTGGCTCGACGGAAAGAAGCTCAAGGGCGGATACGCGCTCACCCGCTTCAAGAAAGGCAAGGACGAAAGCTGGCTCCTCGTCAAAATGGACGATTGTGAAGCCGATGCCCGCCGCGACCCCGTCACCGCCGAACCCCAATCCGTCCTCTCAGGCCGCACCCTCGAACAAATCGCCGCAGAAGAATAAAGCCCGCATTCGGAGCAGTCATGCACAGGTACGGTTCGCGAACCGCCCTTTCCTTCAGATCCGCAATCGAAACAACCACGCCGCCTCTTAGCGTCCGTCCACTCCATCCACCGGGCCGAGCTGGCCGACCCGTCCGACTTGTCCGAATGGTCCGAGGCGCATCCTCCGCATTTCTCTTGTTCAGTCTTTTCAACCCTAAACCCTGAACGCTGAACCGACCCTAAACGCCCTTTTCCCCCTTCCCC
>CAZEBC010000033.1:0-26890 GCA_964510165.1 uncultured bacterium
GTATGCCACGAAGCAAGTCGAAGCCTATGCGGTCGAAGAGGACGGATGGCTCATAATTACGGTAATCGTGAAGTATTTCTGAGAAAGGGAGGACGCGCAGGATGAGGTTGACATATGATCCTAGACATAATATCGCGTACCTTCGGCTTCACGGAAAGACGACCGAGGTGGAGACGATCCGCGTCAGCGAGGAACTCAACATTGACATCGCACCCGACGGGACCATCTACGGCATCGAACTGCTCAACGCGAACGATCAGTTGCGGGGCGAGGACGAGGGCAAAATGGTTATCATCAATGAGGCCCTCGGCGACCGCCGCGAGATCGCCCTTCCGTAAGGACTGTCACCTCGTTTCCCCCAGAATACCTGGAATGACGACACCCTCCGCATGACAGTTGGAACCACTTTTCGCGGATTGCGGTGAGTCGACCCGGACTTTGTATCCGCAGATTTCGCTGATTTCAATTGGGGACCGTGAGCCGCAAACCGTAAACCGACTGTGGAACCGCGAATGAACGCGAATGCGGCGGGTCGAGGCGGACATTTGGCGGGTCGCCGCGCCGGAGCATGTGCGACCAAGAGACCAGAGGCCGCGCGGGGCGGGAAGAACCCTGTGGCGATAATAATTAAGGCTGTCAAATGTGTAGATCTCACCCCTCATTTTCTTATATTCGCGGGCGCTCGCTTCGCTCGGGTTCACGGTTTACGGTTGGAAAGCCACCGCTGAGGCGCAGGGGATGAGGAGAATAACAACGCGGACGGATCGGACCATTCGGACGGGTTGGACGGGTCATAGGCTGTGGACGATGTGGACATGATGGACAATGTGGACGGACACGGACAAGGCGCGGACAGGACGCGGACCGGTGGGACGGTGGGTCCGATTGCGGAGTGTGGAGTGCTCGCAGTGCGAGCGGTTAAAAGTTCAAGGCTCAAAGTCGGGTGGTCGCTCTGCTGTGGGAGAAGGGGAAAAGGAGGCTTTCCAATGATGAGTGCGGAATGATGAATGATGAATGAAAGGCGAGACGGGCAGGGATTGCGGCGAGTCGCCGCGGACGGGGATTGGGCGGCCACGCAGGGCCGTCCCTACGTGGGGGCTGATCGCCTGATAAAGCCTCAGTGCTTGCGCACGATGTCCTTGACCTTCATGAGGCGGGTGAGGTTGCCGCGTTCGAGTTCGCTGAGCTTGTCGCCGATGTGCTTGATGGTCTCCTGCAGGCTGGGGATCAGGATGTGTTCGAGCGCGTTGACGCGGCGGCGGGTGCGTTCGAGTTCGGCGGCGAGCATCTGCACACGCTTCTCAAGCTGTGCCATCCGGACCATGCGCGGCAGCATGACCGAGAGGATTTTGAGCGAGTGGTCTAGGTCGCCGGTCGAGGAGAGAAACCCGTATCCGAACTCGCCCGTGAGCTCGCATTCGAAGCTGGGGACGCGCAGGTTCATGATCGGCTCGATGCGAGTCTTGAACTCGATATGTTTCTGGGAGAATGAGAGCGCCTCTTCGATTTCGGGCTGGAACGCTTCGAGCCGGGCGGCGAAGAACGAGCGGTAGGCCTTCTCAAGTTCTTCCTCCACCTGCTGGCGGTATCTCTTGGCCTCGCCCACCAGCGCCATGAACTGCCGCATCAGTTCTTCCTGCTTGTCCTTGAGCAGCTTGTGCCCGCGGCGCGCAAGCTGAAGCCTGCGCCTCAGCCTGAGCAGTTCCATGCGGTTGGGATTTACGCGAAGAATGGCCATTTACGCCGCCTGATCCGCTTCCTCGGTTTTTTCTCTGATCTTCGATTCCTTCGGGTAGTACTTGTCTATGTATTCCTGCCGGATGCGTTTGAGTTCGCCCTTCGGCAGGAGCGTCAGAAGTTGCCAGCCGAGCTCGATCGTTTGCTCGATGGTCCGGTTCTCGTCGGAACCCTGTCTGACGAACTTGTCCTCGAACACGTCGGCGAACTTGAAGAACGCCTTGTCCTCCGGGCTGAGCGCGGCCTCGCCGAGGATGACCGCGAGTTCCTGCACTTCCTTGCCGCGGGCGTACGCGGCGAAGAGCTGGTTCGAGACGTCGGCGTGGTCCTCGCGCGTCTTGCCGCGGCCGATGCCTTTGTCGCGCAGGCGCGAGAGCGACGGCAGCACGTTGATGGGAGGATAGATGCCCTTGCGGTGGAGCGGGCGGTCGAGGATGATCTGGCCCTCGGTGATGTATCCGGTCAGGTCGGGGATGGGGTGCGTTTTGTCGTCTTCCGGCATCGAAATGACCGGTATCTGCGTGATGGAGCCGGTGCTCGTCTTGAGCCGGCCCGCTCGCTCATATACTGTGGAAAGGTCGGTGTACAGATAGCCCGGATAGCCGCGCCGGCCCGGAACCTCCTTGCGTGCGGCGGAAATCTCGCGGAGCGCCTCGCAGTAATTTGTCATGTCGGTGAGTATCACGAGCACGTGCATGTTCAGGTCGAACGCAAGGTATTCGGCCGCGGTGAGCGCCATTCGCGGAGTGGCGATGCGCTCGATGGCCGGGTCGTCGGCAAGGTTTACGAACATCACCGCCCGGTCTATCGCGCCGGTACGCTTGAAGTCGGAGATGAAGTAATCGGCCTCCTCGAACGTGATGCCCATCGCTCCGAAGACGACCGCGAACTGCTCGCTCGTGCCGCGCACCGTGGCTTGGCGCGCGATCTGCGCGGCGAGCGCCGGATGCGGCAGGCCGAACCCGGAGAAGATCGGCAGCTTCTGTCCGCGCACAAGCGTGTTGAGGCCGTCGATCGCCGAGATGCCGGTCTGGATGAACTCGGACGGATACGCCCGCGCGTATGGATTTATCGGGTTGCCATTGATGTTGAGTCGCTTCTCGGGGATAATGGATGGGCCGTCATCAATCGGCCTTCCCATGCCGTCGAACACGCGGCCAAGCAGGTCGCGCGAAACGCCCAGCTCGAGGCCGCGTCCGAGGAAGCGCACCTTGCAATCCACCACGTTGACTCCGGTCGCTCCTTCAAAGAGCTGAACGAGGGCCGTGTCGCCCGACACCTCCAGCGTCTTGCCTCGGCGAATCTCGCCGGTCGGCAATTCGAGCTCCACCAGTTCATCGTATTTGACGCCGGAGGTCTCGCCCACCAGAACCAGCGGCCCCACTATTTCGCGGATCGTTCGATATTCTTTGACCATGCTCAGCCCTCTTCCTGGGATTTGACTTTCAGGGACTTGATTGCGTCAACGGCGCGAGTCCGCAGAGCATCCAGTTTGTCGAGTTCCTGCTCGGTCGTGTAACGCATGCGCGCGATCTCTTCGCGCACCGGCAGCCTGGAGATTTCCTCTATCGGGGTCGCCAGTTGCAGCGCGTCCATCGCCGCATGATGGAACTGGAGAATGATCTTGAGCATCTTGTATTGTTTCGAGAACGAGGCGTAACTGTCGATCTCGTGAAATGCGTTCTGATGCAGAAAATCCTCGCGTATCGAGCGCGCCGTCTCCAGGATGAGCCGGTCGCTCGGGGAAAGCGCGTCGAGCCCGACCAGTCTCGCGATCTCCTTCAGTTCGGACTCTTTCTGCAATATCTCCATCGTCTCGCGCCTGAGGTTGGTCCAATCGGCGGCGATCTCTTTCTCGAAGAACTCGCGCAGGTGCTCGTGGTAAAGCGAGTAGCTCGTGAGCCAGTTGATGGCGGGGAAATGGCGTTCGTAGGCCAGCTTGTCCTCCAGGCTCCAGAACACCTTCACCACCTTGAGCGTAGCCTGCACGACGGGGTCGGAGAGGTCGCCTCCGGGCGGAGAGACGGCTCCGATGGCGCTGATGGCCCCCAGCCTGTCGTCCGACCCCAGGCAGATGACCCTGCCCGCCCGTTCGTAATACTCGGCGATGCGCGTGGGCAGATACGCCGGATAGCCCTCCTCGCCGGGCATTTCCTCCAGGCGGCCCGACATCTCGCGAAGGGCCTCGGCCCATCTGGAGGTGGAATCGGCCATGATGGCGACGCTGTAACCCATGTCGCGGAAGTACTCAGCCATCGTGATGCCGGTGTAAATGGAGGCCTCGCGCGCGGCCACCGGCATGTTCGAGGTGTTCGCGACGAGCACCGTCCGTTTCATGAGCGGCTCGCCCGAGCGCGGGTCTTTCAATTCGGGGAATTCAAGCAGCACGTCGGTCATCTCATTCCCGCGCTCGCCGCATCCGACAAAGATAATGATCTCCGCGTCGGCCCATTTGGCGAGCTGGTGCTGGACGACCGTCTTGCCCGCACCGAACGGCCCCGGGACGCATGCGGTGCCGCCCTTGCCGATCGGAAACAGTGCGTCTATGACTCGTTGGCCGGTTATGAGCGGCGTGATGGGCATGACCTTTTCCTTGTAAGGCCTCGCCCGGCGCACCGGCCATTCCTGCATCATCGTGAGCTTGTGTGTTTGGCCGTCGTGGCGCAGTTCCGCCACCACATCAGTAACGGTGAACTCTCCGGCTTCGATTCGCGCGACCTCTCCTCTCACTCCGAGCGGAACCAGGATGCGGTGCTCGACGAGCGTAGTCTCCTGAACGGTCCCGATGATGTCGCCCGCGACGACGGTGTCGCCCACCTTGACGCTCGGCCGGAAGCTCCATTTCTTCTGGCGATTGAGCCCGGGAGCGTATAGTCCGCGCGTGATCTGATTGCCCGACATCTCCATTATCTGGTCGAGCGGACGCTGGACGCCGTCGTAAATGGACTCGATCATGCCGGGGCCGAGTTCGACGCTGAGAGGGCGGCCCGTGCTGACGACCGGCTCGCCTGGCCCGAGGCCCTGCGTATCCTCGTACACCTGAATCGAGGCGCGGTCTCCGCGCAGCTCGATGATCTCGCCGACCAGGTTCTTCTCGCTGACGCGGACCACATCAAACATCTTCGCGGTCTGCATGCCTTCAGCGACCACGAGCGGCCCCGAGACCTTTATTATCCTTCCCTTGGCTTGCTGGTTCATTCGCCTGTCTCCGGTTACTGTCTTCGCATTCGCGCTCGCATCATATGAACTCCGCGCCCATCGCCCTCCGGACGGAATTTCGGATGATCTGGGCGGCGACTCCTCTGCCGCCCTTGAGCGACGGGATGATCGCGAACGTCGGCCTGGGCGCCTCGAAGAACTTATCGATCCTGTCCTTCGCCTCGTCGTAAACGTCCTCGGTCACAAAGATCACGGAGAAGTCTCCCTGCGAGACCTCCTGAACGAGCCTCGGAACGGACTCGTGCTCGTCCGAGAAGAAGACATCCGCCCCTAGCGACTTAAACGGCCAGACGGTGTCGCGGTCGCCTATGAATGCGATATCAGACATACAGGTACCTCAGACGCTCCTCGATCTGCGGTCGGGACCACCCGACAAGCTTGCCCTTGACGACGGTCCGGATCAGTTTCGCCTCTGCTTCCTTGCGAAAAAGGTAGTGGATGAGCGGGGCGATGCTGAACAGGTCCATTCTCATTTCCCGGAACTTGTGAAGCAACGCGTTGTCAAAGGCGAGTTCGAGTCGCCAAAACGATTTGTCTTCGGGCCAGGACCTGAACCCTTGCGAAGCGATGTGTCGCTCAACCTTTGTCCCATTCAACTGTTCGAGAAACAGGCCAAACTCTTCATCCATGTGACGCGCGAAGAAATTGAACGGATACGTTCCGCCGGGGATGTAGCATTTCGGGAAATCTTCGGGCGTCCCGAACTCCCTGACCCTCACGAACGCCTTGATGTTCTCCATATTGATTGATTCCCGGAACAATTCCGTGACGATGTTGTTCCGGCACTTGAGTGCGTTGCTCATGAGGAATTGCCACTTCAAGCGGTCGCACGTGTGGCTTATCGTGGAGAGCTCTCCTGTCTTCTCATATTCTTGCAGCGCCTCGAGCGCGGTTTCGCGAATATGTTCGGGCATCCAGCGATACTCGTTTTCGCGCACCGCGACGCTCAGGTCGCCCACGCTGTAGCCGCCAAGGTCCACAAGGGAATCCGCATGGGGGACCCCGGTTATCCGCCACTTTAACATGGCCTTTAGGTTATGGAAATCGTAGCGGACTCGGAACAGGCCGATCAATTCCTTATCCGGACATATTCTTTCAAGCAAGTCGTGGGTGTTGGCCAACTCCCTGAGCAGACCCTTGTCGATCTGGGCGGGACCTTCCACACCCGCGAAACTCTCGGCATACGCGGTCTCGCCGAGGAGTCGCAGAATCTCCTGCGGGCTGACGGCGAGCATGCGCGAGGCGAACGCGCGGTCGAGCAGTTTGGTGCTGAGCGCGTTTATTCTGGCTACCGCATATGTATACCGATAGTCATTCATGGGTCTTCTGACCGAACAGCATCCTGGCTATTTCGGGCTCGAGATGGTCGCGGCGCCAGGCGATGAGGCTCTTGAGCGTGAGGTTCGTTTCCTTGTTGCCCTCTCTCAGGATGACCCCCGCCGAGAAGTTGCCGGCCTCCCCGCTCAGACGAAGATGCCCCTTGGGGCCAAGCTGCTTGTTCAAATTCTCCAGAAATTCTTGCGAAAAGAAATCCTTGTGTCGGGCGGAAGGAATGATTTCTTCTCTGCCGGATTCGACGGCGCCAAGCATAAGCCGTGTCACGAACTCCAGATACTGCTCCTTAGGCAGGTTCACAATCTTTTCTTCCGCTCGCGCAAAGGCCTCATCTATGATTCTCTTTTTCTCGGCCAGGAGTTCCTTGCGCTGGTCGAGACCGGCGAGCGTTCTTATGCGGCTTGCGCGTTCGAGCGCCCGCTCCTTCGCCTGCTGCATGAGGCGCTGGCGAAGGTCTTCGGCCTGTTTGCGGGCTTTGTCGCGAATGGCGTCGGCCTCAGCCTTGGCCAGGGAGAGGAGCGAATCTGCCTCGGCATGGGCGTCGTCATCGATCTTCTTGATAATGTCTTCGAGCGGCATTTCTACCGAGCTTTCTTCTTAGCCATATCCGGCCTATGGTTGCTGCCCCTTCAGCCCTGCATGCCCGCTTGAACCCTGGTGAGCAGGATCAGGGTCGAAACCAGGGACAGGATGGCGTAGGTCTCAACGACGGCGGCGAACACGAGCGCCGAGGCCAAGGTCTCAGGCTGCTTCGCAAGCTGGCTCGTTCCCGCCACACAGACTCTGCCCTGATAGATCGCCGAGAGGAACCCCACGATCCCTATCGGAGCGCACGAGAACACTATCTGCCAACCTTGTTCGACCGTCGGCTGCCTGTCGCCCAGCACGACGGTGAGCACAAACATCAGCGCCACAAACCCGTAGAATCCCTGCGTCCCGGGGAGCGCCTGCAGTATGAGCATGCTGACGAACCTCTGAGGCTCCTCGCTTACCACGCCGGAGGCCGCCTGCCCGGTTATGCCCGTCCCGATTGCCGAGCCGATCGCGGCCAAAAGGAACGCGAAGCCCCCGCCCAGTATCGCGATAGTTAATCCTTCCATCCCTTGCGCCTCCTTCTAAAGGTTGGATTCCGACATTGCCTGATCCACATCCGACCGAATTATGGTGTACTGTCTCTCCTCCGTGAACGGTCTGAACGGCTCGCCTCCGCCAATGAAGAATTTGCGGAAAAACTCCAGGTATTGAAGCCTGAGGGTATGGACAAAAGCGCCAAGACAGCTAATGGCCAGATTGAACCCGTGACCGAACACAAGCACGGGTATCGCGAGCACATAGCCTATTCCATACGGCACACTTGTCAGCAGCCCGGCCGTCACGTTCACCATCATCCCCAGAAACGCGGTCGTCAACCCGAGCGCCATGAGGCGCGAGTACGAGAGCACGTCACCGAAGAACCCCAGTCCGTCATAGAACGCGAGAAACGAACCCCGCAGCGGCCAAAGAAACACCTTTCGCGCTCCGCGGCCGCGACCTATCGCGAGCGGAACGGCTATTGCCAAGGCGGCATACCCCGCCGCTTTTCCAACGGGTTCGGGCACTTGGCCGCCGAAGAGATTCTTGTAGAAGAGCGGAGCAATCAGAATGAGCAGGATCATCCACAGTCCCTGGTCAACGACCGCAGCCGCGATGTCGCCGTCGCGCAAGTCACGCGCCATCTTCACGCCAAGACCAAACAAGACCTGCATCAATCCAAGGATGAATGCGACGTACAGGAACAACACCACGTCCGCGGTCGGATTGAACAGCATGATTTTCTGAAGAGGCTCGGGGAGCTTTCCGACATCAATCCCAAATATGCCGCCTGTCAGCAGCCCCACAACCGCGCTCGACGCGCCGCCCCATGCCAATATCTGCACTATCTTGCGCACTCCTCCGCGGAGTTTCAGTTTCCTCAGAGCCGCCAGGCAGGCCAGCGAGAGCACCATGCCATAGCCGGCATCGCCCAGACATACCCCGAAGAAAAGCACAAAGAAGGGAAACAGGAGCGGTGTCGGATCAAACTCGGTGTACTGTGGCTGCCCGTAAAGCTCGGTGATGAGCGAAAAGGGCCTGACGGGAGCGGCATTCTCGATGAATATGGGAACCTTGTCCCCAGGTGCCGGGTCAGAGCACCGGATTTCGGCCACATGGGTCACTTGCCGGACCCGGAGCTTCATCCGCTCTTCTTGCTTTGCGAGAACCCAGCCCGTCACCAGAAAGGCGCGGGATGTGAACAGGAAGTTGCTCTGTGCCTGCAGTGACTTCAGTTCCTCGCTGCATTCATCGTGCAGGAGAAGCAGTTTCTCGCGCGCGGGCACAAGCTCGTGTGCGACGCGGCGTCGAAGCTCCTCATTGCGCTGCCGCAGCTCGCGTATCTGTTCTCGCAGCCGGTCAAGCGCTTCCGACGGCGTGCCCGTCAGCCCGATAAATCTGACGGGGCGCCAGCCGTATTTTCTTAATATCGGACTTACAGTATCTTCCACCGATCTCGAGTAGATGAGCACCATCGAGACCGCATTCTGCGAATGCCCGACGGTCTCGAAGTGATGGAGCGGCGTCGCCTCGGCAATCTCGCTGAATATCGGGTCGCAGGCGCGCGCATCGCAAATCCCCATTGAGACAATCGTTGTCTTGGTGTCCCGGATATTTTCGAGCGGAAGCCTCAGCCTGAGCCAAAGAGCGACATCCTCGGCCAAGGCCTCCTTCTTCTCAATCTGGCTCTCGTTTTCCGCGAGTTCCTTCTCGATGGAATTACATTCCTCATAAAGCCTGTCGGAGTCAAAACCTGCAAGACATTGCCGGAGTTCCTGCATGGTGAACACGGGCTTGGTCTTCAGCAGACTTTCGACAAAAGAGGCTTTTTGGATGAACCGCTCGATGAACAGCAGGGAATATACCACACGCGCAAGCTTGTCCTTCACCTGGAGAAGAGAGCTTTCGAGAAAGGCGGGATATTCCCCTTCGGTGTCGGGCAGGAATTCCCTGACATCGGATATGTGGACAGCGCCGAGCGAGCGGAGCGTCGCCAGAATCTCCTCCCGACACTCGGCATGAGCGATGAGCTCGAGTTTTCTTACCTTGCTTACGGCCATCAGGAATTGCCGGCTATTGTACTGATAATCCGATCGACCGCACTCTGCATGGTCATTCGACCCGATTCCCGGAGGGCCTCAAGCGCCTTCTGGTTTTCTCTTCTTGATTCCTCGGCGCTCCTTCGAGCATTTGATTCGGCTTCGGCGATAAGCTGCTGTTCGGCCCGCCGACACTCCTCCCTCACGCCGTCAACGAGCTTCCGCCCTTCCTCGCGCGCCAGCCGGATGATTTCCTCGGAGTCACGCTTGGCCTTGGCGATGAGCCGTTCGCCCTCGTCTTCCACACGTCTTATCTCGTTGAGAAGTTCCATGGGTTCAGCAGGTGTACACTGGTTGCGGTCGAAAATAAGGCCATTATTTGGCAGAATACTAGCACAGATTCGGAATGGATGTCAAGGAGAACATACTATTTGTTGTGTTGCCGAGAGACCGGGACACTATATAATTTGTTTCGCCGACATCCATTTTGCTAGCTTTTCACCACGCCCGTATGAGGATCATACTTCCCCCGAAGCGCGTCCGCCCCTGTGCGGTCCCACAGCGGTATCCCCACATGGTAGGCCGCCCGGCTAATGAGGTGCGCGCCGACCGGCACCGTAATCACCAGAAAAGCAATGGTCGCAAGCGACAGCATCGTTATTCGGAGTTGATTGAAGTGGACGGCGAGCGAGAGAAGACAAAAGCCTGCCCCGAGCGTGGACGCCTTCGAGGAGGCCGACACCCTCATGTAAAGGTCAGGGAGACGCAGAATCCCCAAACCGCTCACAAACATGAAAAATGCCCCAATGAGCATGAATATCTGGCTTGCCGCCTCCCGCATCGGTCAACCCCCTCTCCGGACGTGGTATGCGAACGCCACGGTCGTCAGAAACGCGATGAGCGCGGCAACAGCCGCGACATGCAGAAACAACCTCTCATTCGTCGCGACCGCATAAGCGGTCGTGAAGCCAATCCCGATTATTCCAAGCAAATCAAGTGCGATCACCCGATCCGGCAGGCTTGGGCCCAGGATGAGTCGGATAAAGGCGAGTACGAACGCCACGCTCAACACCGATAACGCCATGATGAAAACCGGATGCAACGGGTTCATCTCACAACCTCCAGCAAGCGCCGCTCCAGCCCCTCTTTGACTTCTCTCTTGAATTGATACACGTCCCGGACGTACATGGCGTGAATGTAAAGCACTCGCTTGTCTTCCGACACATCCAGGCTGAGCGTGCCGGGGGTGAGCGTTATAAGGTTCGCCAAAAATGTGATCTCCGCATCGGTCTTCGCGTCAAGCGGGACGGCGATTATGCCCGGCGTCATCCTGTGGCGCGGCGTCAGCACATCATGCGCCACGCGGATATTCGCCTTGACCAACTCCCACAGGAAGTAAAGCGAGAAGCCGGTTACCTGGCGCATCTTCGTGAAATATACTGTCGAGGCTTCCGTCCGCTGGGTTAACCAAAGAATGACGTATCCGACGGCGTAACCCAACAGGAAATTGGTCTCTGTGAATTGCCCGGTCAATGCCATCCACGCGACGGCCAGCAGAACGTTAGAGAGAAACAGTGTCACGAAGCACCCCCCAAGACCGCCTCAATGTATCCACTCGGGTTCATCAGTTGTTCCCCGGCCCGAAACACAAGCGTCAGGAACGGATCGGTCATGAGCGCGATCACGGCCATGAGCAGCGCAAGCGCAATTATCGGGAGCAACAGCGCCACGCGGCTCCTCCAGTGGTCGCCGACCAACGGAGCGGGAACCTCAACGGGCGCCCGCTTCCAGAAAACTTCGTTCCATATCTTCGTCATCGAGTAAAGCGTGAGCAGTCCCACAAGCAGAGCCACTGCCGCTATCGCATAATCCCTGGTTTCGACTCCAGCCTTCACAAGAAGAAATTTCCCCCAAAAACCGGGGAGCGGCGGCATCCCCGCCAGCGAAAGCGCTGAAATCATGAAAAGCGAGGCCAACCCAGGCGATGCACTGTAAAGCCCGCCCAACTTCTTCAACTCGTACGTCCCCCTCATGCGGTGAACCACTCCGCTCACAAGAAACAGGCTGCTCTTGGCGATTATATTATGACAGATGAAGAAGACCGACCCCGCCAGCGAAAGCGGCGTGAAAAGGCCCAGCCCCATGACCATGTATCCGATCTGGCTCACTATGTGAAACGACAGAATGCGCCTGAACTCGTTGTGAGCGGCCGCCCCGAGCACCCCCGTCACCATAGTAAACCCCGAAACGACCAGGATAAGCCGGTGGGTCATCCCGACATCATGCACAAAGAGCAGCGTGAACACCCGGATGAGCGCATATACGCCTACCTTTGTGAGCAGCCCCGCAAAGATTGCCGATACGGCCACCGGAGGTGTATGGTAGGACGCAGGCAGCCAGAAGAACAGCGGGAAGATCGCCGCCTTTATCCCGAACGCGAGCAAGAACAGGAACGCCACGGTTGTCACCAATCCGGACGGCGATACCTCGGGCAGACGCCTCGCCAGGTCCGCCATGTTCAGTGTTCCCGCGACTCCGTACAAAATCCCGATCGCCGACAAGAACAGCGCCGATGACATCAGGTTCAAGGTGACATACTTGATCGCGCCCTCCAGTTGCGCCTTCTCGCCTCCAAGTTCCATGAGCACGAATGAGGAGATCAGCATCACCTCGAACCAGACATACATGTTGAATATGTCGCCCGTTAGAAACGAGCCGCATACCCCCATCAACAGCACATGCAGCAGCGGATAATACCCGAACGACTCACGCTCCCGATCCATCGCAACCAACGAATACACTGCAACGGCCAACCCCATCAGCCCTGCCATGACAACCATGATTGCGGAGAACAGGTCTGCCACAAGCGTGATGCCAAACGGCGCAGGCCAATTCCCGATCTGAGTCGCCTGAATGCCCGATCCCCATATGGAACGCAGAAGCGCCAGCCCCGAGGCCAACAGACAGGCCGCGCCAGCCACGTTCAGCGCGCGCTGAGCGCCTCTCCGTCCCCATGCAAGCAGGCACACAATGGCCGTCAGGAACGGGATCAATATCGGAAAAAGCAGAAGCAGGTTCATGGGGGATTATCAATTCCTTTATGGTGGCATATCCGTCGCCTGCATCTCGTCGAGGTCCGATGTGCCGACCGCCTGATATGTGCGCCGTATCAGCACCACGGCAAACGCCTGCACCCCGAAGCTTATCACGATCGCCGTCAGGATGAGCGCCTGCGGCAGCGGGTCGGCATACACGTCCGCAAGCTTCGTCATTCCTTCAGCCACTATCGGAGGCTCTCCCCGCGTGAGGCCGCCCATCATGAATATCAGCAGGTTCGCCCCATGGCTCAGGAGCGCCAGCCCCAGGATCAACTTGACGATGCTCCGGCGCATCATCATGTATAATCCTCCGGCGTACAGAGCTCCTACCACCAGTGCCAGCAGGATGTGCATGTCAGTCCTCCGCCAACGTAAAGATGATGGTCAACGACGCGCCGATAACCACAAAGTACACACCGGCGTCGAACAACTGAGGAGTGCCAAACTTCCAGTCGAGCGGAAGCCCGACCTCGCTCCACAGACCGGTCAAGAACGGTTCGCGCGAGAAGAGCGCGATACAACCGCTGAGCAGCGCCGCCAGCAACCCCAGCCCGATCAGGACTTTCGGGTCCACGCGCAGAATCCGTCGGGCTTCTCCGACGCCGTATGCGATGGTGTACAGCGCAAAGGCGGCGGCGGCAACCAGGCCTCCTACAAAGCCGCCCCCCGGCTCATTGTGGCCGTGAAGCAGCAGATACACCGACAAGATGAGCAGCAGCGGCAGAAGATACCTCGTTGCGGTCTTCAGGATTAGCGACCCCACGCGCTTCTCCCCCTACGTCCTGTCGCTCTTGTCCATGCACAGCTTCAGCAGCGAGTACACTCCCACTGCCGCGACGGCGAGCACCGTGATCTCGCCCATGGTGTCCAGCGCCCGAAAATCAACCAGTATCACGTTTACCACATTGCGGCCATGCGCCTTTGGATAACTGTTTTCGGCGAAGTACGAGGACAGCCGCGATCCCCGCGAGGCGGCAGTCGTCATGAGAACCAAAATGGTCATCAGCACGCCCCCGGCCAGGGCGCCCAGCCCGTCCCGCACTCGCTCCGGCAGGCCGGAATATCTCGCGAACCTCGGCATTGGATACAGCACCAGCACGAGCAGGACCACCGTCAGCGTATCAATCGAGAACTGCGTGATCGCAAGGTCGGGCGCGCCATATATGATGTAGACAAGTCCCATGCCGTACCCCACAACTCCGAGGGCGGCAACCGCTGCAAACCGGGAGCGCGCGTGCACGACCGTTCCCGTAGCGCCGATGATAACCACCGCAATCAGCGCCTCAAAGAGCCTAAGGTCGTGCCAGCCGTGGAAACCGATAAGCCGAGAATGTCCCAATGAAGAGCAACTGACTATGCCGACCGTGGTCACGATAATGATGAGCAGATAAAGATGCAGGTGCCCGCTCTGGAGGATGATGGTCTGGAGCCGTGCGATGAGGTTCAGTCCGTCAAGCGCCTTCTCATATCCCCGAGACGGCCCCCACACGGGGCCATAATCCATCCGTGAAATCAGCCCCCGAACAAGGTCGCGCTTCATGAAAACCGCTCCCCCGATCGCAAGCGTCAAAACGCTCAGCAGAAGCGGCAGCGAGAAGCCGTGAAATAGAGCCAGATGGAGCGATATGTCTTCTCCCGCAACCGAAACAACGGCAGCAGAAACGACCCCCTCGGCGATGCTTGGGGCAAGCCCGCACATGAGTCCCAGCGCCGCAAGCAACATCGGCCCCACCCACATAACGGCCGGAGCCTCATGCGGCGCCTTCGGCAGGTCCGGTCGCGACCCGAAGAACGGGCGGAAACCCACGATTCCCGCGATCGCCACCAGCAATATGCTCGTAACAACGGTAATCCCTGTCAGGAGTGAGGCGGTTAGGGGAGCCTCCAGCGTCGCCGAATACAGAAGTTCCTTTCCGATGAATCCGAGCAGGGGCGGAACGCCCGCCATCGAAAGCGCCGCCACTACCGCCGCAACCGTGGTTATGGGCATCGCAGCCGACAAGCCGCCCAACTGTCTCACGTCGCGAGCGCCGCTTTCATGGTCAACGTTGCCCGCAACAAGAAACAGCGCCGCCTTGTACAAGGCATGCGCCGCCAGATAGGTCATCGCCGCCGCTACCGCAGCCTGTGTGCCGATCCCCAAGAGAAAAGTGAGCGCTCCAAGGACGCTGACCGTCGAATACGCCAGTATCCGCTTAAGGTCGAATTCCTTCATCGCCAGCAGAGCGCCCATGAGCATCGTGGTCGCGCCCGCAGCGATTATGATGGCCTGCCACGCCCGCGTGCCGCCCATCACCGGACTCAGCCGCGCCAAGAGATAGACGCCCGCCTTCACCATCGTCGCCGAATGCAGGTATGTGCTGACGGGCGCGGGCGCCTCCATCGCGTTCGGAAGCCAGAAATGGAATGGAAACTGCGCCGATTTCGTGAGCGCGCCGCCGAGTATCAATAGCAACGCAGGCGAATAGAGCCGATGGGAGCGGATAAGCTCGCCCTCCGCGAGCAAGTCCGAAAGCTCAAAGCTCCCGCTCATCTGCCACACCAGCAGGAATCCAAACAGCAGCGCAAGCCCGCCTATCCCTGTCACCAGCAGCGCCTGCCATGCCGCCTTGCGGGCGGCCTCGCGCTCATGCTCGAAGCCGATGAGCAGATACGACGTCAGGCTGGTCAGCTCCCAAAACACAAAGAGCGCAATGACGTTGTCGCTCAACACTACGCCCAGCATCGAGGACATGAACCCAAGCATATAGGCATAGAACCGCCCAAGATGCGGATGACCGGCAAGATAGGAATTCGTGTAGAGCAGCACGAGCGCGCCGATGCCCGTGATGAGCAGCGAGAAGAGAAGGCTCAACCCGTCGAGCCGAAATGACAGATTCACTCCGAGCGCGGGCGTCCAGGAATAGGACGAGACGACGACTCCGCCCGCGACGACATCATTAATGTGAAATGCGAAAGAAAGGAACAGCGCCGCCGGGAACAAACTCATAGCCACTCCGGCGCGTCTGTGCAAAATGCGGTGTAATAATGGGGCGATAACAGACAGCAGAAGACCCCCCACGACAGCCCCTGGCATCCATTCCTCTCCGCGTTAACTGGACACCCACACCCGCTCTACAGTGCTACCGGCTCACACAGATTCGCAGCCTTCGCCGCGGCCCGACCGCAAATGTGACACATATATTGCGCGTTCTTGGCGAGCCTTGCCACCTTGTCCATCTTCCGCTTCGTCGTCAACTCGCACAGATGGTTTGCATGACCGCTGTGAATTTTCTCGAGACTGTGCTCCGTAACGACCATCTTTTTCTTTATCTCGTCCATCATCACACCCACCCTGTCAAGCTTGTAGGGGCGGCCCGGCTGGCCGCCCGGGATGCCTCCACGATTATAAGTTATCCTTCCTCTCCCTATAATATTCACAGTTAACAAGAGATAGGCAAGGCAAATCGCAGTGCGCTGATGAGAAACCCCACGGTCGCAGGGACGGCGGCCCTGCGTGGCCGCCCCACAGATGCGGGACAGCCTCAGTGGAGAGATTCTTTGTAGGGGCGCATGCTGCGCCCGTACCTGGAAAGCCTCAAGAAGCACATGTCATCATGACAGGCGCTCGTCGTATTCGATCCGCTCAATTTCCTCCCGGAACTCGTCGAGGAGGCGTTCCTTGTCAAGGTCGGGAAGAAAGCTGCCGCGCACGGCGTTCAGCGCCAGCGTCTTTATCTCCTCCCAGTCCAGCCCCAGCTCTTCCCGACACACGTTGTATTCCTGCGTGAGTGAAGTGTTGAACATGCCAGGATCGTCGCTGTTGACTGTCACCAGCAAACCACGCCTCAGGAAAACGGACAGCGGATGCTCGGAGTACGAGCGGATCGCGCCTGTCTTCAAGTTGCTCGTCGGACACATCTCGACCGCTATTCCGGCAATCCGCAAGTGCTCGAGAAGTTCATCGTCTCCGCGCGCCCCAAGTCCATGGCCGATCCGTTCCGCCCGGAGCGATTTGACGGCTCCCCACACGCTCGCGGGCCCGCCGACCTCGCCCGCATGCGCCACCGCGTGCAGCCCCTGCTTCCTCGCCCATGCGAACTGCTCGACAAACAACTCCGGTGAATAGTGAATCTCGTCGCCGCCCAGCCCGAGCGCGATGACGCCCGAGTCCTGATGCCGCGCCGCGTCTTTTGCTGTCTGCCATGCGTGCTCCTGGCCAAACTGCCGGCCAATATCGAGAATGAAGCGAACCTCCATCTTTCCCTCACGGCACGCTGCATTGACGCCGGCCTCAAGCCCCGCCATTATCTCGTCCATCGAAAGCCCGTTGAGCCGGTGCACCGTCGGCGCCATAGTGATCTCGGCATAGCGCACGTTCTGCGAACGCAGGCTCTGCACAACATCAATGCATGCAGTCTCGAAATCCTCAGCGTCCTGAAGACAACCGCATCTCTGCCGGTAGTCGTCAAGAAAATTGATGAGGTGGCCATATCCTCCCGAATGACGCCGGGGCGGCCGGCCGAGTTTAACCGAGTTCTTCTCGGCCAACTGCTCCATCGTCCTCGGCGAAATCGAGCCCTCCAAATGAACGTGAAGCTCAGCCTTCGGCATCCGCTCGATGGCCCGCTCGAAATTATCTTGCCGCTCTCCGCTCATGGCGCTCTTTCTGTAGATTCACTTCCACGGCAAATTCGACAAGTCAACGTTGCCGCCCGAAAGAATGATCCCGATACTCCTGCCGACGATCCCGCTTCGATTCGCCAATAGCGCCCCCAGCGGAACCGCTCCCGACGGCTCCACCACGGTCTTCATCCGCTCCCATATCAGGCGCATCGCCTCAACGATCTCTTCCTCGGGCACGGTCACGATATCCTTGACGCGCTCTCGAATGATGGGAAAAGTCTTGTCGCCAAGCGAAGTCCGCAGGCCGTCCGCAATCGTTTGTGGATTGCTCGCAGGAATTATCCGCCCCGCATGGAACGAGCGGCGCGCGTCGTCCGCCCGCTCCGGCTCCGCGCCGATGACGACTGTCCCCGGCGAGACCGCATTCGCCGCAATCGAGGTCCCGCTCAGCAGGCCGCCGCCGCCGACCGGCGCCATCACGACATCGAGCCCCGGAAACTCCTCCAAGAGTTCAAGCGCGGCAGTGCCCTGTCCCGCTATCACGCGATAGTCGTTGTACGGAGGGATGTAGCATGCGCCGGTCCGCTCGACCACCCCGGCGAGCGCCTTCTCGCGCGCCCGCAGCGTCGGCTCGCAATACACGATCTCCGCGCCGTACCCGGCCACCGCCTCTTTCTTCACCCTCGGCGCGCTCTCCGGCATCACGACGTACGCCTTGATTTCGCGCCACCGTGCGGCCTGCGCAAGGGCGGCCGCATGGTTGCCCGATGAATGCGTCGCCACCCCTCGCGACGCCTCATCCTCGCTCAGCGAGAACACCGCGTTCGTCGCCCCACGGATCTTGAATGAGCCTGTCTTCTGAAGATTCTCGCACTTGAAAAACAATTCGGCATCGGCGAGGCGGTTCAACTCGCCGCATGTGAACACCGGCGTGCGATGAATGAAGGAAGAGATTCTCCTCGCGGCTTCGACAACTTCCCTGATGGTCGGAATGTTTTCATTAACCTCAGGCTGGTATTGCATGCAAACGCTCCAATGATAAAGGTTATAGCGGACGAACACTCACAGCGGCCGCCATATCCAACCTTGCCCCGCTCGCCTGCGAAAGCTTCGCCGCCAATTTCCTGGATATCAAGAACGGAACAAACGGACATTTCGCAAACCGCAATTCGACCCTCGGAGAAAGCCATCTGCGGCGCTCCCCCTTCACGCTCACATCCTCCCAGGGAATGAACAGCGTCGGATGCGCGATCCGGAACGGGAATAAGATGGAAAGATATATGCCATACATGTTCGCGTCGATCGTCAAACAGCCATTGTAATTCGTTCCCCAGCGCAGTGACGCGCTCTGAAATCGAAACCGCTCTCCCGAACCGCTGTCAGTCGCCCGATAACTCTTCGCAAGCTCATGCCACCCGCCGAAGCGAGAAGCCATGGTCATCACGATAAGCCAACCAGCGACAAAGACCGGCGGAAACCATAGCGGAAACGTTGCATCCTCATTCGTCACCATCAGCAGCCGCATCGCTTCCATTCAGTCAAGCCCTCACGTGCGGCAGACCCAGCGCAACAACCGCCGCCCATGCGAGCACCTTGAATTCGCCCGCCGCGAGCGCGGCCTCGATTTCTTCCCTGCTCATTAGCAGCAACTGCTGCTCTTCCAGATCATCTGAAGCCGGCTCCGCCACGCGGCGCGCATCCGTCGCGAGAAACAGATGCGCAGTGCCCGCACCCCGGTTGCCGTCCACCGCATAGCTTCCCAAAAGCTTCCAATCCGAAGCCTCGTAACCGGTCTCCTCGCGAAGCTCACGCCGCGCGGCCTCGAACGGGTCCTCGCCTTCATCAAGATAGCCGCCCACCGGAGCGAGCGTGGTTCCCTCGACGGCATACTTGGTCTGACGAAAACAAAGGAATCTCTTGTCTTCGGTTATGGCGAGCACGTTCACGTAATCGGGCGTGACCAGCCACGGCCATTCCTTAAACACGCGGCCGTCATCCAGTTCGACGGAATGATTTTCGACCTTCAGATACTTGCCAAGGTCAAGGATGGTTCGGCGGGAAAGCGTCTTCCACTGGCGCATTCGGCTGTCCGTTCAATGCCCGAGAAAGAGCGGGCCTCGCTCGAATTTCGGCTTCCACTCGGAATAGTCAACTACATAATTATATCCGCACACTTTCGAAATCTCGCGGCCCCGCAAGATGTCCCTTATCTTCCCGCCGCCGGCGATGGTCTCGTCAGCCGGACCATACGGATTGTAAGTCATTAGGTCCTTTTGCAGAAACACGTAATCGCAAATCAGGAGAACGTCGCCGAAAAAATACATGGTGAAGCCCGGTGTGTGGCCCGCGATGTGAAACGCCTCGATTCCGTCCTCCTCGAAGTTCTTCTCGAACGTCGAGTCAAACGTGAAGGCCCGGCATATCTCGTGTGCGGAGTCACTCTTGTGGATGCGCACTTCCGCCGAGAACAGCTCGCGATACAGGTTGGACGCTCCCAAAAAATGATGATGCGTGAACACGAGCGCGTCCGCACGCTTAAGGCTCTTGTCGAACGACGAGGGACAATCTATCCAGAACGTCTTTTTCGCCGTCTCGATCCGATACGCCGCATGCTCGAGCCCCAGCGCCGGAACAGAATTCAGCCGTGTCACTTTGTCATTGCCGCGCATGCCCTCCACCCGATACCTCGCCGAGTACTCCTCCATCGAGATGAAATTCTCTTTCGCCGCCCTGCAAAACGGGCACTCATCGGGATAATACCCGACCATGTTAAACCTACACAGCAGACAGACGTATTGTTTGGTCCGTTGCACTGCGCGCCTGCGTCCATCTCCCTCTCCCTCTGGGAGAGGGCCGGGGTGAGGGACCCCGGACAAGCCCTACTGGTCCGACAAGTCCGACTCGTCCCCCTAAAAATTCAACACCGCGTCCAACTCCGCGTGCGGCACATCAAACACCGAGTTGTGCGGCGGCAGCTTTTCGGTCTCGAAGAACATCGGCAGCCGATCCTCCTCGGACGTGAAGCCGGCGCCCTTGTTGAATTCGCGCTCGGTCCTCAGCACCGATTTCCCGAGCGCAACAACGTCATCCGGCCCGAGTTGAAGCCCATACCTTGCGTTGATCATCTGGTACATCGCCTCAAACGCCTCGGGCATGTCGAGCACCGCAAACGCGACGAACAGGCACAGTCCGCTGCTGTCCAGAGCCGCCGTCGCCACCTGCAGATTGCGCGAGAGTTCCACCTGACCCTCGACCCTCAGCGGGTCAGTCTTGCCGCCGACGCCGAGCACATTGGCCGTAATGCTGTAGCCCGCCGTGTGGTCGGCGCCCATCGGTGACGTCGCATACGTGACGCCGATCCCCTTAATCGCGCGCGGGTCATACGCCGGCAGCGCCTGCCTCTTGACGACCGGCACGCGTTCCACCCCAAACACCTGGCCCGTCACCGCCGCGCCGCACCCGAGCACGCGCCCGAGCGGGGTGCCCTTGCCCACTTCATCCCGTAACAGCGCGATTGCGCCCTTGCCGTCGCCGAACGCGATGTAGCCCGACTCCATCAGCACCGCCAGAGTCGCGCCCATCTCGATCGTGTCCAGCCCGATGTCGTCATAGAGCCGGTCGAGCCGCGCGATCGTGTCGAGGTCCCCGATGCCGCAGTTCGGCCCGTTCGCCCACACGGTCTCGTACTCCGGCCCTTTCGTCAGATACTTCTTATTCTTATCGTTATAGATGCGCGAGCATTGGATCACGCAGCCGCGATGGCACGGATGCGTCGGAAAACCCCCGCGCTGCAAGATCACCTCGCGCTGCATCTCGCCGCTCACCTTCGAGGCAAGCTCGAACTTGCCCGCGCTGAAGTTGCGCGTTGGCAACCCGCCCGCTTCATTAATCACGTTGGTGAGCACATTGGTCCCATACGTCGGAAGCCCCTGGCCAGTGACCGCATGCTCCTTGAGGCATTTTGTGAACGTCTTGACCGCCGCTTTGAACGCCTCCGGGTTCTTGATCGGGACCGTCGGCGTTCCGCTGTCATCAAGCACGATAGCCTTCAGCCCCTTCGACCCCATGGCCGCCCCAAGACCACCACGGCCCGCATGGCGCGTCGGCCGGTTCTCGAGGTCGGTCACCGCGATGCTCGCAGCCGACATCAGTCGCTCGCCCGCCGTCCCGATGGTGATGCAGGAAACCTTGTCGCCGTATTCCTTGGTAAGCTTCTCGACGGCCTTATAATTGTTGGCGCCCTTGAGTTCTTTCGCGGGCAAGAGTTCCGCCTTGTTCTTGTCAATGACCAGCTTCCAGAGGGCGCCGGCCTGCGCCTTGCCCTCGACCACAATCGCCGCAATCCCCAGCCGCGCCAGCTTCTGCGACGCCGTGCCGCCCGCGTTGCTCTCCTTGATGCCGCCGGTCAGCGGGCTTTTCCCTCCCACTGAAAGCCTGCCCGAGCATGGAGCGCCCGTTCCCGTCAGCAGCCCCGGCGCAAACACAAGCTTGTTCTCCGAGCCGAGCGCATGACACAATGGCGGAACCTCCCGGCTCACAACCGCCGACGTGAGCGCCCGCCCCGCCAGCCCGGCATACTTCGACGCCGACTCCTCGGTCACGCTCTGCTCCGTCATGTTGATGCGAAGTATCTTTTCCATCGCCACAACCTCCCCCCGCTCTTGACAGACCACCATGGCCTTGGTTGCAAGTGCAAATTCATTCGCACGCCTTCTTCGAGCATTTTCGCGAAGTTCGTGCGAATAGAGTCGCGCCACACCCGAAACTGCTGGAATTATGTCACAAGCCACAAGCCAATTCAAGCCGTAGTCGCGGACATCTTTCCTCCGCCGCGCTGGGGTTAGAGAAGCGGTTTCATCACCGAAAACCAGCCCAAGCCGCTGATCAGTCGTATGCTCCTATTGTCTCCACGAGACGCCGGACCAGACGGAAATTCTCGACCGGCGTTCCGCGCGGAGTCGTGTCGGCGCTGCCCAGGAGCACGCCCCGGCGCGGCTTGATCCGCTCGATGAGGCCCGCCACCTCCGCCTCAACAGCCTTGGCGTCCTGGCTGATAAACGTGGTCGGGTCTATGCCGCCCATCACCGAGTGCTCCGGCAACCTGTCCGCCGCTTCATCGAGCGCGAGGTCGCCCGTCGGCGGCGGGGGTATGTCGGAGACGCCGTCGAAACGCCCGCGCCCGATATCGTTCACAAACGCCCGCAACTTCCCGCACATGTGCACAAGAAATATCTTGCCGGCCGCCCCGAGTATGTCGGCGTGCTCGTTCAGGCACGGCAGGCAGTACCGGAGAAACATGTCGGGCGAAAGAAGCGTGCTCGATGTGTTCTCATATTGGACAACGACTTGGGCGGGGCTGGCGGCCACCGCCTCGACGTGACGCCGCACGGACGTGCGCAGCCGCGCCATGATGTCTTCGACTTCCGCGCGGTGGTCATGCAGCATATAGTACGTGTTCTCGAGACCCCACGCCATCTCGATAAGGAACATCAGTGGCGAGTTCGGGATTGAGACCATTGCGATCCCATCCTCACCTATCCGCGCCTCGGCCTCGTGGAACATATCGTATGCGGGCGCGGGCGGCTCCATGAGCAGGCGCTCGACGGCGTAATGAAATATCTTCAGTTCCTCATGGTCGGTCACCGCCGGCTTCACCATGTGCGGAATCCAGCCGACCTTGTCGGTATAGCGCCACGCCGCAGTCAACGTGCCCACGGGCGTCTCGATGATCTCGGTGAGCTGCCCCTGCTCGAACTCGGCCCTCGCCTCGACGGGCGGCCCGAACCGTCCCATGCTCTGAAGATGCGGTGCGCCGCCCGCGAGCGGCTCGGTCACCGGCACATGGCGCGCGTTGACGTCGCACCCCAGCCTTCGAGCGGCCTCGATCTGGGTTGCAAGGTCCATAATCGGTCCGGTCACGCCGCCGATGATTTCGGGAGGCATGTCCATGAGTGTATACGAATCGATCAGCGGAACAAAGGGGATCCGGTCGACCGGCTCTTTCCGAAGCGCGGCCAGAATCCGCTCCCTTGATGTCATTCTGCCGTGATCTTTCATCGGTGGCTCCAATATGGTTTGCATGCTTGGCTAATAATACCCGGTAACCAGTGTACGTTGTTCCTTGCTCGTTGGTCAAACCCGACGACCTCCCGTTCAACGCATCCATCTTGGAGGGCTTGACAAGTAAGAGATTGCGTGATATGCTGTAATTTCAGAATATTCTGAAAAGATGGAACGAGGTAATATCGGCCTTCGTTTAAGGGAGGAACGCACATGACGGCAGGACAGAAAACCTCCAATAAGAAGGGCGCGTCCAGTCCCAAGGCGTGCTGCAGGATTGAGGCGCTTGTCTCGCTTGACGCCAGAGGCCAGATTCTTCTCCCGAAAGAGGTCAGGGAGAAAGCCGGTCTCCAGCCGGGCGACAAGCTCGCCGTGATTCTCTGTGAATCCGCCGACCAGATTTCCCGAATCACGCTGGTAAGAGCGGACGCCTTTGCACGGACGGCCAGGGAAATGCTCGGCCCGATGATGGGCATGCTCGAAGAGTGACAATCTTTTATCGGGAATACCGTGCGGCATGGCGTACCAATTGGCTCCCTCACCCCAACCCTCTCCCACCGGGAGAGGGCAAAGTGAGGAGTTTCGATTGCGGCGATGCCGCGCCGTGAACGCAATGTGTTGAGGAAAGGAGATTAGGATGAGTTGGGTTTTGATTGACAAGGACAAATGCACAGACTGCGGCATCTGCGCGCTCAGGTGTCCGCTGTGCTTCTCACGACAGGGCGACACAATGACGGCACACGCAAACGAGAACTGCTGCAATCTCTGCGGCCACTGCGTGGCTCTGTGTCCGGCCGACGCCATCACCCACACGCGGATGGACATGACCAATTTCGTTGAGATTGCCGACAGCCCACCCTTCGAGACCGGTGCCTTCATGCGATTCATTCGTGAGAGACGCAGCCACCGCCATTTCAAGGACAAGAAGATATCCCGCGCCGATTTGGAGAAGCTCGTAGACCTCTGCCGCTACGCCCCCACCGGCGGCAACGTGCAAACGGTCGAAATCATCGTCGTCGAAAATCCGGACCGCCGACAGAGACTTTCCGACCTGACGACCGACTTCTTCATCGAGATGGGCGGCGCCGCCGAGAAGTCGCTCCAGGAAGCGGCGGGCGACGCCGTCGCTGACCGAGAGACCCTCCAGACGCTCGCATACTACAAGAACCGCCTCACCCTGGCCCGCGCCGCGGGTTACGACGCCATCTTCTACAAAGCGCCTGCCGTCGCCATCTTCCATTCGCATGTGTCAACTCGCACCCCGAAAGACAACTGCGTCATCGCCTCGACCATCATGGGACTGACCGCACGGACCATGGGCCTCGAGGCCACCTACATCGGCCTGTTCGAGATGGCCTCGAAGATGTATCAGCCACTGGTCGAGGAACTGCGCCTGCCCCCAAACCACGAGGTCTTCAGTTGCCTCATCATGGGCTATCCAAAGCTCAAATTCCTCAAGACCGTCGACAGAAAACCAGTCAAAACGCGGTGGGAATGAGTGCAATCGGGCGGAATCCGGAAAGGAAATCGGTCAAACGGAAACACGTCGGCATAATGGTAATTCCAATGTAAGGACGCTCCTCGCATCGCTTCTCATCGCTACGCTCGTGGCGGTTCTGGCCGCGTGCGCCCGAGGTCCTGCGAGGGAGCAAGAGTCGACCAGAATAAGCGAGCCTGGCCGCTATCAAGGGTATACGTTCGCCGAATACAACGGGGTGACATCGTCATCGTTTTACCTCACGATGCGAGACGGCGTGAAGCTCGCCCTGGACCTGCACTTGCCCAAGAATCTGCCCGAGGGCGAGAAGATACCGACCATCCTCTATCAGACCCGCTACATCCGCTCGCTCGAATACCGGTGGCCGTTCAGCGTGTTGGTCGGCGATTCGAGAGAGATAAACAAGTCGATACGCTTCTTTGTGGCGCATGGCTACGCATGGGTGAGCGTTGACGCGCGCGGGTCCGCCGCTTCGTTCGGAAGCAGACCGCTCGAGCTTTCGCCCGATGAAGTCAGGGACGGCGGTGAGATAGTGGACTGGATCATCCGCCAGCCGTGGTCCGACGGAAAGGTCGGCAGTTTCGGCACGTCGTACACAGGCTCAACGAGCGAGTTCCTGCTTGTCAACAATCACCCCGCCGTCAAAGCGGTCGCTCCGAGGTTTTCGCTGTTCGACGCGTATCGCGACATCGCGTTTCCCGGCGGCGTGCATCAGACCTGGTTCACCAAAAAGTGGGCGGCGGGTAACACCGCGATCGACACGAACACCATCACCGACAAATTCGGCCCGAAGGTCCGCCTGATGGTCAAGGGCATCAAGCCGGTTGACGAAGACAAGGATGGCTCGCTCCTTGCGGCGGCCATCCGTGACCATGCGAACAACAACGACGTGCACAAGGAGGCGCTCGGTATCACATTCCGCGACGACATCAGCCCGTCCGGCATCGGCTCCATAGATATGCTCAGCTCGTTCACCTGCGCCGACAAGATGGAATCGTCCGGCGCCGCGATCTATTTCTATTCCGGCTGGTACGACGGCGCTTATCAGCGCTCGGCCATTGAAAAATACTTAACCCTCAAGAATCCCAAAAAACTCATCATCGGCCCGTGGGACCACGGCGGACGCCAGAACATCAGCCCCGCGAACCCTTCGCACGATCCCGGATTCGACCATGACGCCGAGATGCTCCGGTTCTTCGATTACCATCTGAAGGGAATCCCCAACGGAGTCATGGAGGAAAAGCCCGTTTATTACTTCACAATGATCGAGGAGAAATGGAAATCCGCCGACACGTGGCCGCTCCCGAATCAGCAGACCACGACGCTTTACTTCTCGGTTGACAACCGCCTGTCGGAAAGCCGGCCGACCGAGGACGCGGCCCATGACACTTACACCGTGGACTATTCCGCCGGCACGGGGGATCTCGCACGGTGGAATTCCCTGACTGGACCCCGCGGTAAAGGGCTGTTCGGATATCCTGATAGAACCGAAGAAGACAAGAAGCTCCTTTGTTACACGAGCGAGCCTCTGCCCGAAGATATGGAAGTCACCGGCCATCCCGTCGTCAGGCTATTTGTCTCCTCCACCGCCCAGGACGGCAACTTCTTCGCGTATCTGGAGGACGTTGGTCCCACAGGTCACGTCACCTACGTGACTGAAGGCCAATTGCGGGCGCTGCACCGAAGGCTCAGCGATGCAGAGCCGCCCTATGCCACGGTCGTGCCTTATCGAACTTTCAAGCGAGGCGATGCGCAGCCGCTTGTTCCGGGAGAAGTGGCCGAACTCGTGTTCGACTTGCTTCCCACTTCCTACTTGTTCAAGCAAGGCCATTCGGTGCGAATCGCGCTCGCGGGAGCCGACAAGGACCACTTTGCGCTGTTGAAAACGGACCCGCCTCCGACCCTGACTTTTTACCGAAACAGGAGTCACGCTTCCGCGGTGGCGTTGCCGGTCATTCCTCGATGAAACTGTACGGCGCAACTGGGTGTGCGACATGGATGGTGAGAATTGACAGGCTGGTTTTCTTGTTACACTGTCTGCAAGTATGGAATACTTGCAGTATGGAACAGTAAAAGGAAGACACCCCGGTCATGGGCCTCAAGTAACCCTCGCCTTCAAGAAAGAAGGGAAAAACCAAGACCTATGTTCTGCCCTCCCTTGCCGCAGTGAGGCTAGTAGAGGAGCAACTGGAAAACCGAAATCGGTATCTGGAATGGTCGAACCGGTG
>CAZEBC010000034.1:0-8891 GCA_964510165.1 uncultured bacterium
TGCAGGAACGAGCCGCCAGCCACGAGACCGAGCGTGGCCACCGCGGCCACGGTGTCGCCTGCGCCGGACACGTCTACGATGTCTTCCTCACCGCAAATGGGGATGCTCTCGATGGGAGCGTTTCGCTCGAACAGCATCATCCCTCGATTTCCCCGCGTGATGAGCACCGCGTCGTTTCCGGTGGCCTCAAGCAGACGGCGGCCGGCCTCGACCACGCCGGAATCCGAATTGATCCTGACGCCGCTCGCCGCCTCGGCCTCGGATTCGTTCGGCGTCGCCAGGGCAACGCCCTTGAGCTGGGTCAGCCGGTCACGCGAGTCGACCACTACGGTCTTGTCGCGCGCGAGCTGATTCACCAGTTCGACGACCCGGGGGCCGATCATGTCATAGCCGTAATCCGACACGATGATGCCGTCCACTTCGGCGGCGGCGGCCTCCAATCGTTCGCAGATCAGCCGTTCCATATCCTCCGATAGTGCTTCGACAGGCTCGCGGTCGATGCGGATCACCTGCTGTTTCGTCGTGTGCAGGTCGCCCGCCATTATGCGGGTCTTCGTGATCGTGTGTCTGCGCGCGTCCGTGACGATGCCGGTTGTGCACGCGAGGGGTCCGCTGAAGAAATTGATTACCGCGCGTCCGGGGGCGTCGTCTCCGACCGCTCCTACCAGGTGGACGGCGGCGCCCAGCGACATCAGATTGTGCGCCGTATTGGCGGCGCTGCCGGGGACGAGCTTCTCCGATTCATGCCGGACCACAATGACGGGCGCCTCTCGCGACAACTTGTGCGGTTTCCCGAAAACATATATGTCAGCCACAATGTCGCCCACCACAGCGATGCGCGCATTGGAAAAGCTCTCGACAAGCTCGCGGTATATGCGGCCTTCCATCATCAACCCTTCTTGAATTTCTCGGCATCCTTGAGGAACAGCTCGATTCCCTGGTCGGTGAGCGGATGCCGCTCCATCATCTCGAGCACCTTGGGCGGAATGGTCAGTATGTCGGCGCCCATGAGGCCGGCCTGTATCACATGAATCGGATGGCGTATGCTCGCGACAATCACTTCGGTCTCTATCAAAGGATAATTGCGGTAGATGTTCACGATCTGCGAGACCAGTTCCATCCCGTCGGCGCTGATATCGTCAAGCCGTCCCACGAACGGGCTGACATATGCCGCGCCCGCCTTGGCCGCAAGGATGGCCTGCGTCGGCGTGAATATGAGCGTGACGTTGCTCCTGATGCCTTCCTCGGCGAGAATCTTGACCGCCTTCAGCCCCTCCTTCATCATGGGAATCTTTATGACTATGTTGTCGGCCCATTTGGCGATCTGGCGCGCTTCCTCGACCATGTCGGCGCACTTGAGGCTCAGCACTTCCGCGTTGACCGGCTTGTCGCCGACCAATTCGCAGATTTGCTTGATGATCTTCTTTGGGTCGTCGCCCTCTTTCGCGACCAGCGTGGGGTTGGTGGTCACTCCGTCCACGATGCCGAACGCCATCGCCTCTTTGATTGCCTGCACATTGGCGGTATCCACAAAAATCTTCATTATTCACTCTCCCTTTTCGCAAATTTCCGAACCACTTCGGCCAGCGCCAGCGCCTGTTCAATCAGGTCCCTCATCTTAGCGAGCGGAACCATGCTGGCGGCATCGCACTTCGCCTCCGTTGGCGAGGGATGACACTCGATAAAGAGCGCATCGCAGCCCGCCGCCACGCCAGCCCTCACCAGGTGAGGCACAAACTCGGGCCTGCCGCCGGCCGGGTCCTTGCTGGGAAGCCCATACACGCGAACAATATGGGTCGCATCGAACACCACGGGGAACCCCAGCGACTGCATTATCGGAATGGCCGTGATGTCACTTATCAGTTGGTTGTACCCGAAGCAGGTTCCCCGCTCGGTCAACAAAATCTGGTTGTTGCCGACGCTGAGAATTTTGCCGACTGCGCTCGACATGGTCTGAGGCGAAAGGAACTGCCCCTTCTTCACGTTTACCGGCCTGCCGGCCGCCGCCGCCTTCAGAAGCAGGCTGGTCTGCTGGCAAAGATAGGCCGGAATCTGGATTACGTCGAGCGCTTCCGCGGCAAGCTCGATGTCCGTGATGCGGTGAATATCGGACAGCACGGGCAGCCCGAAATCCTTTCTCACCTTCTTAAGCGTCTTGAGGCCCTTTTTAAGGCCGGGTCCGATGTATGACTTCTCGGAACCGCGATTGTCCTTCTCATATGACGCTTTGAATATAATCGGCAGCCCGAGCCTTTCCTTCATCTCGGCGAGATAATGCGCCACCTCGAATGTGACCTCCTCCTCTTCCAGCACACACGGCCCGGCAATCAGCGCGAGCGGGTTTCCTTCGCCGATCAGGATATCGCCAACCTTCACCGTCTGCATGTGCTCAAATTCCCAGAATGTCGGAAAGCTTCCATTTCAACCGCCACAGGGGCAACAGCCGCGTCAGCCGTGCTGTCAACTCCCTTGCGGGACAAGAGGACTCCTCCGCATATGGCCCGATAAACCTGAGCAGGTCGGTCCTCGTCACGCGCAGGGCGTTGTCCAGCTTCAAGACTGACCGATACAGGCGCAACAGATTTCTGCATCTCTTAAGCTCCGGCAGCGGAGCCTGAACCCTGGCCGCATCGAGGTCGAGCACGTGGAGTCCGTCTCCCGACGCGAAGATATTCCTCAAATGCAAATCCGCATGGTAAATGCCGGCGCGGTGCATCCTGCCGATGAGGCGGCCCAGAGAGGAGATCGTTCGCCTCTTGTTCCTAAGCGATGCTTCATCTCGCCGCTCCTGTGCCGCAAGAAGCGCCGCCTTCAGGTCCGTGCCCGGATGTATCTCGCGCGTCGCCAATGCGCACCGGCAGAAGAGAGGAGTAACCTCTTCACAAGCCGCTGCCAGCACTTCCGGGGTCGGAATGTCGTGGGCGCGGGCATATTCCGAAACATCGAGTTCCCGGAAGGAGCGCGGGGCGCCGACGTTCAGATATAGACCACCCATCAGTCGGCCCAAAAGGCCGCCCCGCCTGTAGGTTCGAACGAGCGCCCGTTCGTCCATACGGTTACGCAGAGGGTGCGAACTCAGCGGCCCGCGCCCGCTCGGAGCATGGGCTTGGCGCTCGCGGACGGATTTCGGAATCACGAAATCCTCGAAACTCTTGTCGTATCCCTTTTTGATGACAATGGTTAAGCCGTCTCTTGTGGTCACTTCGTAGCCCGCCGGCGCCTTGAAAATCTGTCGCATACGCAGCCCTTACGGGACATTTTTTCCGGTTTCGGGCACACTCCTACCTCTCTTCATTTAAAGCAAATACTAACATTTTTGCCCAAGAAATTCAACCAAAATTGCTGTCCTCAGCCGGTCGTCCGCCCGGGCCCGAATGATTTCTTGACAAGGATTCCGCTTTGTTGATACCTTGTCGGTGAACTTCGGGTCATGAGCAAACAGGGCGCGGCTCAGCCTCTACCGAAGCCCCTCACTTTGCCCTCTCCCACCGGCAGAGGGTTGGGGGTGCTCGATATCAGGGAAACACGCACCACGCAACGCCCTCTCCCGGTGGGAAAGGGTTGGGGTGAGGGAACAGCGCCGGAATTCGTGATTCTCAAGGCGAGTACTCAGGAGGACAAACCTCAATGACAGTCCTGCTTGGAGTGGATATCGGGACGACCGGCGTCAAGGCGCTTGCGGTGAGGCCCGACGGCGCGATCGCCGCCGAAAGCTTTTCCGGTTACGAAATCTCATCGCCCAGGTCCGGCTGGGCTGAACAGAATCCGGACGAATGGTGGACCGCCTTTTGCGCGGCGACTCAGCAGCTTCTCCGAAAAGGCGTCAAAGCGGAGGACATCGCGGCGGTGGGGCTTTCCGGCCAGATGCACACATCGGTGTTCCTGGATGCGGACATGAAGGTCATCCGGCCTGCGATCCTGTGGTGCGATGTCCGAACCGCCAGTCAATGCCGCGCGATGACTGAGCGTCTCGGGTTTGAGACATTGCGGCAGGAAGCCTCGAACCCAGCTCTTGAGGGCTTTACCGCCCCAAAGATTCTGTGGCTGCGCGACAACGAGCCGGAAAACTTCGCGCGGCTTCGCCACTTGCTCATCGCCAAGGATTACATCCGCTACAGACTCACCGGCGAACTGGCAACCGATGTCTCCGACGCGGCCGGCACCGTGCTCTTCAATGTAAGAGAAAGGAAATGGTCCGATACGATACTCTCCGCGCTGGATATAGACCCGGCCATTCTCCCGGCGGTCGTCGGCTCGCATGAGGTCTCCGGCCAAGTCCACCGAGAGGCTTCGCAAGCGAGCGGCCTCAGACGAGGAACGCCGGTCGTCAACGGGGGCGCCGACAACGCCTGCGCGGCGGTCGGAGCCGGCATCATTGATGAAGGCGCGGTGCAGTCGAGCATCGGCTCATCGGGCGTTGTGCTAGCCGCGCTCGAAAAACATCGCGTGGATGACGCGATGCGGCTCCATTGCATGAACCACGCAGCCCCCGGCAGGTGGTACCTGATGGGGGTCATGCTCGCGGCGGGCCTCTCGCTGAAATGGTTCAAGGAAACACTGTGCAAAGAGGAAACCGAGAGCGCGCGCCGAAGCGGTCTCGATGTCTATGATGTCATCTCCGAAATGGCGGCAGGTATCCCGCCGGGCTGCGAGGGCCTCATCTTCCTGCCTTATCTGACGGGTGAGCGAACCCCGCACGGCGACCCCAACGCGCGCGGCATGTTCTGCGGACTCAGCCTTCGCCACACCAAGGCGCATATGGCGCGCGCCGTCATGGAGGGCGTGGCGTTCGGCCTGAGGGACAGCCTCGAGCTTGTTCGACAACTCGGCGTGCAGGTGAGACAGGTGATCCTCGTCGGCGGAGGCGCCAAGAGTGCGCTCTGGAGACAGATTCAGGCCGACGTATTCGGCCAGCCGGTGCGCACGCTGAAAGTCAAGGACGCCGCCCCGTTCGGGGCCGCGCTGCTCGCCGGCGTCGGGGCACGTGTGTTCCGGGATTGCAGAGACGCGGTGGAGAGAACGGTGAGACATGGAGAGGACACAGTGCCCATCGCACGCAACGTCGCCCGCTACAACGACAGTTATTCGATCTATCGCGAGCTATATCCCGCGAACGCGAGAATCTTCGGGCGGATTTCGAGGGGGCTTGATTAGGCCAATTCCTCCCCTCATTCCCGACCCCTCCCTGTCATGCCCGCGCAAGCGGGAATCCACGGGCTTGGTGTGCTTCGCAGATACATCATTTCCGAATGGTTCCTTGTGCCCGGGTGTCTTCATGGCGAGTGAAAGTTTTGATCTGCGAAAATCGGCGTAATCTGCGGATAGAAACAACTTCGAAAAGGAAAGGCGCGGTCTCGTTGGGCGTGACCGCGCCTGTGTGCGTCGTGGCTACTTACCGCCGATTGCCCCGGTTTGACCTGATGCCGCCCCTTCCTATATCGCGGCCTCTACTATCCGAAAAGTCGTGGCCGCCGCCTCCCCGAATTTGCGGAGCGGACTGAATGCGGGCGTCATCGAATCGCTGCTGCATCCGGGGCGCGCGGTCGATATTCGGCGCCCGTTCAACCCTGGGCGCGCGGTCCATGTTCGGCATCCGGTCTACTCTCGGAGCACGGTCAAACCTCTGTTCGGAGCGGCCCATTGAGCCCGAGCGACCAACACGGGCCGGTTCGGGCATCCGATCGAAGCGTCCCGAGTTATCGGACTGGGACCTGAGTCGAGGCGCTTGCGCGGGCGGCGCTTCCCTGAAGGAGTTCTGGCTCATCTGAGGAATGTCGCGCCCACGGTTCAGATTGCTGCGAGGCAGACGCTCGAGCCTTGGCTGCGGGTTGCTTCCGCGATTGTCCTGCTGGCGAATGCGGTCAACCGTCCCCGGTCCGCCTCTTTCCTCGATGCGACTCCTCACGGCATCCGCGCGCTCACGGAGTTGCTCCCTGTCGAGCGAACGCATCTGCTCGCGGAATCGCTCCGTATCCGCGGCCCGACCTCGGTCCTGACCAATGGACCGCAGTTGTTCCCGATCAACGGGTCGCGGCTGCTGCTGATTGACATCGGACCGCTGCCGCTGCTGATCGGCAATCCGCGAGCGCAATTGCTCGCGGTCAATGCCGCGCTCTGCCGCCCTCTCACGGACGCCCTCATTGGAGCGCACGGCCTCTCGCACTCGCTCCGCCTGTTGCTGTCTCACTGCTCGCTCTGTCTGTTCGCGATTCAGTTGAGCCGTATCCACTCGCGAAGTCCGCCCCTCTCGCAGTTGATTGATGATGCGGCTCCTGTCCTCCCGATTCGACCTGAGCGTGCGAACCTGGTCGGCTCGGCCCCCGGCGACATCGCGAAGGTCGCGATTGTCGGCCACGATAGACCTTGGTGAGCCAGAGCGGCTCTGCATCTGCTTTCTGACGGCCGCGACGGCGTCGCCCTTGCCCTTATTGTCGAGCTTGCGGAAATCGAGCGCCTTCACCTGGTCCTTATTCAGCTTCTTGGGCAGACTGACGGGCGAGTCGCCCTTCTGCGAGGCGAATCGGAAGTCGTTCTTCTCGAGTTTCGCGATGCGCTTGCGGAGCTCGGGGTTCTTGTCGAGGGCGAATAATTTCTGGGCGTCAACACTGCCGCGATCAAGACTGCCCTTGCGCAGGGCCTTCCTGAAATCCTTGTCCTTGAAGAAGCCCTGTTCGTTCAGGTTCTTCACAAACTGCGGCCTGCCCTTTGCGTTCTTAAGTCTTTCGGCCACAATCTCGGCCGGTTTGCGATCCTGTATCTTGTCGCGGACAGTCCTGTAATCCTCACGCACTCTCATGTAGTCGTCGCGGACCTTCGGATAGTCCTTGTGCAGTCTCTCGTGGTCGTCCTTGAGGTGTTCTCTTCCAACACCGCCGCGAGTCACATTAACGTCCTTGTCAATGTTGACGTTGATGTTCTTGTCGATATCGACGAATGTGTCGCCATGGAACCCATGGTGGCCGAAGTGGTGATGTACATGATGGTGGTGGAAATCATCAAAGAACACGAACGTGAACGAGAACACATCGAAAAAGCCCGTGTGGAAATTCGTCACGTAGTACGGATAGGTCGTGATAACCGGATACCCATAGTAGCCGATAGGCGCCCATCCGATGTAAGGATCATACATGACCCATTGTACATAATGGGGCCGCCATACATAGTCGGGCACCCACACCCAGCCGTAATACGGGTCATAGTTCCATGAGCCGTAATGGTAGGTCACATAACCCCACGGCTCGACCGGAATCCAGGTCCAACCGTAATAACCGCTGTAGTACCAGCGGCCGTAGTAGTACGGTCTCCAGTCCTCGGCCACATAAGGCTTCCACGCCGACTGGCCGTACTTGTCACTCTGCACCCACTCGCCGTAACCCTTGAGGTCTTCGGCGCCGACGAGGTCCTTCTTCAATTCCTTCGGCGTGTCATAAGCGGACAGCGCGATATCGCGCTCCTCGTTCCAGGCGTCAAAATCATCCCGGCTGGCCACGTCGTATTCCGTATATTCTATCCAGCCCTTCGAGGTCACCATGACCTTTTCGCCGGTACCCACCAGCTTGGCGCTCTCGGACTTGGTCTCAATGCCGACTCTGCCGCGGATGACCTTGACCTCTGCGTCGCCGTTCTCGAGAACGTTCACGCGCACGAGCGCCTCATGGACTGCGATTACCTCGCCAGCCGGAAACGTCAGCACGAATGACTTTCCCTGTGGAAGATCCTTCGCAAGCCTCAGGTACGCCTTCCCGGAATCAATTCCGACTACCTTGTTGTCGCCCATCTCGACGACCGCAATCCGAGTGGCTTCCCCCATCCGAAACGTCATGCCGGGCTCAAACTGAATCTCCGCCTTGCCGGTTTCGTTGGTCTGCAACAGGTCACCCTGCTCAATGATGAGATTAGGCTCCGCTATGCTCCAGTCAACGTCGTCCTTTCCCAGCACATAGGATTCCGCCACAGCAACGCTCAATCGCGCCACATTCGACGGGTCTTCCTGCGCGACTGCCGGTTGATTGGCGACGCTCGGAGGCGGCTGCGCAGATGGATATTCCTGGGCCCTGGCAGTGACCGGCCACATGAGGAACGCCATCAGCGCCAGCGATGCAACTGCCTTGTACCAGTATCCAGCACTCAGCGGCTTACGAGCCTTAGGGTTTCGCATAAGATATTTGGTAGTAATCATTTCCATTTCCTCCCGAGGGAGACGAGCCCCCGGAATCCGCCGGTTCACTCCGCCTTCCCGATGCCCTCCGATCACGCCTTTCATCAATGTTTGAACGCAACCGGAACGACCATCTTCTCCTTACTTAGTCGTTGGGGGAGGGCAACTTATTCAATTCTTTCTCATGATAATTCCTTCCTTATATTTTGCCATAAACCGACAGCCTTTGACAAGCCGCACGGATGAGGTTAGAATTTATTATAACACCCTTAAATAAAAACCCCGACTGCGAAGGGGAAGGACCGTCAGTGATTCTTGGAATTTTAGCCGACAGCCATGGCTGCTTGGCGAAGTTGACCAGCGCCATCGAGACATTGAGAGCTCACGGCGCCTCCCTGCTGACGCATCTGGGCGATATGGTGGACACGCTCAGGCCCGAGACCGTGGACGACTGCGTACAAGTCCTTATAAACAATGGAGTTGTAGGAGTCATGGGCAACCACGAGTATTCGTTCGTCATGCACCATTTCAAGAGGTATCCTGAAAGGTTCTCGGAAACGAGCAAACAGTATGTATCCGCGTTGCCCCAGCGATTGGAGATGTTCGATGCTTGTCTCACCCATTTTTCGCACGCGGACGGCATCTACGGCATGTTCGCCCACACCGATGACAACAGCTACCGCGAGATTCTGCGAGCATCGAGGTGGCCAGTCCTGATCAACGGCCACTCGCA
>CAZEBC010000034.1:8991-13958 GCA_964510165.1 uncultured bacterium
GAATGCGCCATTAGCTCAGCTGGATAGAGCACAGGCCTCCGGAGCCTGGGGTCGTGGGTTCAAATCCCTCATGGCGCGCCCACTATATCGTTTCACGCCAATGCCTTGGAACTCCTTCCGAAATGGCTTGCTGTTGTCCCGTGACAGGGGAATTGCATGAGCATTCGTCTTATGCATGTCGCCGATTTGCACCTTGGCGCGCCGCTGGCGTATCTCGGCGCCAAGGCCGCTCAGCGCGCCGAGGAACTGGAATCGGCGCTTGCGCGCGCGCTGAGGCTGGTGCCCGAGATGAAAGTGCATGCCGTCGTCATCGCGGGCGACCTGTTCGACAGCTTTGCTCCTCCCTCCAGGCTGGTTTCCTTTGTCAAGGCCGAGTTCGAAAGGCTGGCTCGCGCGGGCATCCCGGTCGTTCTGATTCCCGGCACCCATGACAGTCATCGCTATGTCCGTTGCGTGTATCGGCAGGAGCAGTTCCCCGGTACACACACCCTCCTCGATTCCCCGCTGCACAGAAACCTCAACGGGCACGAGGTCCATTTCTACGGATTCACCGGAAGGGGCAATGAGTTCAGGAGGGGGAACGCTGAGGGAATTCATGTCGCTCTTGTGCATGGGACGGTCGGCGATGCCGAGCATTGGAAACCCGGCGCGCGCGATCTCTCGCTTCGCGAGAGCGATCTGGAGCGCTCCGGCTTTCAGTATGTCGCGCTCGGCCACCATCACAATTTCCGACAGATTCAGCGAGGCTCCGTCACGGCGGTGTATCCCGGCACGCTCGAGGGCCTCAAATTCGGTGAAAATGATGACCGCTATCTCGTGATTGCCGAGATCAGCGAGCATGAAGTCACCCTCGAAAGAATCAGACACAACCGGAGAACGCTGCGAGAAATCGACATTGACCTGACGCTGAACGGCGTCGAGTCTGACGATGCGCTTGTCTCGGCCATTGAGCGACATGCCAACCCCGAATCGATCACCAGAATTTCTCTCTCGGGCGCGGCGAACTTCATTCCTGCGCTCGACATGCTGGAGCAGCGACTGAGCGACCGCTTCTTCCATCTGGAGATACTTGACAAGACGGCGACCTGCCGAAGCGAGGCCATCCGCTCAATGGCGAGCGAGAACACGGTGCGCGGCATCTTTGTCAGGAAAATGCTCGGGAAGATCGAAAATTGTCCGCCCGAGGAACGCGCCGCCGCCGAACTTGCGCTTCGCCTCGGCCTGGAACAGTTCCTGCGGATTTCCAATGAAAATCACTAAGCTGACACTCGACGGATTCGGCCGGTTTGATGACACGTTCGCGCTCGAACTTCCGGGCGGGTCCGCCTTGATAGTCGGCGACAATGAGACCGGCAAGTCCACAATCGTCGCGGCGGTTGGCGCCGTCCTGTTCGGGCTCGCGGGCGAAAGCGAGAAAGCGCGGTATGCCCCGTTCGGCTTGACCAGTCCGCACGCGGCCAGCCTCGAAATCGAGACAAAGGGGAAACGGCACAGGTTCACCCGCAATTTCAAGACGAACCACGTGGTAGTCGAAATGCTCGGTGACACGAACAAAGTCCTTTTCGATGGCAGCGCCAAGCCGGGCGGCAGAACCGATGAGAAGGAGCGGTACAATCGGCTGATGCAGACCATGTTCGGCCTGGACAGTCGGGAGCTTTTCGACAATTCGGTCTTCGTCGAGCAGGGCAACCTGCCAGCTAAGATGCAGACCGTCGTTAGGCGAATTGTCAGCGGGTCGGCAAGCGCCGATTATGCAATTGTGCTGAGGGAACTCAAGGAAACCTGCGAGAACCTGACCGTCGCGGTCCCGTGGAAAAACAAGAGAAAGCTTGGACGAATCGAAGTATTAGAGGCCGAATTAACGGCTGAAAAGGATTCCCTCGCGCAGGTCGAGCGGAACGTTGGCGCCATCAACGACCTGAAAAAGCGGCTTTCCGCAGCCGAATCGAAGCTAAAGGAAAACCGCAAGAATGTCGAACAAAACAAGGCATCGGAAAAGGACCTGTTGGCCTTTTCGGCGGCGATTTCAAACAAGGCGCGCCTTGAAGAAGAACTGAACCGCTGTCGCCGCCAGCGCGAGGATGTCACGAGACTCGTCAGTGAAATCGAGAATTGCTCCCGATGTCTGTCCGAAGATTATTCCGACTATTCCGCGCTGCCTCAACGGGCGGAGCGCGAGATAGCAGGCCTCTCCTCCCTGCAGGAGCGCCTTAGGGAAACGGAGGAGCGCGCTCAACAGGCCGAAAAGCTCGCCGTCTCGAGCATCAGGCGCGCCTGCTACTACGCCGTTGCGATTTCCCTCGGCGCTGCGCTTGTCCTGGGATACGGCCTCACCTCACCGGAAGGTGTCATGAGACTCGCCGCCATTCTGGCCGGCTCTGCCATTGCCGCCGGGGCGCTCATCTCGGTGGTCTTCGCGCTTCGTGCGCACGCCATGCGTCAGGCCGAAACCGCTGAGCTTGGAAATCAGGCGAAGACGCTCAAGGGCCAGATCCAAAGGATCGAAGCAGACTACCCTTTTGTCGCGGGCAGAACCGTCGAGGACATTCTTCGACAACTGAGCCAGTTCAGACGACTGTGCATTGAAAAGGAAAAGAAAGAAGAGGCCCTGAAGCAGCACCCTGATTTGAAGGAGATCGAATCCCGGTACGACTCGCTCAGCAATGAACTCATCGTGGCGCGAAATGAACTCGACGGCTTGAAGGCGCGGCGGCCGAGCCTGGCCGACGTCGAGGCCGAAGGCCGCGCCGGCGCGCTGTTGGAAAAACTCGGGTCCGACATCGCGCGCCTCGAACGCGAGAAGGAAGCGCTTGAGAAGGAACTTCGAGACCTCGATAAAGAACTTGGGCGCGCGGAGGCGACACAAAACGTCTCAATCGAAGCCCTGGAAGAGGAAATACAGGAAAGGGAGTCGAACCTGGAGCGATTGAAACTCAGCCGTGAGGCGCATCTGCTCGCGGTCAAAGTGCTGGACGAAGCCGTCGCCGAATTCCGCGCCTCGCACCTCGAGCGCATCCAGCGCAAGACCTCCGAATATCTCGCCCGCATAACCGGCGCGCCCTGCCTTGTGAGTTTGAGCGATGAACTCGAACCGCAGCAAATTGAGAGAAACGAGGAACGCCTTTCAAGCGACCAGTTGAGTTGGGGGATGCGGGACCAGCTCTACTTCGCGTTGCGACTTGCAGCGATAGAGGAAATCTGCGGCGACTGCGCCCTTCCGATAATTCTTGATGACCCGTTCGTCAATTTCGATGAGACCCGCCTCAAGGCTACGCTCGACATGCTCGAGAAACTTGCCGAATCTCACCAGATCATCCTTCTCACCCACGACAAACGCTACGCCAACTGGCGCGAGCCTGCGTGTTACCTGCGCAAATAAGCGGTCAAGAGGCCGTCCCGCAATCGACAATATGCTAAGAATTCGGTGTAGGCGCGAATTCATTCGCCCTCACCCCAACCCTCTCCCGGTGGGAGAGGGCAGGGGGGGTTTCGGTTGTGCAGCCCCCGCATTGTGTCTCCTCATTGTTATACAATCCTTGGAATGAAGCGGCAGGGAACCTCTTTCATGTAGTTGAGGTGTTCCTCCCCGAAACCGGTCTTGAGTTCGCGTTCCTCGAGCAGCGTGTTGATCACAAAGAGGAGTGCAAAGAAGGGGATGTACGCGAGAGCGTAAATCGCATGAAAGAACAAGGCCAACCCAAGCGCTATCGCTACGTTGGCCGAGTAGATCGGGTTTCGTATCACGCCATAGATGCCGGTGTTGACAATGCGCTTCTTCTGTTCCTTGGGGACGGCAGCGGGGATGAACTCGAACTCGCGAAAGGCCAGAAAGAGAAGGAGCGCGCCAATTACTACGAAAAGCAGCCCAACTGCGCGGGCCGTGGATGAAAAGGATTCGAATCGCGGTTGCGGCAACAGCGGCAGAACCCATGAAGGTATCACAATCGGAAGCACAAACGCCTTCTGGAGCCAACGGGGCATTCCGTAATATGCCCTCTTGACCGACGGCGCCGAGAGATACAGCCGGTAGCCGTTCACAAAGACCAGGATCTGGATGGCAATGAGCCAGAAGAACGGGCTTTTCAGCATTGGCTTGCTCTTGCCCCCGTGGTCTATGGCGAGGTAGCCGAACACTCGCTCTCGGCCCGTATCCGGCGCATCTCCCTCACGAGCCGCTTGCCAAGCCAAATCATCAAATCCGGGTGTATGCGATACAGCAGCCACGTAATCCACGCCAACGGCGTTATGACGATGGTCGATTTGTTCTTTGCCACCCCGCGAAGTATGATCCGCGCGCACTGGTCCACGGGCATCTTCCTCGGAGTGGACTCGATCATCTTCTTCCGATCTATTCCAAGCAGTCTGGCATTTTGGAAGATTTCGGTCTGGATGAATCCCGGACAAACCACACTAATCTTCACACCGAGATCCGCCCCCTCGACCCGGAGCGCGTGCGAAAGCCCTACAACCCCGTATTTGCTCGCCGAATACGAAATCTCGCCGACGGAAGGAACCAGCCCGGCAAGTGAAGATGTGTTGACGATGTGTCCGAAGCCCTGTTCGGCCATCCGAGGGTAGGCCGCCGCGACACCGTTGATGACGCCATAGAGATTCGTGTCGACGACGGAGCGCCAGTCTTCGTATGAGAAATCGCGCGCATCGCCGACCACGGCAATTCCCGCATTGTTGAAAAGATAGTCCAGCCGGCCGAATTCCTCGATGACGCCCTCAATCAAGTCCTTCACCGCATTGAAGTCGGTTACATCAAGCGTCGCCGCTTTCACTCGACCGCCGTTGCCCGCCAGCGATGCGGCCGTCTCACTAAGCAGGGAAGCGTTCATGTCGGCCAGAACAACCGTCGCTCCGCTGCTCACTAACTCACTGGCAAGCGCCCGGCCGATCCCAGAAGCTGCCCCCGTCACGACCACTATACTGTTGGCGAACGTGTTCACTGACCCCTCCTGAAA
>CAZEBC010000034.1:14058-26792 GCA_964510165.1 uncultured bacterium
TTGATGGCCCCGCTCGGACACACCCCCGCGCATAGCCCGCAGCCGAGACACTTATCGCCGTTGACTTCGGCGGCCTCCTTGAGAGTGATCGCGCCGACCGGACAGCGCGCCACGCACAACTCGCACGCCACGCACGCAGCCTCCTCCACCGACGCCTCGAACAGCGCGTTCATATACTTGCGCTTGTCATAGCCGTGCTGCGTGATGCCCTTCATCGAGACGCAGCAGCACGGACAGCAATTGCAGATGTTGGACAGATGCTTCGTGTTCGCGCCCGCGTGCACCAGGCCGGCCTTGTCGGTTTCCTCGATGATCCGGATCGCCTCATCCGCCGTTATCTCGCGGCCCATCCCGTTCTCGATGTAATACTCTGCGGCGACCCCGAAGCTGAGACACGTCTCCATCGGTAGCTCGCAGCCGTGCCCTAGCAGCTTCGCCTCCTTGCGGCACACGCACTCGGCGACGGCGATTTTCCTCGCCGTCCTGATGCTCTCTTTGAGCTTATGGAATGGGAACAGCGTCGTGCCGGGCCGTATGTTCTCCTCGACGGGGACCACCTTAAATCCCGGCACATTGCTCGCGCCCACCTCGTCCATCTGAGCGGCGTCGTAGAATTGCTTGAACAGCGCGGCGAGTTCCGTGTCGATCTTCTTGACCGAATACTCGTACAGCCCGATCATGAACGGCGCCGCGTTGTAGCGGGTTTCGCCCCGACGGCGTATCCGGAAGACCAGCCCTTTCTTCGACATGGACTCGAGCGCGGGCGCAAGCTCTTCCTCGCTCAGGCCCGTCCGCTCGGCGATCTGCGAAGCCGTCTCCGGCATCGGCATGAGCAGCGTCGCCACCCGCGCCTCCTCCTCCGTGAACAATCGCCTCAGTATCTCAATCTCCACCCCCGACTCCGTCTTCGGAAACCCGATCGGGAACTGGTCAAGAAACTCCCGGAGCTTGATATAAGGTGTTTCGTGCATGACTATGCCTTTCGTGCGATAATAGTCCAGCGGATTCGCTGACGTCTATTCTATCTGGAAAAGAGACAAGACACAACTCTTTGCAAAGGTGATACTCACACCAACCACCAAGGCACAAAGCGCACAAAGAATTCGGGAAACTATCTTGGTGAGTCATTGTCCCGCGAAACGCGGGAGTGATTACGTGGTGGTTAGAAAATACTACTCCAGGTATTCCTCAAAAATACTGCGGCAGGTACTCGCGCGTGGCCTCGAGCATCTCGTCAAGCATCTTCTTCGCATCGTCGAAATCGCGCGTGAGCGGATCGTTCAGCAACACCTGCAGCGCCGCCCGCCGGTCTCCCGCGAGCGCCGCCTCGACAATCATCTCCTGGTTCGCGACGTGCCGGGCCAGCAGGCTCTGCACGGCGGGCGGAAGCTCGCCCATCGCAAATGGATGAATCCCGCTCGCGTCAACGAGCGCCATTGATTCCACCACGGCCTGTTTCGGCAGGTTGGCGATCTGATGCAGGTTTGGCCGGTTGACTATCGCTTGGATCGGCCGGCCGCCGGAAAGCGCCACGATTATGTCCGACGCCATCTCCTCCGACCGCTCCATCGGCAACGGGATTTTGCCCGCGTTCCACCAATCGCACCAGTTCTTGTACATCGCGCGGCTGTCGCGCTGCCACTCGATGGTGTACGGCGTGACGCCGAACCGTTCGGCGGCATATTTCTCATCGTGCAACAGGTACGGGAAAAACTCCGCCAGGTGCCTGTCACCGGCGGCGGGCAAGCAGCCGTAGATCGGGAACAACTCCAGCTTAAGCCGATGATTTTGGAGCATGAGCGCCAAGTCTCCCGGCTCGCGGCTTTTCTTGCCGGGCGGAGGCGGCATTTTCTTTGTGAACCGTTCCGGGTCCTCGAGGAATTGCCCCAGCATCTCCAATCCGTCCTTTCCGCGCACCGTGAGGCCGGTCATCCAGATGCAATGATTGATGCCGCCGACCTCGACGTTCATCTCGCGTTGCCACAGATGCCGGCCCGAGGCATCGAGCATCCGCTCGACGCCCATCTGGCTTTCCGGCGCGAGATTGCTCTGGTCCTCGAGCCCGAATATCTCGAGCAACAGTTCCATCGTGCCGAACAGTTCGTGACACAGGCCGACGGTCTTGAGCGAAGTCTCGCGCAGAAACGTGCGCGTGATGACGGTCATCGGGTTGCTGAGGTTGAGCATCCAGGCGTTTGGGCAATACTGCTCCATGAGGCGGCCGATCTCGATTATCGCGGGGACGTTCCGCAACGCGCGCACCAGGCCGCCCGGCCCGACGGTGTCGCCGACCGTCTGGAAGATTCCGTACTTTGCCGGTATCGCCAGGTCGTGCTCCATCATGTCGTAGCCGCCCGTCGTGATCGAAAGGATGGCGAAATCGGCGCCGCTGAACGCCTCCCGCGGGTCCGTCGTTGCCTTGACCTTGAAGTCCGTACCCATCGCGTCCGCGATCTTCCGCATCAGCTTGCGCATCGCCGGAAGCGGTTTCGGATCGATATCATATAGGACGAAGGTGCTCCCGCGAAGGTGCTCGTGCGACATCAGGTCGCGCCCGATGACGGGCGTCCATTGATAGCTGCCTCCTCCTATCATCACTATTTTCGGCGTAGCCAAGGCATAGTCCTCCACGTTGAAGAATTCCCATACTTGTAGGGGCGCCCCTATGTGGGCGACCGGGCAGCCACATAGGGCTGCCCCTGCGTTGGAATCTGTTCAGGGATAAACGGCGGCATTCTATCAGAACGAGATTGCGGAATCAAGGCGGGGTAGGAGGCGGGCGGTGCGGAACTACATGCCTTCCATTCCGAGCAGATGCCCGAAGACGACCAGTCTCAGGACGCGCCCGACGTAACTCGCGAAAAACGCCAGCATCCAGGCGAAGAAAAAGTCGTACCCGTACGCGCTCATCAGCACGATGATATTCAGGGCGACGCCCCAAATGAAATAGGCGATCAGCAGGAGCACTACAATGCCCACGATTGAAGGCGCCGAGGAGGCGAAGAGGGCGGCCCCGACGATGAAGATGATGAGCGAGTACGTCACCAGCCTGACCACGGATTGGACGAACGCGAAGTAAACCGTCAACGTCACGAAATTCGCCTCGTCCGTTGCGAAATAGTTGACGATGGCGATGCTGAAGGAGTAAAGCAGCAGGTCCAGAATCGTGAACAATACGGTGGAACCCGCGCCGGCCGTCGCGTACTGTTGCACTCCGATCAACGTCCACAATAACCCGCCGGGCATTCGTCCCGTGATTCGGTCCCCGATAAGCATGAATACGATAATGGGAACAAGGCTGACGAAGTAGAACAATACCACCTTCAGAATTCCGCCCGGCGCGTTCAGGTAATCGTCAAATTCATCGAGCGTCTGCACGGGGTGGAATATGAGGTTGACCATATAGTAGAAGAGGCTCTTGTGTTCCGCCTCTCCCTCGAACTTGACCTGCGGCATGACCATCGGCTCGCCCGGCATCGGCGCAAAGTCCGGAGGCAATGCGTCGTGCGCCCCGATGGGGGTATGATATTCCCGGAGCGCCGAGGGGGATTCGTCGCTGTAATCGAAGGCCTCCTCCGCCTTGATCATGTGATGGAACGCGGGCGTTTCGCCCTCATCCCGGAGGACGAATTCGTCTTCGACTTCGGCAGGAAGCGGAGGAGGTTCCTCACGGCGCTGCAATTCCCGCTCCTGCTCGGGGGTTATCCCAAGCATTCGCTTGCGCGCACGGAACTCTTCCTTGGCAAGCTCCATCAGGCGAAGCTTTTCCTGATGAACCTCGTGGCGGTACTTGTCTCTCTTGGCCTCGACCGAAATGTTCTCTCGGGCGACTCGTTCCTTGATCTTGCGCTTGCTGCCATCGAGCTCGCGCTGCATCCGCTCCTTGATTTCGCGGCGAATGGCAGCCTTCTTCTTCTTCAGCTCCTCATAGTCAATGGCCATAGTGAAGACCCTCAATATCTGAATATTATCTTAACGCTTACTCGCCTGAAAAGCAAAGGAAACGCGGGAATCAAGAAGCCGTGCCCAAATTAGGATATGCGACAGAACCAGGTGTAGTTGCGAATTTATTCGCACGTCTTTCCGTGTGGTTTCACTTCATGTGCGAATGAATTCGCGCCTGCCCAACTGCGGGACAACGCCAGAACCTCCGGACTCAGGCTTTCTCTTTCAGGCGGAACAATTTGGAAAAGACAATCGCCATGACGAACGCCAGCAGCACCGCTCCCCAGCCTCCAATAAGCAGGCTCAGGCGCGAGTAATTTTCATAGGGGACCTTGATTCTCTCGATCAGCGTTGTCAGCATTATCACCAGCAGCACCCCGGGCGTTACGTATTTGATGCACACATTCCACCAGCGGCCCACGGAGAAATCGGACGTGCCGTTGATGAACTCCCGCATCTTCTCCGCGCCAAAAAACCAGCCGATCGCGATGCACTCGAACAGTCCGAAGATGGTCAGCCCGAAATTGTTGATGTGGTGGTCCACGATGTCAAGCCAGTAAAGCCCGGCGTCGGTGCAAAACAGGAGCCCGCCCGTCATCGCGGCCAGGCACGTGGCCAGCGTGATGGCTTTGCGGGTGAACGGGGCGTAGTCGTGCAAGCCCGCCACCGACCCCTCGACCAGCGAAAACGCCGAATCTATCGCCAGAGTGATCAGCGTGAGGAAGAACAGAAATCCGAATACCCTTGGCAGAATCGGGAGCAGGCTGATGGCGGTCGGATACGTGACAAACGCGAGGCCCGGCCCGCTCGAAACAACTTGCGAGACGGCAACCCCTTTCTGCATCGCGAGAAAACCGAGCACCGTGAACACTGCGAAGCCCGCGATGAAACTCACCGCCGCGTCCAGCGCGACCACCCACACGGCGTTCGCATTGATGTCGGAGCCTTTCGGCAGATAGCTCGCGTATGCGGGCATCACGCCGAACGCCAGCGTTATGCTGAAAAACACCTGCGCGTAAGCCGCCAGCCATACGCGAGGCTCAGCCAGTTTATGCCAGTCGGGCCTGAGGTAAAAGGCCACGCCGTCCAGCGATCCCTCAAGCGTGAAGCCCCGTATCACAAACACGATGATGATCAAGACCGGCAGCGGCACCGTCCATTTCACCACTTCGCTCACGACCTTGGTGCCCTTGAAAATGGCGAGATAAATGCAAATCCAGGACACCACCGCCCCCGCCAGCACGGGGGGCACGAGCTTGTGTATCTCTTCCGGCGCGGACGAAATCTGAAGCACCCGCTGCATGAAATGGAACTCGGCGTTGGCGCCCCAAGCGAGCGTGAACGATTTGAACAGATACACAAAGGCCCACCCCATCACTACCGCATAGAAACACACGATGATGAAGCCGTTGGCCAGCGTGCCCCACCCGATCCAGCGCATGCCGCGCCCGATCTTCTCCAATGCCGCCGGCGCGCCGCTGACATCGAACTTCCATCGCCCCATACAGCCCACCGCCATCTCAAGCACCAGCAGCGGAAAACCCGCCGTCACCAGCGCGATCAGCCAGGGGATCAGAAACACCGCTCCCCCGCTGTCATACACCACATAGGGGAATCTCCACAGATTGCCCAAACCGACTGCGCTGCCCACCGCCGCCAGCACAAACGTGGTTCGACTGCTCCACTGTTCCTCGGCTGTCACTTTGCCATCCTCCGGTTGGATTTCCGCCGCCGAACGAGGCCTTGTTTCGGCCCCTCTATCCTTGAAAAACCATGTTACCACAAAAGAGTGCATTCGTCACGGGGAAGCGCGAAGGACGAAGAAACGGAGCTGTGTGGCAAAGTCCTTTCAACCAGGAACGGTAAACCGTAAACCACGCGCGACGTGTGGAACCGCGAAAGCATGCGAATAAACGCGAATGAAGGGGTGCGGGCGGTTTGAGAACCGCCCCAACAAAAAGTAATGAGTAATATCAAGATATTTCTGCAAATTGCTCCGTTCTTCTGGCTGTGGCTCTGCTGGTCGGCGTTCTCCGATCTCTCTGTGGCTGATGTTTTTTCTGCGGCGGGGGGATGTTGCATTCTTGGGATATTTCTGGTAAGATATGTTATAGATATGTGACATACAGCGGGTTCCGGTGGCGGCGCCAACCGTTGTGTGGTGAGGCGAGGGTCGCCGGAAGCGATTGTTACCCCCAATCGCGACCGCTCGGGTTTTCAAGGAGCGGATACGGCCTTCGTTCCCCCGATGTTGCAAATCTAGGAATGAAGGGGTTTCGTTGTGAAGTCCCGGATGCCATCCCTCGGGGCGACGGAACATGGTCAGGTTGTAGCTGAGGAGCCTGGCAACTGCATTTCCTCTGGCGAGACACCGCAAAATACGTTAGAATTGTGGGCGGTCCGTTGTGTCCGGACCCGGGGCCGGCGGTCGGAGTTCGCCACGCATGAGGCCGTTTGAGGAGGAGAAAAGATGACAAGTAGCGCCCTACTCCATTTGCTCACCTATGTCGCCTTCATCGTCTTTGTTGTCGCCGTGGCGGTGCGGGTTTACAAGATTCAGACGATGCCCATTCATCTGCGGTGGGACCTGTACCCGATCGCGCATGAGGGCAAGCGCGCAAGCTACGGCGGCTCGTATTTTGAGGAACTCGACTGGTGGTCGAAGCCGCGCCATTTCTCGTGGGTCGGCGAGATGAAGGGCATGCTGCCCGAGATGCTTCTGATGGAGGCGCTGTGGAAGAACAACCGGCCGCTGTGGTGGCGCTCGTATCCGTTCCATTTCGGGCTGTATTGTCTGGCGGGCTGGGCCGCGCTGCTGGTGGCGGGCGCGATCGCCCAGATGGCGGGAGTTCAGATTGGCAATAGCGACTCGACGCTCGGGGCGGCGATTCATTACCTGACGATCCTGGCGGGCGCGTTCGGGCTGATTTTCGGGACAATCGGCTCGGCGCTGTTGCTTCATCGGCGGCTGACCGATCCGGAGGTTGACGGCTACACGTCGGGCGCGCACATCTTCAATCTGGTCGCTTTCCTGGCCGCGATGCTCGTCGGTTTTTTCGCATATATCCTTTCGGACCAGACATTCGTACTGGCGCGGGGATACGTGCAGAGCCTGCTGGCGTTCAACGTGAACGCGCCGGTGGGCAGTGCGGCGGTCGCGGCGCAATTTGTGCTGTTCTCGCTTCTCCTGGCCTACATACCGCTGACGCACATGTCGCACTTTTTCACGAAATTCTTCTTCTATCACCGGATTCGGTGGGAAGACGAGCCGAACTTCAGAGGGTCCACAATCGAGAAGAGAATCACGAAGGCGCTGGGGTATCCGGTGAGTTGGTCCGCGCCGCATCTGAAGGCGGACGGGCGGAAGAACTGGGCCGACATCGCCACGGAGGAGGTTGACAAGTGAAGAGGAAGAAGATAAAGGTTGAAGACATCAGCAAGGACAACGGACGGCTGAGCGAGCTTGACCCGCGCGAGTTCTCGCCGCTGCCGCCTCCGTACGATAAGCCCGAGAACCTGCCGAAGTGGGAGCCGCTGAAGGTGTCGGATGAAGTCGAGTCCTCGCTCGACAGCACGATTGCGGTCGGCATCCCCAAGCCCAAGACCAAGCAGGAAGAGGATGAGCTTGTCCGGAAATTCCTCGCCGGCCTGGAGAAGCTCTTCACGAAGGAGAACAACTGGCCGTTCCTGCAGATATTGCAGTTGACGATGGACCACTGCGCCAAGTGCCAGACGTGTTCGGACGCTTGCCATATCTTCGAGGCGAGCGGCAGAAACGAGATATACCGGCCGGCGTATCGGGCCGAGGTGCTTCGCCGCATTTACAATAAATATCTCAGGCCCGGCGGCAAATTGTTCGCCCGCTGGAAGCACGGCCCAATCGATTTGAATTGGAAAACGGTGGCCAGGCTGCTGGAGCTTGCCTATCGCTGCAACATCTGCCGCAGGTGCGCGCAGACGTGCCCCATCGGCGTTGACAACGCGCTCATCACGCACGAGCTTCGCAAGCTGTTCAGCCAGGAGTTGGGGATCGCGGCGCGCGAACTGCACGACAAAGGCTCGATGCTGCAGCTCAGAGTCGGCTCCTCGACCGGCATGAATCCGCTGGTCGTGAAAGACAACATGGATTTCATTGATGAGGACATGTCGGAGAAGACCGGCATGACCATCAAGACGCCGTGGGACAAGGAGGGCGCCGATATCCTGCTGATCCACAACGCGGGCGAGATCATGGCGTGGCCTGAGAACCCGGGCGCGTTCGCGGTCATCTTCGAGGCGGCGGGCGTGAGCTGGACGCTCTCGAGCGACATTCCCGCGTACGACGGCATCAATTACGGGTTGTGGTACGACGACTTCCAGCTTGCGCGCGTGGCGATCAAGCATGCGCAAGCGGCCAAGAAACTGGGCGTGAAGAAGATCGTCGTCGGCGAGTGCGGCCACTCGACGAAATCGCTCATGGTCATCGCGGACCGCGTGCTCACGGGCGACCTTAACATTCCGCGCGAGAGCTGCATGACGTTCCTGGAGCACCTGGTGTTCAGCGGGAAGCTCAAGCTGGACCCGAAGCGGAACGATTTCCCCGTCACGCTGCACGACCCGTGCAATATGGTTCGCCTGATGGGCATCGTTCAGCCGCAGCGGCGGATTCTCCATCATATATGTCCGAAGTTCCGCGAGATGGAGCCGCACGGGGTGCATAACTATTGCTGCGGCGGAGGCAGCGGTTTCGCTATTATGACTCCGTACAATTTCCAGAGTTGGCGCAACCATGTGTCGGGGCGGAAGAAGCTGGAGCAGGTGCTGAACGCGTTCAAGGATGATCTCAGCCCCGAGACGCACAAGTACCTGTGCGCGCCGTGCAGCAACTGCAAGGGCCAGCTTCGGGACATCCTGTTCGCGTACGACGCGTTCGAGAAATGCGGCATCCTGTACGGCGGGCTGGTCGAGTTGATTGTGAACGCCATGGTTGATGTGAAGCCGGGCTTCATCGAGTGGGAATGGCATTGATGATGCGTGCCTTGCTCCGGGATACATCCGACATTCATATGACGAAAGGATAAGAACAATGGCGGACGCGAAAAATAAGAAGAAGAAAATCCTGGTTCTCGATGACGAGCCCGACATCGTCACGTACCTGGTCAGCCTGTTTGAGGATAATAATTACCTGACCGTCTCGGCGAAGGACGGGAAAGAGGGCATGGAAAAGGTGAAATCGGAGCGGCCGGACCTCATCACGCTCGACATCTCGATGCCCGAGAAGTCAGGCATCCGGTTCTATCGCGAGATGAAAGGGGACCCCGCGCTGAAGAGCATTCCCATTGTCATCGTCACCGGAGTCTCAAGCACTCAGGACGGCGGGACGGGGAAGGATTTCGAGAGGTTCCTCGGAACACGCAAGCAGGTGCCGCCTCCTGAGGGTTTCATCATGAAGCCGATTGATGAGGCGGAACTGCTCAAGACGGTGGAGAAGCTGCTCGGCGCCTGATTGGCGGGTAAGAGAATTACGCAAAAAAAATGAAAGGGCACGGCGCGCGCCGTGCCCTTGGTGTTTCCGGCCCCAATCAGGTTTTCGCTTCCGCCAAGGATTCGGTGGCGAGCGAGATCAGCAGATGGGATTTGGCGACAAGGAAATCGGGCATTGCCGCGTCGGGATGGTCTTGTTTGTATTTGTCCAACTCAGCGTTCATCGAGTCGAGGAATTTCTGCTTTTGTTCCGGCGAGAGCTTGATCGGGACGCCGGCCATCTGCCGGACTCCCCATGAGCTTGTGACCCGAACGACGACGGCCTCGCCGGGCGTGAGTTCCTCAGTTGCCGACGGGTCCTCTATCGAGTAGGTGTCCTCGCCGAACAGGTCTTTCAGCGTGAGCACGCCGCCCTCGGTTGAGAGGACCTCGAACGCGCCGAGGCATGACGCTCGCCATTCATCGAGCAATTTCTTCTGGTCATCGTCGAGCGATTTCGCGCGCTGCTCGGCGAACATGTCGATGATTCGCTTGTTCTCCTTCGAGTGGCGGTGCTCATGGATGAACCAGTCGAGGAAGCGGATGTTCTCCATTGGCTCCTGATTCAGGAGCATGCCGACCGCAACCTTGCCGTCGTGATACTTCTGGAACGCCTGCTCCATCTCGTCCTTGAAGCGGCCGCCGGTGGTGTACTTCAGGATTTCGCTGCGCAGATTTTCTTCGGCCCTGCTCCTGCGGAGTTCCTGAAGGTCAACGGCGGTTTCCTTCGGCATGCAGCATTTCTTGTACTTCTTTCCGCTCCCGCACGGGCACGGTTCATTACGACCGACACTGGACATGTGATTCCTCCGTCATCAGAATTCGTGCTGTAAGGCCTACATTATTATGTTCACACGCATTCAGCATCAGCAAATAGATGCGCGATTCTATCGCAAATTGTTCTCAATGTGCTGAATGGCCCTTTGCAGCCGGTCAAGGGCCTTGTCTTTGCCGAGGAGTTCGGCGGTCTCGAAGAAGCCGGGGCCGACGGTCTTGCCGGTGAGCGCGAGGCGGGCCGGGTGTATCAGTTCGCCGAGGTTGATGCCTTCGCGTTCCAAATATGCGCGGCAATGCTGATCGATGACGGCGTGCTCGAACGTCTGGCACTGCAGGAAAATGTCGGCGAGGTCTTTGAGGCGTTTGGCGGCGTCGGGTTTCGACCAGTACTTCTTGATCCCCTTCTCCTCGTATTCCTTGATGTCGCGGAAGAAAAATTCGGACCAGGGCACGATATCTGTCAACCGGTGCAGGCGCTCCTTGGTGGCGTGCGCGAGCTTGGCGAGCCAATCGCGTTTCTCGCGGGTTTCGCCGTCGCTCAGGAGGCCGGCGTTGACGAGGAACGGCGCGACTCGTTCGGCGAGTTCCTCGTCGGAGAGCGAGCGGATATACATTCCATTCATCCATTCGAGTTTCTTTGGGTTGAAGATGGCGGCGGTCTTCGCCACACCGGAGATGTCGAACTCTCTGACGAGTTCGTCGCGGGACATGATCTCGCGATCGTCTTTCGGCGACCAGCCGAGAAGCGCGAGGTAGTTGACCATCGCCTCCGGCAGATAGCCCATCTGTTCGTAGGCCGAGACGGCGGTGGCGCCGTGGCGTTTGCTGAGGCGCGAGCCGTCCTCGCCCATGATGAGTGAGACGTGCCCGTATTCAGGCGGCTTGGCGCCGAGCGCGCGCAGCAGCATGATCTGTTTGGGCGTGTTCGAGATGTGGTCCTCGCCCCGGATGACGTGCGATATCTCCATGGTGACGTCGTCAACCGAGACGGAGAAGTTGTAGGTCGGTGTGCCGTCGGAGCGGAGAATGATGAAGTCATCTATTTCGGAGTTGTCGAACGATATTCGGCCGCGCACCATATCATCGAAGCTGGTGATGCCGGAAGGCACGCGGAACCGGAGCGCGAACGGCATCCCCTTCGCCTCGCGGTCGGCGACCTCGGCGGGCGAGAGCTTGCGGCAGCGACCGCTGTAGCCAAGCGTGAGCTTTTGCGCGCGGGCCTCTTCCCGCATTCGGTCTAGTTCTTCAGGCGTGCAGAAGCATTTGTAGGCGGCCTCGCTCGTGAGAAGCCTGTCGGCCTCGCGGCGGTAGATTTCCAGTCGCGCCATCTGATTGTATGGCCCGTAAGCGCCGCCGACGCCGGGGCCTTCGTCCCAGTCGAGGCCGAGCCACTGGAGTCCCTCGACGATTGCGCTGAGCGCCTCGGGCGTGGAGCGCTCCTTATCGGTGTCCTCGATTCTGAGAATGAAAACGCCGCCATGATGGCGCGCAAACAGCCAGTTGAACAGCGCGGTGCGCGCGCCTCCAATATGCAGATAACCTGTGGGGCTGGGAGCGAAACGCACCCTCGGCGTCGGGGGCATCAGCCGACCTCCAGCATTCTGTCGAGCGCCCGCCAGGCTTTTTCGCGGATGTCCTCGGGTACTTCCACTTTGTACTGCATGTAGCGGAGGGACTGCGCCAACCAGTCGAGCGTGGTCATCTTCATGTTCGGGCAGAGGATATGTTTGGCGGGGAGATGGAATTTCTTGTCGGGGTTTTCCTTGCGGAGGCGATAGAGGATTCCCATCTCGGTGCCGATGATGAATTCCTTCGCGTTGGAGTTCTTGACGAACGAGTACATGCCCGACGTGCTCGATACGTGGTCGGCGAGGTTGACGACCTCGGGCAGGCATTCCGGGTGCGCGACGAACATGGCGTTCGGATGCTCGGCCTTCGCGCGCTTCACGGCCTCGGGATTGATCAAGATGTGCGTGGGGCAGAAGCCGTCGTAGGGAATGATCTGCTTGTCGGTGAAGCGCGAGACGTAATGCGCGAGGTTCTTGTCGGGCGTGAAGATGATCTGGCGCGCGTTGACCGACTGCACCACCTTGACCGCGTTGGCGGACGTGCAGCACACGTCGCTCTCAGCCTTGATCGCGGCGCTCGAGTTGACGTAGGTGACAACCGTCGCGTCAGGATACCGGAGCTTGAGTTCGCGCAGGCGCGGCACGTCGATCATGTCGGCCATCGGGCAGCCCGCCTCCTGCACCGGCAGTAAGACTGTCTTGTGCGGTGACAGGATCGCGGCGCTCTCGGCCATGAAGTGGACGCCGCAGAACACGATGACGTCGGCGTCGGTCTTCGCCGCTTGCTTACTGAGGCCGAGCGAATCGCCGCAGAAATCGGCGAGCGCCTGAATCTCGTCGCGCTGGTAGTTGTGCGCGAGGATGACCGCATTGCGCTCCTTCCTGAGCGCGGCGATCTCCTGTTTCAGCGACTCGATGTGTTTCTGGTATTCCGGATGCGTA
>CAZEBC010000035.1:0-1936 GCA_964510165.1 uncultured bacterium
TTGCACAAGAAATCTTACATCACCCGATTGATGCTTTTGCCAGTTAGCCGGTCCAGGAAGTATAATATAAAGATGCTTTGATGGGGCTGGTCTGGCGCATGCAATGGTGAGAGTGAATTGGCGCCGACACAATTATGGATTCTTTCAGCCTTCGGAACGAGCGGGAAAGGGAATATACATGACTGACGAGAAAGGCGGGGCCGGGATTGATTTTATCCGGGCCATCATCAACAAGGACAATGAGACGGGCAAGTACGGCGGCAAGGTGGTGACGCGTTTTCCGCCCGAGCCCAACGGCTACCTGCACATCGGGCACGCGAAGAGCATCTGCCTGAATTTCGGGATCGCCCGGGAGTATGGCGGCCGCTGCCATCTTCGCTACGACGACACGAATCCCCTGAAGGAAGAAGAGGAGTACTTCGAGGCGATCAAGGAAGACGTTCGCTGGCTCGGCTTTGATTGGGGCGAGCACCTCTATTATGCGTCAGACTACTTCGACCAGCTTTACGAGTGGGCGATCAAGCTGATCAAGGATGGCAAGGCCTACGTGGACGATTTGAGCGCCGACGAAATCCGCGAGTATCGCGGCACTCTAACCATGCCCGGCAGGGTCAGCCCGCACCGGGACCGGTCGGTCGAGGAGAACCTCGATCTGTTCGAAAGAATGAGGCGGGGCGAGTTCGAGGAAGGCGCGAAAGTGCTGCGCGCCAAGATTGATATGGCGTCACCCAACATCAACATGCGCGATCCCGTGATGTACCGAATCATCAAGGCGCCGCACCATCGCACGGGCGACAAGTGGGTGATCTATCCCACCTACGACTGGACTCACGGGCAGTCCGATTCCATCGAGGGCATTACCCACTCCATCTGCACGCTCGAGTTCGAGGACCACCGCCCGCTCTATGATTGGTATATCGAGCAGCTTGGCATTCACCATCCCCAGCAGATAGAGTTCGCCAGGCTCAACCTCACCTACACCATGCTGAGCAAGCGCAGGCTGTTGACACTGGTCAACGAGGGCGTGGTTGACGGCTGGGACGACCCGCGAATGCCTACTCTGTCGGGATACCGGCGCCGGGGCTACACGCCCGAGGCGATCCGCGATATGGTCAACAAGATTGGCGTGTCCAAGAGCAATTCGACGGTGGACATCGGCCTGCTCGAACACTGCTTGCGGGTGGACCTCAACAAGCGCGCGCCAAGAAGGATGGCGGTGCTCGACCCGCTCAAGGTGACGCTCATTAACTATCCTGAGGATGAAGGCGAATTGCTCGAGGCGATCAATAATCCCGAGGACGACTCGATGGGCTCGCGCCGGATTCCGTTCTCGAAAACGCTTTACATCGAGCGCGAAGACTTCATGGAAGAACCGCCGAAGAAGTTCTATCGCCTTGCCCCCGGCCGCGAAGTGAGGCTCCGCTACGCATATTTCATCAAGTGCGAGGACGTGATCAAAGACGCTTCCGGCGAGGTTGTCGAGCTTCGCTGCTCATACGATCCGGCGACCAGAGGCGGCGATTCTCCCGACGGCCGCAAGGTGAAGGCCACGCTCCACTGGGTAAGCGCTCCCCACGCCGTCGCCGGCGAAGCCCGGCTTTATGACCACCTGTTCTCCAAGGAGAATCCGGCCGAGGTCGAGGAAGGCGAGGATTGGAAGCAGAATCTCAATCCGAACTCGAAGATTGTGAAGAAGGACGTCAAGCTTGAGCCGTCGCTCAAAGAGGTGAAGCCGTTCGAGTTCTTCCAGTTCGAGCGCAAGGGCTACTTCTGTGTGGACCCCGATTCTACAAGAGAACACCCTGTCTTCAACCGAAGCGTGACATTGAGAGACACGTGGGAAAAGGTGAGGAAATCACAAGAAGTGAGCTAAAGTGACTAGTCGGGTTGTAAGAATGAATTCGCACCCACTGGGTCGTCAGGTTCCCCCTTTCCC
>CAZEBC010000035.1:2036-8107 GCA_964510165.1 uncultured bacterium
CCTTAGGAAATGCCGGTAATTCCTTGAGAGCGGTCAAGCATGTGTGGTGGCGTCGCGTTGGCGGATGAGGCGTCGGATTTCTTCGTGTTTTTGGCGGGTGATGGGGAAGAAGATGAAGGCGAGCGCGCCGGCGATGAGGAACGCGCCGGAGACTGCCCCAAAGAGGAGCTTAAGACCGAGGAGCGCGGAATCGGTCTGGACCTCGAGGCTGGGGTCGAATTTGATGATACGAAGCGCAAGGCCGACGATGGCAAGCGCGATACCGACGCCTGCCTTGTAGACGAAGGTCCATACGCCGGAATAGACGCCTTCACGCCGCTTGCCGGTGTGGTATTCGTCCCATTCGATGATATCGGGCCCGATGGTGTATGCGAGGACCCAGAGGCCGACATTGAATACGCCGGAAAGGAACATCACGGCATAGATCGCATAGACCATGTCGCGCGGAAAGACGAGGACGCACAGGAGCGTGGTTCCATAGCCCGCCATATCGACGATGTAGGTCCATTTTTTGTCGAAGCGAGTGGTGAGCCTGGCCCATACGGGCACCCCCACGAGGCATCCGGCAAAGAACGTGATGAGGAAACTGGGGGCGAGCCTTTCGTTCAAGAACCAATACTTGGTGATGAACAGCACGAGGTAGGTGACGATGTTATTGCCTATCTGCGCGGCGGTGCTCGAAAAGATGAAGAGCAGATAGGGGCGGTTCTTGGCGACGGCTTTGAACGAGTCGAGGATGCTGACGGCGGTCTTGCGGGCGGCGGCCGGCCGTTCGAAGGTTCCCCATTGAGTGATGCTCGCGAAGACGATCATCATGAGGGAAGCGAGCAGTCCGTACCACAGGTGAGCGAGGCGTCGGTTTTCATGGAGGAGATTAAAGATGAGCAGTGGCAAGATGGCGCCCTGTGCGTCGCCGAACACGCCGAAGAATTGCTTGTAACCTGACAGCCTTGTGCGTTCGTCGTAATCGGCTGTCATTTCGGGGGCGAGGGCAAGATAGGGGGTTTCAAACACGGTGCGGCCGGTGAACATGATGAGAAGCATTGTGAGGAAGTAGACGAACATCAAGGGCGTGGATTGAAGCGCGGGCGGCGAGAAGATGAGAAAGAACGCGATGCTGTAAGGTATTGCCCCCAAGAGGAAATATGGGCGGCGCCTATCAGTCCACCTCCGTGTGTTGTCTGAGATGTGGCCCATCATCGGGTCGGTGACGGCGTCCCACACCTGTCCGATGAGCATCGCGATGCCGAACAGGACGCTGTCGAATTTCAGGACTGTGGTGTAGAAGAACAGGATGCTGACGCCGAAGGCGGTATTGATGCCGTTGAGGCCCCATTGCGAGAGGCCATAGCTAAGGTGGGTCTTCAGGGGAATTTTTTCGGAGGGCAGGCCGTTAATGGGTTCGGCTCGCTGTGTCGCCATCGTTCGCTCCACTGACAGAAAAAGACCTCCTGTGGTCCGGGGTGGTGAGTGTTCCGGCTCATCCGCGGGAAGTCCGGCGGATGCAGTATATCAGATAGGAGGGGGAGTGTAAATGCCGAAAGGTTTCGGGTTGGGGTCGGCTCGTTAAATTAGGGAAACTCCGAAGGCTGGGCTATAATTTTCAGAGGACTGGGCTTTTTAACCTTTTGGCCGCGTGATGCGTCTAATGGGATGAGAAAGGTGAGCAGTGACATCGGATAACGAACTGATCGCGCGATTTCTCGAGGGTGACAGGGCGGCCTTCGATGAGTTGGTCGCCCGGCATCAGCGGCAGGTGTTCGCGACGGCGCGTCGGATAGTGGGACACGACCAGGCCGCCGAGGACATCGCGCAGGAGACATTTGTCAGGGTGTTCAAGGGGTTGGGGGCGTTCAAACAGAAATCGAACTTCACGACGTGGCTGTACAAAATCACGATGAATCTGTGTTACGACGAACTCAGACGGGCGGGCGAGACGGCGGGGATGAATGCGCAGGTCGAACCGATTGTGACCGATTCTACTGCACGAAAGCTGGAGCAGGAGGAACGGAGGCAGTGGCTCGAGCGGGAGATAATGCGGCTTCCGTTCAAGCAGAGATCGGTTCTGATCCTGAGGATTTTCCAGGATATGTCATTCAAGGAGATTGCGGGAGCGGTTGGATGCAGCACGAACTCGGCGAAGGTGAATTATCGGCATGCGGTCGTCAGGTTAAGGGAATGTGTGGCGAAGAGCGGTGAGGCGTTATGATCTGCGGGAAAGTCAAGACATTGCTGGTTGACTATGCTGAAGGGGCTCTGTCACCGCGTGCAAGGCGGGGGGTTGAGCGCCATCTGTCGGGATGCGAGGCGTGCCGAAGCGAACTGGCGAACATACGCGCACTGAGAGAGCGGATATCCTCGCTAGCGCCCGTCGAGCGCGACGAGGGGTTCTGGGAGCGTTTCAACGCCCGGTTGTCGGACAGGCTGGCGAGTGAACAGGATGCGCCCGCAGTACTTGTGTGGCGCCCACTCATGCCGCTGGCGACGGCGGCGGCGGTTTTATTGCTCGGGTTGGCGGTTGTGCTGGCGGTGTTGGAGCGCGGCGAGAGAGCTGGCGAGCGTGAGCCGACGAGGATTGCGAGTGCAGTGAAGGGCGTCTCCGAGGCGGAGTCGGAGACGGTCGGATTGGAGGAGACGGTCGCGGAACTGGTGGATGAGGAGGTCGGGGATATGCTCGCGGCGATGCCCATGGAGGGCGAAGAGAATCTGGTTTCGGCAGAGCAACTCGTGCTGGACCAGATATATGAGCCGGGCACGTATGATTTGCTGGATGAGGGTTTGCCGGAGGATGCATCTTTGGAGTTGTATGAAGGAATCCTCCAGGGTTTGGAGGCACTGTAAAGAAGGAGGCAAAGAAGATGAGAAGGTTAACGACACTGATTGTGGCCGCTGTCATGGTGACTTTCACGGCCGCGGCATTCGCCCAGCCGGGGCCGCCCGGAGCGGATGATGAGCGGCCACGGCACAAGCGGGAGCGGATGAGGGAGCGCATCGAGTTGATGCGAATGTGGAAGCTGACCGAAGTGCTTGACCTCGACGAAGCGACCGCGGAGAAACTATTTCCGTTGATGAAGAAGCATCAGGAGAAACAGCGGGCATTGCATTGGGAGCGGCGCAGCATCATCGAGCAGATGGATGATGAACTCGAGAAGGAGAAGCCGGACGCGGTCGCTCTGAAGGGGATGACCAAGAAGTTCATGGAGAACGAGGAAAAGATGGTCAAGCTCCGGAACGAACATATTCAGGAGTTCTCCAAGGTCCTGAGCGATGAGCAGATAGCGAAGATGATCGTATTCATGCCTCGTTTTGAGGGGCATGTCCGCAACCTGATCTGCGAGGCGCGCATGAAACACATGCGGCGCTGGGACGGGCGCGAGGGTAAAGGGCGTCCGGGTCCGTTTGTGCCGTTCGAGAATCCGGAGGAGGAGATCGAGGGCCTGCCGGAGGAATAAAGGAGGGCGCGCATATGTGTCGCCTGTTTCTGTGTCTGTGTATGGCCGGGCTTCTCGCGGCGGCGACAACGTCATCGAGCGGGGGTGAGCCGGTGTTGGAGACGCTGGATGGACTCAGGCAGGATATCGCGACGCTGAACCTTCTGAACGGGTTGCATCTGACCGACGAGCAGGAAGTGGCGCTCCTCGGTGAGGCGCGGCGGGCGGAGCGGCTGAGGGAGCGATACAGGCGGGAATATGCGACGCGCATGGCCGAGGCGGAGGAGAGGTTCCGGGAACTCAGGGAGCAATTGCTAAACCCGGACCTCCCGCCCGAGGCGGATGTCGAGCACCGAGCCAAGGAAGCCAAGGACGAGATCGAGAGGATTCGAGAATCCTTCAAGCGCGAACTGGCGAACATCGAGGAGCGCGTCAATGACATCCTGACGGCCGGCCAGAGACAAATCGTCGAGGAGTTCGCCCCATGTCTCATTCCCCCGAAGAGCCTGCGCGACCCGGTGCGGGTCGGTCAGGCGAACGATTCGAGCCATCTGGAGCAACTGCTTGTTCGATGCCGCTCGATGTCAGACCGCGAATATGAGCGGCGGATGGAAGGCATGCTCGGAAAGCACATAAGCAGGCTTGAGGTTCATTTTGGCGCGTTGTCGGATGAGGATAGAGAGTCGGAGCGGGAGAGAGTTCGCTCGATCATTGACGAATGCAGAGCGATGTCTGATGTCGAGTTTGAGATTCACAAGGAGGAACTGGTCGGGAGGCTTGCTGCGCGCGCGGAAGAGGAGCGCGCGAAACGAGTGCGCGCCATGCCTTTGCGCGGGCGCGGAAAGGCCGCTCGTTTTCTGCTCAGCGATCGCATCATTCCGATTTTGGAGCAGAGGACGGTCATGGTCTCTGCGGCGGTCCAGAGTAATCCTTAGATCGGGAGCAGGGGCGGTTCGCGAACCGCCCCTACAATTCTTGATTGTCACATCATCTTTTTTCCCACCTGTTGTTCTCTTCTGAGGATTTCCCTTCCCACCTTAACGCAGGCGATGTGGGCGCACGACGCGCGTCCCTACGTTCGGCTGGAAAGTCCAACGCCGCAGAGTATTTCCGGAGAGAAGTCGGCCGATTGACTTTGGCGCTGCTCGAAACTATAATTAATGTAGAAAAAACGATTGATTTCCCCGGCCCAATCGTGATATGAACGAGCGAAGGTTGGCCTTTTTTTATTTGAACAATGCGCAAGCCACAGACACTGAAAGAGCTGAAGAAAGTCCGCTATCGCACCCTGCCGGTAAGGAAGGAAATGCGGAAAAACCTCATCGCCAGGATGAAGGACAATCAACCGCTGTTTCCCGATATCGTTGGGTACGAGCAGACCGTCATACCGCAGGTCGAAAACGCCATCTTGGCCGGCCACGACATGATTTTTCTGGGAGAGCGCGGCCAGGCCAAGTCCCGCCTGATTCGCAGCCTGACGCGGCTTCTCGATGAAGAAATCCCCATAATAAAGGGGTGCGAGATAAACGACAATCCCTTCGAGCCGGTCTGCAAGGCTTGTCGAGCGAAGGCGATTGAGGAGGGCGACTCTCTTGAGGTCGAATGGATACCGCGCGAGAGGAGATATGCCGAGAAGCTGGCGACTCCTGATGTGACGGTTGCCGACCTCATTGGCGAGGTGGACCCGATCAAACTGGCCGAGGGCAAATATCTTTCGGACGAGGCGGCCATCCATTTCGGCCTGATTCCGCGCGTGAACCGGGGCATATTCTCGATCAACGAACTTCCCGACCTTGCCGAGAAGGTGCAGGTGGGCCTGTTCAACATAATGCAGGAGCGTGACATCCAAATTAAGGGCTTCCCGCTCCGCCTGAGGCTGGATGTGCTGATTGTGGCGAGCGCGAACCCTGAGGATTACACGAACCGCGGCCGGATCATTACGCCGCTGAAGGACAGGTATTCGTCGCAAATCCGGACGCATTATCCGGTGAGTCCGGCGATCGAGGCGGAGATTGTGGAGCAGGAGCGCCGCCGCTTTGAGGAGGACGGCCACGCGGTCATCCTGCCGGACTACATGCGGGAGATACTGGCGCAGATAACGTTCCTGGCGAGAGAAAACCCCGACGTGAATCAGCATTCGGGGGTGAGCGTGCGCGTTTCGATCAGCAACACCGAATGCGTGTTGAGCAACGCCGAGAAACGGGCGATCCGACTGGGCGAGCGCGAGGCGGCGCCTCGTATAACCGACTTGCCCTCGATCATGGCGTCGACCGCAGGCAAGTTGGAACTGGAGACGCTTTCGCATGACGGACTGGAGCACAAGCTGATAAGTCATCTCATAGACGAGGCGATCAAGAGAACCTTCGACAAGTATTTCGACGTGAACACGCTCTCGGGCGTGATAGACGCCTTTAAAGAGGGAGTGACGGTGACGGTTTCGGATTCACTTCCATCCGAGGAGTACCTGCGGCAGTTCTCCGAGATCGAGGCGTTGGAGGCCAAGGTCAGGGCTTTCTGTCCGCAGTGCAGTTCCGCGATGTTCGCGTCGGTGGTGGAATTCATTCTCGAGGGGCTTTACCTGCATCGTCGCATCCAGAAGGAAGCGGTCGGCGCGACAATCAGGTATAGGGGATGAGGGTT
>CAZEBC010000035.1:8207-23236 GCA_964510165.1 uncultured bacterium
AATACGATGAGCACGTATAGATATTTCGCTCCGTCGCAGCGCCAGGCGGCTGCTCCCGATGCGGAATCAATAATGGACCAGTTGGCCGAGCACATGTTCGAGAAGAGCTCGCTTGAGCAGGCTCTTCTGAAACTGTCTCGGCAGGGAGTGCATCAGAGGTATTCGGACTCACTGGATGGGTTTGATCAGCTCGCGTCGCGGCTCAAGCACCTGCGCCAGCAAATGCAGGAACGCTATACCCTCGACCCCTTGCTCAAACAGCTGACCGATCTTGTCCAGTCGCTCGTGCGAAGGGAACTCGAGGCGCTTCAACGGGAAATCTCCGCGTCAGAGCGGGAATTGAGCGAGAAGACGGAGTCCTTCGTCAACCGGTCTGACAAACTCATCCGGAAGCTCGAGGAAATGCGTGCCGGCATACGCCGCGCCAGTGCTCAGGGATGCGCGAAGCTGGAGAAGGAATTCGAGCAGCTATTCCTTGACAAGTGCGAACTCGAGGCGCGGGAGAAGGCGCTGAGGCAAGAAGAGACTTCGCGCCTGGCCGCTCTTCAGCAGATTCCCAGGGGTCCCGGCCGCGCGCTCGACAAGCTGAAGAATTATGGGCCGCGCGACCCGTCCGTCGGTCAGGCCTTGAAGGAACTGAGCGAGGCCGCGGACAAGATAGCGTCTCTGGAGAGAGCGCAAGTCCAACCGGGTTTTTCCGGAACCGAATCCGTCGGACTGGAGGACGGCATTTCGCTTGTGAAGCGCTTGCTTGACATGGAGCGTCTTGAGGCCAGGTTGAAGAAGGGCGCCTTGAGTCCAGCCGATCAATCCATATTGGTTGAACTGCTGGGGCCGGATGCGCTTGCGAATCTCGACTCCATTGTTCGGCTGAAAGAGAAACTCATGAGCGCGGGTTACCTTGATAAAGGGGACGACGGGCTGAAGTTGAGTCCGCGCGCGATACGCCGGATCGGCCAGAAAGCGCTCTCCGACATATTCTCGAAGCTGGCGCGAGGCCAGGTCGGCGGCCATCAGACGAGCTACAAGGGTGCGGGCCAGCCCGACATAGCTGCCACAAAGGCATACAGATTCGGCGATTCCTTCAATATCCATTTAAGCAGGACTTTGATGAACGCGCTTGTGCGCGATGCCGGCCGAGTGCCCGTTGACATCAGTCCGGCCGATTTCGAGGTGTTCGAGGAACAGCGGTCGGGCGGATGCAGCAACGTTCTGATGCTGGACCTCAGCTACACCATGGCGCAGAACAGTAAACTTCAGGCTGCGAAGAAAGTGGTCTTTGCGCTCGACAGTCTCATTCGAACCCGCTTCCCGAGGGACACGCTGCACATCGTCGGTTTCGCCACGTATGCGCGGGAGTTGACCCGCGAGGAGCTTCCGCATGTCACGCTGACGTTGGGCAATCCATTCACGAATATTCAGGACGGCTTCAGGCTGGCGGAGAGGCTCATATCGCGGTACAACTGCAAGAACAGGCAGATAATCCTGATTACTGACGGCGAGCCGACTGCTTATTGCAGGAACGGCGACCTGTATGTGGATTATCCGCCCACGCCGGAGATTTTTGTCGAGACGATGAAGGAAGTCGTCCGCCTGACGCGCAAGGGAATCGTGATCAACACATTCATGCTCGACAGTCGTCCGGGGCTCATCGAGTTTGTTGAGCGAATGACCAGGACCAACAAAGGCCGCGCGTTTTTCTCCAGCCCGCACACCCTCGGCGAATATCTGCTAGTAGATTATCTGTCCCACCGCAGGCGCGTCATTAACTGACCGAAGACGCGATTGACAGCACTACCCCCGTGTGATAGAATCGCCGCGCATGGCAGCGTAGTGCGTTGAAATGACGATTTCTGTCGCGTTTTCCCCTCACCCCAACCCTCTCCCACTGGGAGAGGGCGAATACATGTTGATCTCCTCCCATTGGGAGAGGGCAGGGTGAGGGGATTTGGTTGCTGTCATTAATGAAGGAGAGGAGACGGGGAAATGGGCGGTCGGTTGAAGAATAAGGTGGCGATTGTGGTGGGAGCGGGATCGACGCCGGGGGATACGGTGGGAAATGGCCGCGCGACCGCAATCCTGTTCGCACGAGAGGGTGCATCGGTCATGCTGGTTGATTTGCGGCTGGACTCGGCCGAGGAGACGAAGCGGATGATTGATGCCGAGGGCGGCAAAAGCTTCGCATTCGCGGCGAACGTCACGCGCGCTGAGGATTGCAGGCGCATGGCCGACACATGCGTCGAGAAATACGGCAGGATCGACATTCTGCACAACAACGTCGGGATAGGCGAGGGCGGCGGGCCGGTCGAGTTGAGCGAGGAGCACTGGGACAGGGTTTTCGATACGAATCTGAAAAGCATGTTTTTGACCTGCAAGCATGTGCTGCCTTATATGGAGAAGCAGGGGAGCGGCTCGATCATTAACATCTCCTCGCTTGCGGCGATCCGTTTTGCGCCGTATCCCATGCTGCCGTACAGCGCTTCGAAGGCCGGCGTCAACGCGCTGACGCGCTCGATCGCGATGCAGTATGCGCACCAGGGCATACGCGCAAACGCGATCATGCCCGGCCTGATCAACACGCCGATGGCGATCGAGGGCATCTCGTCTCGTCTCGGCATCGACAAGCAGGACCTCATACGGATGCGCGACGCGGCAGTCCCGATGAACCACATGGGGGAAGCGTGGGACGTCGCGTATGCTGCGCTTTTCCTGGCGTCGGATGAGTCGAAGTACATAACTGGTGTGCTGTTGCCCGTGGATGGCGGGCTCACCTGCAAGGGGTGAGATTGCAGAAGGGCGAAGGGATTCTTGAGGGCGCACGCCGTGCGCCCCTACGAACGACCTGGCGATCACACGGAGTCGAGGCCCCAGATAAAGAGCGGGATGGGGAAGGCCTTTTCGAGGATGCGGCGAGTATCCTGAGTGAGCGAAGGCAGGATGCTCGAAGCGGAGTCGGGTCCGAACAGCACCCGGACGAGATATTGAGCCTGAATGAGGGCCTCCTCAGGGCCGATGCGTATCCTCACGCCTGAATCGCAATCTGAAATCCCAAATTGCTTTCCGATTTTTTGGCTCACGTGGTCCTGTAAGAGCGCTGAGAGTCCCTGGATATCAATCACCCGCATCATGGCAAGATATTCGAAGGTTTTGGGAAGCTGCAGTTGTTCGAGCCGCCGGGTGAATTCGCTGCGCGCGGCGGGCGTGAGCACCAGGACTTCCCCGATGCTTGACGACGCCGCGAACTCCCGCACCAGACACAGCAGGTCATCGGTATCTCCGCCCCATTCATGGATGCAGAATCGGAAATCCTCTCCCTTTCCCATGACGGCGTAGGCAGTGACGGTTCCATTCTTTGTGGCCAGGAGCGTGGTGGCCTTCGGAAGAGTGAAGTAGGCTTCGTATTCCTCGAGCGTTCTGAGTGTTCGAAGGCCTTCACGTTCATGGATTTCCTCGATTGCCGGCAGATATCGAGATGAAAAGGGGACGATCTCGCAGGAGCACGGGATTCGGGCGAAATCCGAGGCTTTTGCTCGGAACAGAAATTCCGAGCCGGCCATCTCATAGCCGAGAGTCCTGTAGAAATCCATCCTCTGCGTCCAGAGGACCGAAAGTTGGCAGGCGTTCTCCTGCATGATTCGCATGCAGTCGCGCAGGATGGCGCCCGCGAAGCCGCGGCCTCGATATGCCGGATGCGTGGCGACCGAGCCGATACCGCCCACCCTGAACGTAAGTTCTCCCGAGCAAAGGTGCGAAAAATAGATGGCGGCATGCGAGACGACTTCTTTCCGTTTCACAATGACGCGCATGTTGTCACTGTTTTTCTCGGACAAGACGAGCGGATATTCCCGGAGGATGTCTGAAGGGCCGTCGGGACGGAGAACGGAGTTGAGGAGCTTCAGGGCCGAACGACGCTCTGACGGCGCAGGCGCGCGAGGCCCCTCGAAGTGAGCCAAATCATCTTTTGCGGCGCGGCTGGCCATGCTTGCCTTCTAATCGAATGGACCCGTCAACTCCGTCCTGCCCGAACCGCCTCGATGTTGCGCCAAGTGTCCGCCCGCGACGGATCAAGAGCGAGCGCCTTCTCGAAGGCGGCCAGCGCCTCTTCCGTGCGTCCCATACGGGCGTGAAGCACTCCGATGTTGTTCCAAAGCGGAACGCTCTCGGAGGTCTGCTCAAGCGCCCTTTCAAGGAGGTCTCGCGCGCGGGAAAGATTGCCGTCACGCAATTCGAGCGCGCCCAAATTGAGCAAGAGCCTGATGTTGGACGGATTCATTCTGTGCGCTTGTTCCCACTCGCTCCGTGCGGCCGCCATATCTCCCTTTTTCAATCGAAGCGTTCCAAGGTTGAGCCGAGCATCTATGAGGCAGGGGCCCTCTCGGACCGCGCGCTCATAGCACTCGATCGCGAGGTCAACCTTTCCGTTTCGCTCAAGCATTATACCACAGAGAAGCCATGCCGCAGCATATCGCGGATTTCGCTCAAGGAGCGCGCCGACTTCCTTGGCGGCGGCCTTGGAATCGCCGTCGAGATGATACAGCAGCGCGAGTTCCATACGGGCATCCTCAAAAGATGGATTGATTTCCAAAGCCTGTTTCTGGTGCTCGATGGCCTGTTTGATATCGCCGAGGATGTATCGCCTTACGACCCCCATGTCGAAATGGGTCTTCGCATTCAGCGGGTTACGAGACAGGTCCTCTTGGCAGAGACGCAGGTAGTAAAGCTGTTTCTCACGGAGCCTTGCCTCGCCTTTCTCTTCGTGGAAATGATGCAGTATGATGTCGGTGATTGCTATGACCCCGCCGCACTTGAGTATCGATTGGTCAACCTGCTCGTGCACGGCGCCGATGAATCGAAACCTCGCGTCACGCCTGAACATTCGGACGACCCTGCCCGGAATCCAACCATCCCAGTCGCCCCCTTCTTCATAGCTATGGTCATTGGGCACCCAGCGCATGTCGTGACTGTTTCGTGAATAGCTTCGATAGGTAAATACGTATCCGTCAACGCCTCCACCCGCCAGCAAGTGGATTCTTTCGAGGTCGCGCCGAGCTATCGTCTCGTCGGCATCGAGCACCAGAATCCAGTCGCCCGTTGCGCGCTCGATTGAATGATTGCGGGCTTCGCTGAAATCATCGTTCCAGGGGTGAAGGAACACCTTGGCGCCGAGCCGTCGGGCGACTTCGGCAGTTTCGTCCGTTGAGCCGGTATCCACTACTATCATTTCATCCACGACATCGCGGATGCTGTTGAGGCAGCGCTCGATACACGCGGCCTCGTTCTTCACGATCATGCAGAGGGAGACCATTACGAGCACCCGGCAGGCTGGAGTTTCTTTCGATAGATATCGAACTTCTGTCGAATTGCCGTGAGGTCGAGCGGCAGGATTGTGGGCGAGATGCGGAGTTCGGCGACTTTTTCTATTAATCGGCTTGCCTCTTCCATATCGCCCTCAATGACTTTTCTTTCGCCCAGCAGGAAATAGGCGAGCCAGTTGTGAGGGAGAAGCTCGACGGCTCTTTGGAGCCACAATTCTGCGTTCACCGAATCATTGGCCTTTGCGGAGCAGTCGGACATGACTATCGCCGCCGCCCAGAAGACGTCCTTTCCGCATTCATTGAGCTTCTTTTCTCGAAGCTCCCACAGCGCCTGAAGCCAGCCGACGGCATGCTGGGCCTGTCCGCAGAACAGGAACGCTTCCGCAAGCGAAAAGAGGAGATAGGGGTCTTCGGGCTTCTCCGCCACTTCCATCGCCAGCAGTTTAAGGTTGCGCAGATTCTTTTTGAGCGCGGCGCTTTCGCCTTCGTAGCCCACATGCCGGATGGTGAAGTCGGGACAATTAACCAATTCGAGGCCGCAGTCCTTGAGACTGCCCGCGATCTGTTCATGGACGCGGCCGGTCCAAGCCAGGCCGGGGCGATTCGGGAACATCCTGAGGGAATAGTTCTTGACGCGTGTGCCGTTACGTCCGATCTGCGATTCGAGCGGAAAGAACACGCCGCATGGGATTCCGCGGGCGATGAGCTTTCGGAGGATACTGACGGCCTCGGGGGCGATTCGGTCGTCGGCATCGAGCCAGAAAATCCATTTCCCCGCGCTGTGAATCAGGGCCGTGTTTCTGGCGTCAGAGAAGTCATCGGTCCATGAGCGTCTGAGCACGCGAGCGCCGAGGCGTTCGGCCGTCTCGACTGTGCCGTCGCTCGAGCCGGTATCAACGACGACTATTTCATCGAAGAGATGCGCGATGGGCGTCAGCGCTTCCTTCAGGTTTTGCTCCTCGTCCTTGACAATCATGTTGAGGGTGAGGTCTGGCTGGTCTATCGGCTTCGGAACGGTCTTCATATGTGTCTGCTCCAGAATTGAGGGTGTGGTTGGGCCTTCCGCGGGAACGCTTGTTCTGACATCTGAGAGTTTCTCAAGATTGTTCAACGCGACAGGATTTTGGGGATTGATCTCAAGGGCGCGCTCGAAATGTTCCTTGGCATGAATGATATCCCCCTCTTTTGCAAGGACTGCGCCCAAGTTAATGAGGCTCTGCACGTCGCGGGGGTTCAGTTCGAGCGCTCGTTCGAATTCCCGGCGAGCGGCGTCGAATTCGTTCTGACCATATAACACTATCCCAAGCCCGCGATGTGCGGAATGGCTGTCGGGAGCGAGCGCCAGCGCTTTCTCGTACGCCTCTTTGGCTTCGCGGACCTGTCCGGCGGCGCGAAGTGATTCACCCAGGGCCACATGGTAGTGAGCGGTTTCGGGCGAGCGGAGTGTGGCCGCGCGGAAGGACTGGCATGCGTCGGTGTATCGGTCGAGGCGGTGCAGAATCGCGCCAAGTTCGAAATGGGCTTCGGGATTCTCGGGTTGCTCGCTCGTCTTCCGCCGGGCTGGTTCCAGGTAGGTCTTTGCCTTTTCGGCTGCCTTGTCATATCCGTAATGATGTATGGGAATGGGCGCTCTTTGAATCCCGCCGCCAATCCTGGCGAGTGACGGCTCCACAAGTTCATGAATCGCGCCCGCAAACCTTATGGCAGGCATGTTCCTGAACAGGCGAACCTTCTCCGATGGGAACCATCCGGGGTAGGAACGCGCCAGTGTGTCCGCGCCGTCCGTTGGACGCCATCCCTCGAGCGAGGAGTCGTGCGTGTAATTTCTGGTTTCAAAGCTGAATGCCGCCACGCGGGCGTTTCGGGTAAGTTCCCTCAGAGCGGCGCAATCGGGGTCGGAAATCAATTCGTCGGCGTCGAGCGCCAGAATCCATTCGCGTGTCGCCTTGCCAAGGGCGAAATTTCGGGCTGCGGCGAAGTCATTAGACCACTCGAACTCATACACATGCGCGCCGTAATTTTCGGCGATTGAGCGCGTGTTGTCGGCCGAGCCGGTGTCAACGATTATTATCTCATCGACTACTCTTGCGATTCGGGTTAACAAGAGCGGCAGATGCTCTTCCTCGTTCTTTACAATCATGCAGAGCGAGATGCCGTCGAGCCGGACGGGGGTTGTCCCAGCCCGATGTTCATCCTCTCTTGGCATCGCTCGGCCCAGGCGGCTCAGATTCTGGCGAGCGTCGGGAAAGGAGGCGTCGAACAGGAGGGCGTTTTTGAACGCGGCCTCAGCATCGAGGATTCTTCCGCTGGCGGCAAGCAGCGCGCCAAGATTATTCCAGGCCTTTGCAGAGGGTTGCCGCTCGATCAGCCGTCGGTACAACCGCTCGGCCTCTTCGTCTTGCCGAAGTCTTTGGAGCGAGACGGCCAGGTTATACATGGCGTCCGGATTTGCCGGTTCAAGCTGGAGTACATTGCGGAATTCCGCGCTTGCTTCGTCGAGGAGTCCCTTCCTGAGGAGAGCAACGCCGAGGTCATAGCGGGCCTGCGGGAAGTCGGGCCTCAGCTCGATGGCTTTCCTGAGCGAGGTAATTGCCTTGTCGTACTGTCCGAGTTGGTTAAAGATCACTCCCAATTCGTAGTGGGCTTTGTAATCGCGAGGGTTGCTCCCGCATTTCGCCTCTGCCAGCAGGGCCATTCTTCTGATCTTCGCTCTAACAAAGCTTTCTTCTTTAAGGTAGCCGAAGTGGTGGACGACCGCGTCAAGAAATTGCGGTTGTGTGCCCGAACGTTTCAAAGAAGGTTCGACAAGCTCATGTATCTCGCCCTCGAACCTGATGTTTCGTGACTTTTTGAACAGGCGCACTTTTCTTGATTCGACCCATCCCGCTGCGGGCTCGGGAGCGGAGGGGTGGGAGACGAAGTGTGCTGCTGAGGTGTCTGAGGTATAGTTTCTGGTTGGAAGAGAATATGCCGTTGCGCCCGGGTTGCGGATGGCTTCCTTTATTGTGGGAACCGCCTCGGGCGCCAATGCCTCATCGGCATCGAGGACCAGTATCCACGCGGCGCGCGCCATCTCAAGCGACACGTTCCGCGCGCGACTGAAATCGTTTTCCCAGCGAATCTTGCGAACTCTCGCGCCGTAAGATTTCGCGATAAGAAGCGTGTTGTCGCTGGAACCCGTGTCTACGACGTTGATTTCCGAAACCAGCCCCTTCACGCTCTCCAGGCAGCAAGCAAGGGAGGATTCCTCGTCCTTTACTATCATACAGAGAGCAATGGACTCAATGGGACTGTTGTTGTCTTTTCCCGTAATCGCGAGTATTTTCGGGCTTGATCTCATACATGTATGGGGTTGGCAATGCGAATCCACTGGTGTCTTTATCGGCACAATGCGCATATCTCTTTAGTTGAAGGCAGCCCCGACGGAGCCTAAAGTTTTCGTCCAGGCTGCCGATATAGAGCAGTGAGAGTTTGGATGAGTGCCGGGGGCTGGCGGAGAACGGCCCCTGGTTGATGGTCGCCGAATCCGACCCAAAACTGATTCGAGGTCAAGGCCAATACCTGTAGAATTGGCCAGCGGGCATGGAGGCCCGCGCAACCGCTGCGCCCATCCGTGTTGGGCGCACGCACATCAAGGAGGATGAAAGATGGGTTTACGAGTCAATACCAACATCACGGCGATAACCGCCCAGAGGAATCTGACCCTGGCCGACTCCAGGTTGTTCAGGTCGGTGCAGAGACTTTCCTCCGGCCTGCGCATTAACAGCGCCGGGGACGATCCTGCCGGTCTGGCGATCTCGGAGCAGCTCAGAGCGCAAATCGCCGGGTTGAACGCCGCCATCGTGAATTCAGAGCGCGCGATCAACCTGGTGCAGACGATTGAAGGCGCCCTGAACGAGGTCAATTCCTTGCTTATCGGGATGCGCGAGCTGGCGCTTGACGCCGCCAATTCGGGCATCAACAACGCGACTTCGCTCGCGGCCGACCAGGCGGAAATCGCCAACGCTCTTCAGACGATAACCCGAATCTCGGACACGACCACATTCAGCATTCAGACACTGCTGGACGGCACGTTCGAGAATCAGGTTTCTCTGACGAGCCTCAACACCATCGGCCTTACCAGGTACGGCGACAGCACCTTGGCCACCGGCTCCTACACCGTCAGCGTGACCAACATTACCCAGGCGAGCGCGCAGATCACGTCCGATCCGTTCGACCTGCTGGACAATGTCGCGCTTGGCGGAACCGGCGGCGATGGCGACCCGGACGGGCTGGCTCCCGGCTCGCACAGACTGGTGATCTCGGAGGCGACGGGCGCACATGTCACGTCAGACACTGCCGCGATTTTCGACGGCAGCAGCACCCTGTCGGCCACCACGATCACGATCAGCTCGTCCTCCGGGACGAGCACGGTCACGTTTGAGGGCGATGAGACCAACACGATCGCCAATATCGTGGCCGAGATCAATGACGAGGCCCGCGACCTGGTGAACGCCGACGACTTCATCGCGGTCGACAACGGCGACGGCACGTATTCAATCGCCATCGACAGCAACAACACGGCGGTCGGCGCCAGCCAGACCATCACAATCGAGTTCGCCGACGCTGCGACGGCGCAGGCGTTCGGGTTCGCCACTGCGTCGGTGACGGCCGCAAACGGCGAGAATGTCGGCGTGCAACTCGACGACGGCGACATGCTGCGTCTTGCGACCGGGACCACCGAGTTCGTAGTGCACGATGCCAACGGTGGCGCGCTCACTCTGACGTTCGAGGTTGCCTTCGCTACGCAGAACCTTATTGAGGGCGCCACCTTGAACGTGGAAGTGACGCCGGCGACCTTCGACGTCCAGGTCGGCTCCGGCCCGAAGGTTTCGTTCACGTCGGGCGATACCAAGACGGTCAGCGCCGGAACGGATGAACAGGGCAACTCCATCGGTACCATTGACCTGAGCTTCGGGTATTTCAACGTTCCGCCGGTTGACTCATCGGTGACCCTGTCGGTCGTTGACAACTCGATTCAGTTCCAGGTCGGTCCGAATCCGAACCAGACCGTCAAGATATCGGCGCAGGATATCTCGTCGGACAAGCTCGCGCTCGGAGTGATCAACCAGAGCAACTTCCGCAGCCTCAACGAGATCGACGTAACAACGGTCCAGGGGGCCAATGATGCCGTGCTCCTGGTGGATCAGGCGATCGATGAGATATCGAGGCTCCGCGCGAAGCTGGGCGCGTTCCAGCAGAACACGCTGGAGACGAACTTGCGCTCACTCAGGATCGCCGAGGAGAACCTGGCCGCGTCGGAGAGCACCATCCGCGACGTGGACATTTCCCAGGAAATCACCGAATTCACCAAGAACCAGATACTCCTGTCGGCAGGCGTTTCGGTACTGGCGCAGGCTAATGCGATTCCACAGACGGTACTTCAATTGCTGGGGTAACTTTGGCCTAGTGGCCCAATTGGGGCATGCGGCCCGGCGATTCATCGGGCTGATGAACCCCAAGGAGGTGTAACCTAATGGGCATGAGAATTGATCAGGCAGGCTACCCAGGCCTTGACCCGGCTGCTGGAACCGCGTCCGGAGTCAGTATTGCCCGTCGAGTTGGAAGCAGCCCGCCAGCGACACCTCAGTTCGCGTCCATGGAGGCGCCGACACCCGCTGGGGCGGATGCTGCACACATGGACGCCGCTGAAGTGGAGAGCACTCTTGAGGGAATCAACGCGCGCCTTGCCGAACTTGGAAGCAGCCTCAGCCTGAACTTCATCCATGACGAGGCCAGCGGGCGGTCCGCTGTCCAAATCGTCGATGAAAATGGCGAGGTTATCAGGCAGGTTCCCCCTCAGGAGTTGCTGGACGTCTACGCCAAGATACGCAACATTGTCGGTATTCTCCTCGACGAAAGCGGATAAAGAAAAGGGTGTGGCTCAATGGGTGACAGGATATTCTTCTCCGGATTGTCCACGGGCATAGACTTTCAGTCCATCGTGGATACGATTGTCAAGGCGGAGCAACGCCGGATTGACCTCGTGGTCGCCAATCAGGCGGAGGAAAAAGCCCGGCTGACCGCCGTCCAGAGCTTCAATGGGCTGCTACTGGGCCTGCTCAGTTCAGCCCGCACGCTCTCGAGGCAACGGAATTTCCAGAGTCAAACTGCCGCCTCGAGCCACGAATCCCTTCTCACTGCTTCCGTCTCCGGCAATGCAGCTCCCGGCACTCACTATATTACGGTTCACAAGCTTGCGCAGGCGCACCAGTTGGCCTCTCAGGGCTTTGCGGACACAGACACAACGAGCATCGGAGTCGGCACGGTCACACTCCGGGTCGGCTCGGGAGCCGCTGCCGCAATCACCATAGACGCAGGAAACGATACCCTGGCCGGGTTGCGAGACGCGATCAACAACTCTGACGCAGAGGTCACGGCCTCGATTGTCAGCGACGGGAGCGCCTCGAACCCCTACAGGCTCCTGCTCACGAGCGACAAAACGGGAGCGGCCAACGCCATGACCGTCACGGTCAATCTTACAGGCGGGACCGCTCCCGATTTCGCCGATGCGCGCATGGACGCCGTCGAGGTGGACCCCAACAATAGCTCCGCCTATACGGGCGCAGCCTCGGCGCTCGGCGCGTATACCGGCGCCGCAAATGAAACGTTCCTTGTCGAAATCATGGCCGGCGGCGGCGTCGGAGCGGCAACGTTTCGGTACTCGACCGACGGCGGCCTGACTTTTGACGACAACGGCGGGGCGGGATTCCTCACATCGGAAACAGGCACGCAGTTGGAGGACGGGGTCTCGATCGCATTCAGTAACAGTGGCACGCTGACGACGGGCGACCGCTTCAGCATCGACACATTCGCTCCTCAGATTCAGGCGGCACAGGACGCCTCCATCACCTTTGGCGGAGGAGTCGGCGGAGCGCCCATCACGATCAAGTCGAGCACGAATCAGGTAACCGGCGTGATCCCGGGCGTGACGCTGAACCTGCTCGGCGCCGACTCCTCAACAAGCGTGAGAATATCCATCCAGAATGACACCGAGGCGGTCAGAGCCAGCGTCGAAGGCTTCGTCGAGGCTTACAATCAGGTTATCGACTTCCTGAATGAACAGCTTCGGTACGACCCCGTTACGGAACAGGGCGGGCTCTTGCTCGGAGATTCTCTCCTGGTGAGCGTCCAGAACGAGATGCGGCGCATCGCGACCGACGTGATCTCCGGCCTTCCCTCCGACATGAACCGGCTGTCGGCGATTGGGCTGACATCGGTCCCGGAGACGGGCAAGCTGGTCATTGATTACTCCAAGCTTGACGCCGCCCTCGCGACGAACCTGCAAGGGGTCGCGGACCTTTTCTCGACAAGTTCTACCTCGACGAATCCAAAGCTCGTCTATCTTTCCTCGACGGAGAAGACGGTGATGAGCGCGGCGGGCTTCACGGTGGATATCACCCGGGCCGCAACGCAAGGAACGCTCGTGGGGTCCGACCTCGGTCTTCCAATCACCCTGACCTCCTCGAACAACCAGCTTCGCCTGAAGGTGGACGGCAGGGAAAGCTCTACCCTGACGCTGACCGCCAGGACTTACGATACGGGCGAGGAGTTGGCGGAGGAGATACAGGCTCGACTGAACGCCGACCCACAGCTTGCGGGCCGGGGTGTAACGGTCGAGTTCACGGACGGTCGGCTGGTCTTCACTTCGGCCACGTATGGCTCCTCTTCTTCCGTTCAACTGGGAAGTGAGACAGAAAACAGCGCTCTGGCGGCATTGGGACTTTCGAGCGCGACTGCGACCGTCGGACAGGACGTGGCCGGCACGATTAACGGTGAGCTAGCTACCGGGACCGGCCAGATTCTCAAGGGAAGAACCGGAAACCGAACGACCGACGGGCTGTCAATCCAGGTTACGCTGACGCCCGCCGATGTGAATGCGCTCGAGCCAGAGGGTGTGGTCACGGTAGTCCAGGGAATCGCGACCCGGCTGAGCAATTACCTGGGTTTCCTGACGGATTCGGTTGATGGACGTTTGACTGCGCGGACCGACACGCTCACGCGGCACATAGACGAATTGGACCAGGACATCGACGCGATGGGGGAGAGGCTCGAGGACAAGAGAATCAAGCTGCTCGAGGATTTCGCGAGGCTTGAGGCCTCGCTCGCCTCGCTTACATCGCAGGGCGAGTTCCTTGTCCAGCAACTGGCAAACCTGCCAAGGATAGACACGATCATTCGAGGGAATAAGGACTAGCGAGCGGGAATCGCTGTGAGATGAATGATTCCATAGGGGCGCACGGCGTGCCTTAGATTAGCCGCCGAAACACATGAGGAGGCACGAGGCAGATGGAGGAAGTTCGCAGAGGGGATTTGACGTCCGAAAAGGCGGTCAAACGGTATCGTGAGGAACAGGTCAATGGCCTCAGCCAGAAGGACCTCATCCTGATGCTCTATGACGGCGCGATCAAGTTCTCCTCCGAAGCGAAAGAGGCGATGCAGAGCAAGGACTATGTGCAGAGTTACAGGTCTGTCATCCGCGCCCGCGACATAATCACGGAACTCCTGCGAATCCTCAATGTGGAGAAGGGCGGCGACGTCGCCCGGAACTTGCAGCGTCTGTATGTGTATATGATCGGACGGCTGATAGAGGTTAACTTCACAAAGGAAACCCGCCTGCTCGACAATGTGCTTTATATACTCCGCGACCTCCGGTCCGCCTGGGCGGCCATTGATTTTCACGCGGCAATGGCGGAAATGGCTGGTCAACGCGACGGCGGCAACGGCTGCGGGAAAGCCCCCCTGCGACAACTCGCCACAAACTCGCGGTTGCTGTCCGTGACCGCGTGAACGTCCTTCCAACCACCAAGTCACCAAGAACACCGTGGAAGCGCCAAGCGTTCTTCTGATCCCTTCGTGTCCTTTGTGCCTTATTGGTCGAACTCCTATGTCACTAATGCTTCCCTATGAACTCCAGCAGCGCCTTGTTCACCGCCGAGGGGACCTCGCTGTTAAAGGCGTGGCCGCCTGCGATGATGTTCAGGTGAGAGCCTGGTATGCGGGCGGCGATGTCGCGCGAGAATTTGACCGGCGTCAGGATGTCGCCCTCGCCGACCAGAACCATGGTGGGCGTCTTGATGTTCTTGATCTTGTCCGCGAGGTTGAACGAGCAGATCGCCGCGCATTGCGCCCGGAACGGCGCGGGCAAGAGTGGAACCTCCTTGAGATGGTCAATCGTCATCTGACGGAACATCATGAGCGAGTTGTACTGTTTTTCGATGAAATCGAACGTGAAACACCAACCAATGATGTTGTTCACGAATGATTCGACACCGAGCTTGTCGAGGATATCCGTCCACAGCATGAGCATGAGGTCGGCGCCTTTGGGAATGCGGCAGGCGGTGGCCATGAGGGTGAGGCTGAGCAGGCGCTCGGGATGGTCGAGCGCGAACTGCTGCGAGATCATGCCGCCCATCGAGTGCCCGACCAGGTGCGCCTTTTCGATGCCGACCGCCTGGAAGAAACCGGCCAGGTCGTCGGCCATCGTCTTGATGGTGTACGGGCCTTTGGGCTTGTCGGTCAATCCGACGCCCCGGTTGTCGATCATGTATACCTTGTGGTTCTGCGCGAGTTCCGGCGCCTGCATCGCCCACGCGAAATGGTCCATCCCGTATCCCGTCACCAGCACGACGGGCGTCCCTTCGCCGACGCAATCATAATTCATCTCGATGTCGC
>CAZEBC010000035.1:23336-26627 GCA_964510165.1 uncultured bacterium
GCCAGGATATCGAGCTTCCCACTGAAGCGCGCGATGATTTCGGCCATCCGCGGCTCCTCTGCGGAACTGTCCTTGATCCCGGCGATGACGCCGCGTTCCGCCATGGCCGCCAGCGCCGCGACGCTTATCTCGTTGTTGGTATATTTCGGGATGTTATAACAATAGAGTGGAACCGCGCTGTTGTTCTTAACAAATTCATAAAACCCGATAATCTCGCCTTCCGTGAACTCGTAGTAAATGGGCGGCGGTAGAAATATGCCGTCGGCCCCGATATCCGAGACGAACCGGCAGAGTTCGTTGAGCGCGTCGCGGCTTGGGTCCCACGTACAGCAGATCAGCCTCGCCCTTCCTCGGCACACATCGGCCACCGCTGAAAATAGCGCTTTCTTTTCATCCACGCTCAGGTACAGAAACTCGCCCGTCGTCCCCGCCGGGCACAACCCGGCCACCCCTGCCTCGATCAGAAACTCTGAGTGTTTCTGCATTGCATCGAGATCGAGCTTCCCATCCCTAAACGCCGTCAAATTCGCAACGTAGATTCCCTTATCTGTCATAGGATCCCTCATGCGGCTGAGAATTTGGAATCCGTCGGTGAATCGTCCGACATTATACCAGAAAAGAGGAATCTGAGCGGCGCGGATGAATCCGACACATTCGGGTCGTTTATGTTGGGGCGATTCCTACGGCCATGCGCGGCCTCACAAGATCCGTGGGATATGTGCTTGCCTTCCGGTTCGCTATACGCAGAACTGTTCGACGAACTCCGGAGGCGTGAGAATCTTGATGGGGAACGACGCGAGTAAAAAAGCTTTGAAGTGTTTCTTATCCCAAGTTATCACGAAATCGCATTGCGCGAAACTGGCTGACGCAAGCACGTGCGCGTCTTTGGTGTGAATGTGCTTGAAGTGTTCCTCTATTTGCGAAGACGTGGGAGTTTGCGATATCTCAAAATATGGTTCTCTCACCATGCGCAGAAACCGTCGCACGCCTCTTGATCCGCCTTGCGTGTGAGATTTCTGGAAACTTCCATCAGGACCAAGCTGTTCGTGACCGCCTGAAATCTACCCGCCTCGCACTCAGAAACGAGAAAGGCCGCGCTTCCCTTTTCGGAAAACGCGGCGGCGAATATCACGCTCGCGTCGAAGAACAGACGCGCCATCTTCCGTCCAGTCATCGGTCGCTGTTCTATCCGGCGGGTTTGGCTTTAATGGCCCGGACGTTCTTCTCGGAGTCCTTGTCTTCCTTGAGCCACTGAGTCACTTCCTCGTCAGACCACTCGCGCAAGAATTTCCGCGCGTCTCTCACTCTGACGCCCTCGGCGTATTGCTCGGCGGCCTCCTGCAACAAGGCACTTCGCGTCTTCTTTTCGATCCGCTTCAGCCTGCGCCCCAGCGCGTCATACACAAACTCGGTGGTCCCGCTCGGATACGTGATCCCCGCCAGCCGGTTCTCGTAATCGTAATCGAACTCGATCGTGACCTGCGTGGCCGTGTCGGTCATCGAAGCGGTGTTCCCGTTCAGGTCGTACGTAAACGTGGTGTGCGGATTGAGCGGCTGGCCGACCGAGTAGATGTTCGCGATCTGGTTCACCGCGTTGAGCGTGTACAAATCCGACGTGCCGTCGGAACGGCTCACCCGGTTATCCGCTAGGTCATACCCGAAATTATTCGTATACTTGCTTCCACCGCCGCTGTACAGCGCATGTTCGTTGGTGAGCCGGTACAGATTATCATAAGTGTACTGCGTGTAGTCGCCGTTTGCGAACGTGACCTGCGAGATGAGGTCCGCATATCTCCATTAATCAACAACCCTCGGCTCGATCTCTTTCAACACCTCAATTAGCTCATCTCGCAAAGGTTCGACATCCTCGCCCAGGTTTGATAAGCTTCCAAGGTACTTGATGATGTCTTGTCTCTTCTTCTCCAAAGGAGATGGTGGATCGCCAAACCAAACGAAAGAGAAGACTCCCAAGTGGGAGAGCCACGTGTCATAGGCTTGACGCCTCTCCTTCATTCTGGAAAAGAAGAGATATGGTTCCGCTTCTAATATCTCCAGGAAATTATCAGAAAGGCTATATCCCGCGGCCCCGTCTCTATGCTCCCACTCCTCGATAAGCAGACTGAACGCGCTTTCTTTCTCATCCCTCGATGACTCTCCTGAAACGACAATGTCTTTGAGACATATGTGCTTATACTCAAAATGATCCATGGTTGCGCACTGTTTCAGAGATTCTCCTTGCACTGGAGGAGGAGAGTGACGACAATGACACAGCAAGAGCAGTACCGCTAAGGCTGTCCACTTCGAATTGCAGAGTATCCGCTTCGCTTTCATATAATGTGTCTCATGGTTTAATGATTACCTTAATAGTTGTTTGCTCTCCCAACAGACTATCCAAGAACATTTGGGTGCCAATCCGGTCCAATATTTCATTCATGGCGTCCCGACTCTTGAGTACCCCGCTCTGACCGAGTTCCTTGCCGGGTAGAATGCAACCCTGCGTGTCTTCAGGAAAGTTTCCTGGATGGATCTCAATCATATCCCTCCCTGGAACGTCCAGCAAGACCACAGGCTTCTTGTTGAATTTGGGGCTTTCGAAGATGCTGGCTGGATATTCCCCGGGCGGGATACTGCTATCAAATGGTTTATTGTTTATGGGAGGAAGCTCTAGAGAATATCCGATTGGATAGTAATCGACGTAGATACGACCAATCACGTAGTTGTCGTGGTATTCCCTTCTGTCCACTTCGATCGTGACTTCGGTCAGCCCAAGAGGATCATACCAGTTTACTGGATCGCTCCCCACATAGGCATATAGGTTGATTCCCCTCGCCAACCCGATCGGATCCTGAGTGATGAACCGGCCGAGAGTGGGATCATAGAACCGCGCGCGGTAGTAGTAGAGGCCGCTGCGCGAGTGATACTGCCGGGCGGTGCAGGTGAAGCCGCCGGTCAGTTCGGGGCCGGTTTGACTGAGGATATTGCCGTAGGCGTCGTAGGTGTAGGTTTTCACGGTGACGCGACTCATGTTGGTGATCTCGGTCACGCTGCCTTGATGGTTCTTGTGGAGGACATAGTTGACGCCGTTGTAGCGGACGGTCAGTGGGTCATCAATGCCCGGCCCATGCGTATACGCCGCTACAAGGTTACCGCCGCCATCCAGCTCCGCCAACAAGTCCAGCCCATCATACACATACTGGCGCTTGGCAATGGTCTGGCCCTGCGCGTTCTTCTCGGGTTCCCTTTGGGGTCAAGTCTTGAATTATAAGGTCGGGGCTTCACAGTCGCTGGCGC
>CAZEBC010000036.1:0-18659 GCA_964510165.1 uncultured bacterium
AACGTGTTGACGCAATTGAGCTTAGCATGTACAATGCGAAGCATGATTTGTGCCATTCGCACGCTTTCAGCGGCATTTCCGCATGCAATTTTGCGAACAAATGCGCGCCAAATCAGGGAACGGTCTTACAAGGAGTCTTGAGACAGTTGGAGCAACGACAAAAGTTAAGGAGGTCCGACATGCCAGGCCCGCTCTCACGCGAACAGATACAGGAACTGCGAAAGATCACCACCCCCACAATCGCAAACGCAATCGAAACGTTCGATATCCGCCCGCGAAACGAGGGATTCATGGACCCCAGCGTGAAATGCGTCTTTCCCGAACTTGGCCCGATGGTCGGCTACGCCGCAACCTGCACCATGATCGCCAGCCGGCCCGCCAGCGTCGAAGAAAAGGGCCTGAACGAGGAGATGTGGCGGCACATACTCTCCATTCCGGCCCCAAGGGTGATTGTCGTGCAGGACCTTGACGACCCGCCGGCCATAGGCGCGATGTGGGGAGAAGTCAACGGCACGATCCACAAGGCGCTCGGCTGCGCGGGCGTGGTGACCAACGGCGGCGTGAGGGACCTGGACGAGGTCCGCGCGATGGGCTTCCATTTCTTCGCGGGGCACGTCATCCCCTCGCACGCCTACGAACACATAGTCGAGGTCGGCACATCGGTCAGGGTCGGCGGATTGATCATTCGTCCGGGCGATTTGCTGCACGCAGACCAGCACGGCGTCGTCATGATACCGCATGAGATAGCTGCCGACGTGGCCGCACGCGCCCACGAGGTCGAACAGAACGAGCGAAACATCATCAATTTCTTTCGCTCACCCGACTTCTCACCCGAGCGCTTCGTGCAGGCGAAGCACTAAGACAGGCCTTCAAAGGATTCTCTGCTACCGGATGCGTCGCCAAGACCGTTCCTGCTGCGCCTCTATCCTTGCCCATACGTCTCTCAGCGTGTTTACGCCTTCATCCGGAATTTGATGGGTGGAGTACTCAGCGAGCATGAACATCCTGAGGAGCGCGGCGGCCTCGGGTGCGCGGAACTCCGCCGGCAGCGAGTTCAGGAATTCCGCCGGCGTCTGCCCACTCTGGGGCGTGTGCCCGTGCACATGCGCATAATTCTCGAATGCGCGGTAGGTGTATCTGACGAGTTCGGCCTTCGACATCCGCTGCAAGAGCTGCGGACTCGTGAACGGGTTCTCCAGATACAAGTTCGCCTCCTCCAGGATGGCCTTCAATTTCTTTTTGGGCAGCCGACGACTCGGCATGGGCTTGAGAAGGCTTCGGAACCTTTCGAGAAAGCGCCTCCACCTCTCCGACCATCCCGCCGCCAGGTTGCCTTTCCCGGCGACGGAAATTAGTTTGAACAGCCCGACGAACAGAAAGAGCGTGAACAAAACAACGAAAAGCATTCTGCCCACTATCGCGAGACCCCGGAGAGGCGGACTGGGCGCGGGCGGACGCCTGAACTCTCGTGGAGATGCCGGTTCGGGTTGTCGCGGTGGCGGTGCGGATGATTTCCCCTGTCCGCCCTGGCTCGCGCCTCCCTGAGCGGCTTCGCCCTGATCCGAGCCGCCGGAGCCTTCCGGCTTGTTGTCCTTCGACTCCCCGCCTCCCTCTTCCTTTCCTTCGGTCTCCTTGTTTATCTCTTGCATCTCTTCTTCTTCCTTGCGGAAGGATGCCTCGATCTCTTTTGTCATACCCGCCCAGGTGTCTTTGCGCCCTCGGTATTTCCTGGGTTCACCGGGCTTGGAGGGGACACCCGAGAATTCCGGCTCCGCAGCGCTGAACAGGTATTCGGGAACCGGCCGCGGCAAAGCGCTCGCAAATGCGAGCACCGTCAATATCAGTGCTGCGCCCGTTGTGCTCCAGAACCAGCCGACATGCGAGGGAACGACCGCCTTCTTCTTCGAACATTGGAGCCTCACCGACGACAGCGTTATCAACAACAGCAGTCCAAGGGCGCAGGCGAGATTTCCAAGCAGGCAGTGGAACGCTTTTGAATACAGCCGCCAGTCCTCGGCAGGCAGCAGCCTTTGTCCCACGGCAAAGACCGCCATCGAGAAAAGCGAGAAATATATCACCCATCTGCCGGGATGTTGTTCGGGAAAGGTGTCTTCGATGGGCGCAGCCTTTTCCTGTCGCTGCCCCTTCTTTCTCTGCGCCTCCTCTTCCATCTGCTCTGCACGGTACCAATCCTGCCTCGCCCTTATCTCTGCCTTTAGCGTGAGCGGACTCTTCTTTTTCTCATGTTTTCTTTCGATATCGAGGCACGATTCGCGGCATATCTTGTAGGACGCAAGGCCGATGACCGCCACAATCACAAGGTTCCCCAAGAAACCCTCGCCCGCGTTCGCGCCGCCCACAATTGATCCGAACCGTGCGCTGAAACTGAGCGCAAACAGCGCCATCACCAGCACGAGCGCGACGCTGTAAGAAGCGCCCTTTTCATATTCGCCATAAAGCCCGATCAACCTGTTCGCCATTACCGTCCCCATCACATATAGGAAAAACACGCGGATGAGCGTTTCCTCCTGGCCGGGATAGAAGACGGCCTTGATGGTGATGGCAAACGCCACCAGGCTCCAAATCAGCCCGATAATCAGGACCGGAATCGCGGCCTCGACGGCAATGTCAGTAATAGACGTCTTGCGTGGCGAATTTCTCAACGTCGGCGATGCCCCTTATGTGGTAAACGTCAATATACCGCGAGGCCATCTTGTCCACGGCCTCGAAATAGCCCGGCTCGTTCTCGATAATAAACAGGCTGACCAGATAACCGGCCTCTTTCAGGATGCCGAGCGAAAGCGCGAGCGAATCGCTGAGTTCCGGCGCGACAACCAGCGTGGCCGAATCCCTGCCAAGCCGCTGGATCGAATATTCGAGCGCTTTATCGATGGTCAGGCCGTCGGTGTAATCGAGCCGCGCCAGCGTCTCAAGCATAAGCCGCCCCTGCTCCGCGCCCTTGCGCGTGGGAATTATCAGCGGCGCGAGCGAGCGTGGTTTTTCTACCGCTCTCGCAGTTGAGATTATCTTGTTCCGCGCCTTCCCCAGCAGAGGCTGAGCCTCGTACCTCGCTACTTCCGCGAGGTCGCGCCCGTTGGTGACAAGGCCCACCTGCTCATTCGCACCCGCGATATAATCGGCGAGCGAGGCGACCGTCGTGATGGCAAGTTCCCCGCGCTCATGCCCGTGCTGGCCCTTGTATCCGCTTCTGTGAAAGTCGAGGACGAACGTTGCCCCGATCACTTTTGACGGATCATAAACCTTGCTGTAGAGCGTGCCCGTGCGCGCCGTCGTCTTCCAGTGGATTCGGTTGAACGGGTCGCCCGGCGCGTATTCCCTCACGCCGATGATCTTGGTCGGATCTTCGAAAATCTTGTTCGTGACCTTGACGGTCCCCATCGGACGCCTCGCCGCGATATCGAATTCCATGATGTGCTCGAGAGCCGGAAACACGGTCACGTAATCCGCGGCGGCCAGCGCCTTGTATCGCCTGAAGAATCCGAACAGGTCGCCCGCCTCGATCAGGGAGGGCCCTATCTGATGATAGCCCCTGCGATTGAGCACCACCTGATAGACCATTTTCTCTTTCTTATGAGGACCAAGAGTGAATAACCGCGCCCGCTCGCCGGTGGCCGGCATCTTCTCGGGCAGCAGTTCCTCGACGAGCACCCACGGGACGGGCAGCCCCCCCTTATTCCTTACCGTGAGCGTCACCTCAACCTTGCCGCCGATGGTTGTCTCGGTCCGGCTCAACACGCGCTCGACGTCGAGTCCCCTCAGGCAAATCTCTATCATCAGTCGCGAGAGTATCATTACCCATAGGACCGCATAGAGCGAATACACCACGAAGCCCGACGCGCTCGCATGAGCCAGGATGAGTAGGGCCACCGTCCCGACAATCCACTTCAGGTTCGAGATGGCCCGCCGGTTGTCCCTTTTCCCGCTCACCGCGTTCACGCTTGTGTCGCCCTCCAACTCGTGCGGTCCACCGGAGCGGGAACTGCCTGAAGAATCTGTTCGATAACGTTACGGGGAGTCCGGCGCTTCAGCCTGCTCTCCGGCTTCACGATCAGCCGATGGCTGAGTACGGGCGCGGCAAGCATCTTGATGTCATCCGGTATCACAAAATCCCTTCCCTCGAGAGCCGCAAACGCCTGGGCCGTGCGAAAGAGGTTCAGGGAACCCCTCGGGCTTGCCCCGAGCGCGAGGTCTGCATGGCTCCGCGTTGCTTGAACTATCTTGAGGAGATAATCCCGTATCGTCGCGTGCACATACACCCGCTTGATCAACTCCTGCATCGCCGTAAGTTCCTCCGCCGAGCTCACCCGCTCGAGCGAATGGATCGGATGGCGCTCGCGCTGCTGTTCCAGAATGACCTTCTCCTGCTCGATGGAAGGATAGCCCACCGATATCTTCATGAGAAACCGATCAAGCTGCGCCTCAGGCAGCGGGAACGTGCCCTCATGCTCCACCGGGTTCTGCGTCGCCACCACCATGAACGGCCGGCTCATAGGCCGCGTTACACCGTCCACCGTCACCTGCTTCTCCGCCATCGCCTCCAGCAACGCCGACTGCGTGCGCGGCGTCGCCCGATTGATTTCATCCGCGAGTATCAACTGCCCGAATATCGGGCCGGGATGAAACTCGAACTCCGCCGTCTTCTGATTAAAGATAGTGACGCCGGTAACGTCGGTCGGCAGGAGGTCAGGCGTGCATTGGATGCGCATGAACTTGCAGCCGAGCGAGATGGCCAGCGAGTTGACGAGCATCGTCTTCGCCACTCCTGGCACATCCTCAATCAACACGTGCCCGTCGCACAGCGCGGCAACCGTGAGCAGCTTCACTGCGCCCGTCTTGCCCACGATCACCTTTTCGATGTTGCCGATGACTTTCTCCGTAAACTGCGCAAGAGATGGCATGTCCGTCCCCTCTGTACTCTCGATTCAGCTGCAAAACCAGATTGGTGGGGCCGAATGAATTCGGCCAATCTCAATGTGCGAATGAATTCGCACCTACCATCAATGATGGAAGATGCGATCGCAGAATCTTGCAGCGGAATCTACTCTCGACCCCTCACCCCAACCCTCCCCTCAGGGAGAGGGCAGGGTGAGGGGTGCGTCCGTTCAATCCTCCGTCCTTATATCATGAAACTTCTTCATTTGCCTTGACCATATCCACATGCACAATTCCGGACTCATCCTTTGTATCAGCCACATGACCCGCGCCAGCGGGGTGACTGTAATGGTCGCTTTGTTGCGTTCCACCCCGCGCAAAATCACACGCGCGCATTCCTCCGGAGGCAGCAGCTTGCCCGCAACGGCAAGCATCTTCTCGCGGTCGAGCTTCAATACCTTGCTGTTTTTCATCGGAGTGTCTATCAGGCCGGGACACACCACGCTCACCTTCACCCCGAATTGCGCGCCCTCAACCCTCAGCGCGTTAGAGAGTCCCACAACGCCGTACTTGCTCGCGACGTAGGAGATCAGGCCCGGCGCCGGGACCAATCCCGCGAGAGAAGCCGTGTTCACGATGTGGCCAAACCCCTGCTTGAGCATCACGGGATAAGCCGCAGCGACTCCATTGACGACCCCATAGAGATTTGTATCAATGACCTTGTGCCAATCTTCGAATGAGAAGTCCTGAGCCTCGCCAAACACCGCAACGCCCGCATTATTGAATATGTAATCCAGCCGCCCTGCTTCGGCGACCGTCTCCTCGATCAGCTTCTTGACCGCCGCCGCATCCGTCACGTCCACCACTACGGGCTTCGTCCGATGACCGGCGGCCGAGAGCGCTCGGGCGGTCTTCGCCAGCAGTCCGGCGTTCAAGTCCGCCATCACCACAAATGCCCCGCGCCTCGCCAGTTCCCCGCTGACCGCGCGGCCGATTCCGGATGCTGCGCCGGTAACGATTGAAGCTTTCTTCGCAAAGACCTCCATGATTATCCCCTCTCATCTTTCTGCGCTCCTGAGTCTCACAACAGCCCGAACGCCGTCTTCCGTCACTCGACAACCATAATACTCTCAATACCTTCTGTCTTTCAAGCGTCCATTCAGTTTCGAGGCGAATTTGCGTGGTCGGACGGCTCATTCTTCAGGCGGGGATCAGCCCGTCGGACATAGCGCTCTACAAGACCGGCCCCTTCACCAATTCTTGACTCGATGGGGAGCAGATTGTATAATAATGTGTTTGAGTAAGAACTTACGGCGCGCCTCGTCGTTGCCCCTCACAAGCCGGCGTTTCGCGCCTATTCCAAATTGTCGAACATGTTCGCGCTCGTTCGATGATAGTGAGCGGAGTCTTGAACTGTAACAGTCCATAAGCAAGAGTTTCAAATGGGGTGAATGGCTTATGCCGCCTGCCATCGAAATCAATAATCTCACAAAAACGTACCGGTCGCTCTTCGGACTGCGAAAAGTGACCGCCGTGGATGACCTCACGCTCCACGTCGAGGAGGGCGAGGTCTTCGGGTTCCTGGGTCCTAACGGCGCAGGCAAGACGACGACCATCAAGATACTTCTCGGGATTTTGTATCCGACGGCAGGCGAATGCAAGCTATTCGGCGAGCGGTTCACTTCCAACAGCACGTTTGCCCCGGAAACCGCGAACAGCAAGCTGAAAACGCGTATCGGGTACCTGCCAGAAGGTCCCTATTTCCATGAGTTTCTGACCGGCAGAGAGGTGCTTGCATTTTACGGCAAACTGTACGGTCTGCGCGGAGCGGATTTGAAGAAGCGAATCGGTGACGCCCTCGAGCTGGTAGGCATTGAGTACGCCGCGGAACGCCTTGTACAGCATTACTCGAAGGGAATGCGCCAACGCATCGGCTTGGCGCAGGCGTTGCTCAGCGATCCCAAACTCCTCATCCTCGACGAGCCGACAGTGGGTCTTGACCCCATCGCTCGCCGCGAGATCAGGGACCTCATGATAAAGCTGCGCAACATGGGCAAGACCCTCTTTGTCTGTTCGCACGAACTGAGCGAGATAGAGATGGTCTGCACCAAGGTCGGCATCGTCAACCGCGGCAAACTCATCAAGCACGGCCGCCTGATCGACCTCATTCTGAAGGATCGCGCGGTCCAAATAGACGTCTCATCGTTGAGCGAGGATGCAGAGAGGAAACTTTCCGCGTTGAACTGCACGATGGCGAAGGGCGAGACCGGTCTGCTGACAATCAATCTTCCCGATAGCCTGAGACTCTATGATGTTCTTGACACCCTGAAAATGTGCTCAGTTGAGATTATTGAGGTCAGACCCCGAAAGGAGTCTCTCGAAGACCTCTTCATTCGGTCAGTCAAGGAGGAAGTCGCGTGAATTCGTTAGTGATAGGCGTCAATGCGTACCGCGAGTCGCTCAGGAGGAAGACCTTGGTGGCGTTCCTCCTGTTCGCGCTGCTCGTGATATCCAGTTCGACTTTCCTCACCGTCCTTTCGCCCGGCGAGGAAATCAAGATGGTCAAGGACGTGTGCCTCAGCAGCATCTCGTTCTTCGGGATGCTGATATCGGTCTTTGCGGCGGGCGTCATGGTTCCCGCCGAAACCGACAATCGCACCATCCATACCGTGCTCTCCAAACCCATGAAACGGGCAACGTATCTGTGGGGCAAATATCTGGGAGCGCAGATGACGATTCTGCTCAACATCCTGCTGATGTCGGCGCTGTTCCTCGTCATCCTGTTCCTTCAATCCAGACGCTACCCCGATGAGGCCACGGCGTCATCGTTCGGCCTGACCTCGCTGGTAACCTCCAAGGCGATGCTGCTCGTATATTTCGAACTGCTGGTGCTGTCGGCGTTGGCGCTGGCCGTTTCCACCCTCTCGACCTCAGCAACCCTGCCTGTCATCGCCGGGATATTCATTTACATTGTCGGCCATTCGGTGAACTATCTGAAAAACCTGAGCGAGCATGCAGCCTCCGAGATGATCGGCAAGATCATCGGCGTGTTCTATCTGGTGCTGCCCAACTTCAGCAACTTCTACCTCAGAAATCAATTGATACACAATGACCCCTACGTCCCGCAAGGGATTTGGAAGCTGTTCATCTATGCCTTTCTGTACGCGGGCACCGGACTCGTCGTCGCGTATCTATTGTTCCGAAAAAAGGATATGTAGGCCATGGACCGCTGGAAGGAAAAGCTGGCCTTCGCCGCCCTCATCCTCGCGCTTCTGATACCGATTTGCGTGACGCAGGCCGGCATCGACACGGACGAAGCCAAGGTGGCCTTTTTAAGATGGATAGACAACCAGGAGGCCTACCAGGGACAGGTGCTCCAAAGAATCGTCAGCGAGGACGAAGAACGCTCGACGGAGGAAGCAGAGCTGTTCAAGCAGGTCGAGGAACTTGGATATTCGCTGAACCCCGACTTCAACAATCTGGCAGTAAAAGAAAAATGGCAAGTGATAAACGACCCCCGCTTCCGCGAACCTTATGAGACATTCCAGAACCTGGCAAGACAGAGAAAACTGAGCCTCCTCGAAGGAGAAATCGAGTGGGCGAATCCCGATGTCAGCGCCAACGTGGGCGCGCTCGTGCTCGGGTTCCGCAAGCTGGTCGCCGACATGTTATGGCTGAAGGTTGACGAGTATTGGCACTTGGGGCTCGTCGAACGAATGCTTCCCATGATGCAGACCGTCGTTGCGCTTGACCCCCACTTCATCGAGGCCTACGCCCTAGGCGGCTGGCATCTCGCCTACAATGTCGCGATCATGTTCGGCTCCAAGGAGGAGCAGCAGAAATACATCGACCAGGGAATCAAGTTCCTCGAACAAGGCATAAAGAACAATCCGCGCAGCTCAAAGCTTTACGCTGAACTCGGGTTCACCATGTATTTCCGCAAGTTGAGCGACTGGGAAAAGGCCGCCTATTATCTGGGAGAAGCGGTCAGGTTCGATCACGAACCGTGGGTTGAGCGCGCTTACGGGCTTTCTCTGGAACGATTGGGCAAAGAGGAAAAAGCGTTGGCGGTCTTCGAGGATTACGACCGCAGACACCCTGAGTTCGTCGCTCAGAGAAGCTCAATTGCGCGGCTGCGCAAGAAGCTGGAGGCCCGAAAACTCGAAGAAGCCGGACACCTTGAGCAGGCTTTTGAAATATGGAAATTCCTGAAGGAAGATGACCCGGGCGACGTAATTGCGCCGCGAGAAGTTCTAAGGCTGCGCGCGATAGTGCAGGGAAGACAGGATGTCTCCTCCTGAGGAGCCAAATTGGGAACACCATGCCTCATAGTGTCCCCAATTTAGCGGACGAATCCCGGCGAAATTTCGAAACCTATCGCCGTTTACGACAAGGCCGCCGACAAGAAATGAGCGTGAAGGAGAACCTGCAGCGACTGCATGAACGAATCGCTCGGGCGGCCGATCGAGCAGGCCGAAACCCCGCCGACATCCAACTCGTGGTCGTAACAAAAACCGTGGAGGTCGACAAGATAAAGGAAGCTCTCGACTGCGGTGTTAGAATAATAGGGGAAAGCAGAATCCACGAGGCCGCCGAGAAGCAGCCTCACATCGGTCGCTCCGTACAGTGGCACATGGTGGGCCACCTGCAATCCCGAAAAGCAAGGCAGGCCGTCGAGCTTTTCGATATGGTCCAGTCGGTGGAAAGCATCTCCACCGCCCGGGCCTTGCAGAAAAGGTGCGCTGAAGCTGGCCTCACGATGCCTATTCTTATTGAGATCAACACTTCAGGAGAGGAACAGAAGTACGGTATTCAGCCGGAACAAGCCCAAGAGTTTATCCGAGAGGTGACGGAAATGGACAGGCTCAGAATCAGAGGCCTGATGACCATGGCCGCGTTCGTGCCCGACCCCGAGGCGGCTCGCCCGTCATTTCGGCGGCTCCGGCAGCTGGCTGAGATGCTGCGCCAGGAACATATCGAACGCGCCGGCCTTGAAATACTCTCGATGGGAATGAGCAACGATTTCGAGGTGGCCATACAAGAAGGGGCCACCATGCTGCGTATCGGTACGGCGATTTTCGCGGAATAGAAAGCCGGTCATGAAAGAAGAACTCGAACAGATCAGGCGCGAGGTCCTCCAAAAAATTGATGAATGCCAAGACCTCTCCCAACTTAACCAAATCCATGTGACCTACCTCGGGCGCAAGGGCGTCATCACCCGCCAGCTTCGTCAGATGGGTTCGCTCCCTCCCGAGGCGCGCCCCGCCTTCGGCAAACTTGTGAACGAACTCAAAGAACAGGCAGAGCAGTCAATCGAGTCGAAACAAGTCGCCCTTGAGCGGGCGGAAGTCGAGAAAAAACTGAAGAGCGAGGCCCTTGACGTGACGCTTCCTGGCGTCAGGCCCGAGATTGGGCGTCTTCATCCGATTACCATAGTCTTCGGAGAAATTCGCACTATATTCGAACAACTGGGGTTCCAGGTGGTAACCGGCCCCGAGGTCGAGACTGAATACTATAACTTCGAGGCGCTCAACATGCCGAAGGACCACCCAGCAAGGGACATGCAGGACACCTTCTACTTAAACGAGGAGATTCTCCTGCGCACCCATACCTCCCCCGTCCAGATACGCGTCATGTCCACTCAGAAGCCGCCTCTCAGGGTCATTGCCCCGGGCAAGGTGTTCAGGCGTGACTCCGACGTCACCCATAGCCCCATGTTCCACCAGGTGGAAGGGTTCGCCGTCGACACAAACATCACGCTCGGCGACCTCAAAGGGGTGCTCGTGGCGTTCATACACAGACTGTATGGACCGCAGACCCATCTCCGGTTCCGACCCAGCTTCTTTCCCTTCACCGAGCCGAGCGCCGAGGTTGATGTCCAGTGCGTCATCTGTGGTGGGACAGGCTGCCGAACATGTTCGCAGTCCGGCTGGCTTGAGATTCTAGGCTCCGGCATGATACACCCGAAAGTGTTTGAAGCGGTCGGCTACGATCCGGAGCAATACACCGGTTTCGCGTTCGGGATGGGCGTCGACCGTCTGGCCATGCTCAAGTACGGAATCGAGGATATACGCCTCCTCTACGAGAACAACATCAAGTTCCTTGAACAGTTTTGATGTCTAAACCCCGGCACAAGTTGAAAGAAAACCAAAGGCGATGAGAGTTTCCCTCAACTGGTTGAAAGAATTCGTACCGATAACGATCCCCGCGCGTGAGGTCGCATATCGCCTCACGATGGGCGGAGTCGAAGTCGAAGCCGTCGAGGAAATCAAGCCCGGCTTCGACAATGTGGTGGTGGGGCGCATCCTCAAGGTCACGCCCCACCCGAACGCCGACAAGCTCATTCTCTGCGAGGTTGACGCCGGCGGTTCAAACCACCTGAAGATCGTCTGCGGAGCCCCCAACTTGAAGGAGGGCGACTTCGTGCCGGTGGCGCTGCCCGGCGCAAGCCTTGCCGGAGGACTCAAGGTCAAGGAAGCCAAAATTCGCGGCGAATCGTCGCGGGGCATGCTCTGTTCCGAGCGCGAACTCGGCATAAGCGATGACCACAGCGGCATCATGATCCTGCCGCCAGGTCTTGAGACCGGCAGCGGCCTGGACGAATCGCTCGGCCTGTCCGATATCATCCTCGAACTCGGCGTGACCCCCAATCGGCCCGACTGCTTGAGCGTGCTCGGCGTGGCGCGCGAGGTCGCCGCGTTGACGAGCGCAAGATGCGTTCCGCCGAAGGTCCGGGTCCCTGAAACCGGCGGGGAAATCGGCTCGCTCAGTTCCGTCACGATCGAGGACCCCGTTGGATGCCCGCGGTACGCCGCGCGCATCGTCTCCGAAGTCACGGTCAAGCCTTCGCCCGCGTGGATGCAGCGGCGGCTCGTCAAGGCGGGCCTCAGGCCCATCAATAACGTTGTTGACGTCACCAACTACGTCCTGCTCGAGCTCGGACATCCGCTTCACGCCTTCGATTACGAAAAACTCGAAGAGAACCGGATCGTTGTCAGGCGCGCCCGACAGGGAGAATCCATAGTCACCCTCGACGGCGCTGCCCGCGAACTCACTCCCCAAATGCTCGTCATCGCCGACGCCGAACGTCCCGTCGCCATTGCCGGCATCATGGGAGGCGCCAACACTGAAGTCACCGAATTGACCACAACGGTCCTCATTGAATCGGCATATTTTGATCCCGTTACCATCCGGCGAACATCCAAAGCGCTCGGCTTGTCTACCGAAGCTTCGTATCGGTTCGAGCGAGGGGCCGACCCCGAAATGGTCACCCTCGCCCTCGACCGCGCCGCCGCCCTTATGGCCGAACTGGCCGACGGTAAAGCTGCGCGCGGTCTCATTGACCGGTACCCGCGAAAGTTCTCCCAGCGAATCATCGACCTGAGATATGCGCGCCTGAAGCGCATCCTCGGCATTGACATTCCTCCCGAACGCGTCTCCTCCATCCTCGCTTCCCTCGGTTTCGAAGTCGTCTCGCAACAAAGCGAAAAGATGTGCGTGCGCACCGTGAGCTGTCGCCCCGACGTTACCGCCGAGATCGACCTGATCGAGGAAGTCGCACGGATTCATGGATATGATAAGATTCAGGCCACCTATCCGCAGGATAGCACCGTGATGGAGCGCGGCCCGCAGGCGCGTTCGTCCGAGGCCGACTGCCGAGGCGTGCTCATGAGTTCCGGATTCTTCGAAATCATCACCTTCAGCTTCACGTCGCCTGAACTCCTGACCGAATTCTCGAGTGCGACCCCGATGGCGATGAAGAATCCGCTCACCGAAGACCAGAGCGTGCTGCGTACAACCTTGATGCCGGGACTCATTCAAACGTTGCGCACCAACGTCAGCGCTGGAAACAAGGACGTCAAGATTTTCGAGGTCGGCAAGGTATACTGGCCCGCGCACGGTCAGCCCCTGCCGGACGAACGCACCTATGTGGCCGCGGCGATGACGGGGCTTTCCCATCCAATCAACTGGAAAACCAAGCCAGCCGAGGTTGACTTCTTCGACATCAAGGGAGTAGCGGAAACTCTGGTCGAATCCCTGGGGTACGCGTGTGCAATGGTCAAGGCTTCTCACCCCGGTTTCCATCCGACCGTCTGCGCGGATATAACGGTCGCCGGCAAGCCCGTTGGCAAGGTCGGAGAAGTCCATCCCGAATTGATCCGGAAATATGACATTAAACAGAAGGTGTGCCTGTTCGAGATAGACCTCGCTGCGCTCAAACCCAGAGCCGCTCTCGCCGTCACGTGTGAAAAGGTTTCCCGCTACCCATATTCCGACCGCGACCTCGCGGTAGTCATTGACCAGCATATAGAGGCAGCCGCACTCAAGGCGACGATCCAGGAGGTCGGCGGCGAAACGCTCAGACGGACGCTTCTTTTCGACGTATACCGCGGAAAGCAGATTGAGCCCGACAAGAAGAGCCTCGCGTTCAGCCTCAGATTCCAGAGCGACACTCGCACGCTCACCGACGATGAGATAACCGATGCCTTCAACCGAATCGTAGCCGAACTGGAGAAACGCTTCGGAGCCACGCTCAGGATGTGATGCAATTATGGAAGAAAAATTGTCGCGGCTCGAGGCTCAAATGAAAAGACTCCTCGAAGAATTCCGTGAAACGCGCGAGAAAAATGACGAGCTCCGCAAGCAAAACGAACGGCTCCTCAACGACCTCCTCGAGAAAAGCCGCCAACTCGACGTCCTTGAGGAGCGCGCGGCCATGCTTATCCAAAACCAGGCCGAAAAGCGAAAATTGATTGAGCAGCGCGACCGTATCCGCGTACAGGTGCGCGAACTCCTCGACAGAATTCGCGCCCTCAAAGTCCGTGAGGACAAGACATGACCCGACAAACCACCGTCAAGGTCTCCATCCACGGGGCCGAGTTCAGCTTCAAGACCGATGACCCCGAATATATCAAACAACTTGCCACCTTCGTTGACGAGCAGATACGCCGCGTCGAGGCGACGGGAAAAATCGCTTCCCCAAGCAAGGCGATTACCCTCGCCGCATTCAATATCGCCGACGAACTCTTCAGGCTCCGAGCCCAAAAAGAAGAATTGGAAAAGAAACTTGCCGAACGGCTCGATGCCATGATCGCAATGACCGAGCAGCAAGACCCGGACATTTAATCGGGGACATGATGCTTCATCGTGTCCCCGATTAAATGGGGCTCCGGATTCCCGCAAACTCGTGGGGGCGGCCCTGGGTGATCGCCCTCTATTCTCACCCACCTTGTGGGCCTCCCTACAATTGCGGGAGAGTCTCATGAAAGGACCCAAAATGCTCCACGACCTCGCGCTTGAAGGCCTTAAAGTGCTCGACCTCACTCGCCTGCTCCCCGGCGGCTACTGCACCCTGCTCCTCGCGGACATGGGCGCCGACGTGCTCAAGGTAGAAGACCCGTTCGGCGGCGACTACGTGCGCTGGTTCCCTCCAAAAATCAAGGAGGAAAGCGCCTATTTCCTCGCAGTCAACCGGAACAAGAAGAGCATGAAGCTCAACCTGAAGCATCAGCGCGGCAAGGAAATCCTCAAGAGGCTGGCCGAGCGATACGACGTGCTGGTCGAGGGATTCCGCCCCGGCGTGATGGACAATCTCCGCCTCGGCTATGAGGAACTCAGCGCCGTCAATCCCCGAATCATCTACTGCTCGATCTCCGGCTACGGCCAGACCGGGCCCTACAGCCAACGGGTCGGCCACGATATCAATTACATCGGCGTCGCTGGCATCCTCGGCCTCACAGGCTATAAGGACCGGCCCCCTGTCGTACCGGTCGTCCCTATCGCTGATTTCGGCGGCGGCATGCTCGCAGCCCTCGGCATCATGATGGCGCTCCATCACCGCGACCGATCCGGCCGCGGCCAGTATGTGGACATCTCGATGACGGATGCCGTCGCCTCCTGGATGGCCAACGTGGCCGCAAAATACTTTGTCTCCAATGAAGCCGCCGGACGCGGCGAATTCGAACTCGCTGGGGGCCTTATCTGCTACCGCACATACGAGACCAGGGACGGCCGACATCTCTCCGTCGGCGCGCTCGAACCCAAGTTCTGGACCAATTTCTGCCGACTCATCGAGCGAGAAGACCTGATAGACGCCCAACTCGATATCCGCGAAGACGGAAAGCTTCAAAAGGAGATCGAAACTGTCTTCAAGAGCAAGACCCTCGATGAATGGACTGCGCTCCTGCAAGGGCGAGACACCTGCATCGAAAAGATCAACACCGTCGCCGAAGCGATGAACGACCCGCAGATGCTTCACCGCCAAATGGTCGTCGAGTCCGACCATCCGACCGAGGGCACGATCCGCTCAATAGGAATTCCCATAAAATTTTCAGCCACGCCTGGGTGCGTTGACCGACTCCCCGCCCCAGCCTATGGCCAGCATACTCAAGAAGTGCTGAAAAGCCTGGGCTTCACCCCAAACGACATCGAACAATTGGCGAACGAAGAAGTGATCTAAACTGCTCGTCGTCTCCCGGCTGTAAGTGTGCATTCGTTGCCTCTACGTGAGCTCTCACCACCCGCTTTCAACAACATTCATTGACAAAAACCGGGGCGTTGTATTCTTGGATTTCCATCGGAAATATGATAGAATCGGCGCGCACGGGACGTTAACTTCCCGGTCAGGGTTTAATAATCTCAGAGGTGTTGCATGGAACGTCCATGGTATCAGCATTATGACTATTTTGTGCCCCCCACGCTCAGGTATCCGAAGGTGCCCGCTCATTTCCTTCTCGATCTCGCCGCCTCGAAATTTAAAGACGCTCCCGCAACGGAGTTCTACGGAGCGGTGCTGAGCTACCGCGAATTGAGAAGCCAGGCGGTCAAGCTGGCGACGGCGCTCGTGGACATGGGCATCAAAAAGGGCGACCGCGTCGGACTTATGCTTCCAAATTGTCCGCAGATCATCATCTCCTATTACGCCGTGCTTCGGATCGGCGCGATAGTTGTCAATGTGAACCCCTTATACACTGAACGCGAACTCGAGCATCAGGCGAATGACAGCGGGATGGAAACCATCTTCTGTCTCGATATGCACGTGGACAAGGTGCGCGCCATCAAGCCGAAGACCTCCATCAATAACATCGTAGTCACCCGCGTAACCGATTACATGATGCCGGAGATGAGCGCGGCAGCCGGGCCTTACGAGCTTGAGTCCGGCGAGTGCGGTTTTCTCGATTTGGTCAAGAGCGCCGGCAACCGGATACCGCCCGTGGTCGAGATAAACATTGCGGAGCCGGCGGTGCTCCAATATACCGGCGGCACCACGGGTCTGAGCAAAGGCGCCACGCTGTCTCACAAGAACATCGTCTCGAACACGCTTCAGGCCGCCATGTGGGCGAAGGAACTCATGCCGCCCGACCAACAGGTGTACGTCGTCGTGATTCCGATCTTCCATTCCTACGGAATGACCTGCGGAATGAACACCGGCATCTTTAACGGCGCCCGCATGATACTCATCCCCCGCTTCGACATTGACGACCTGATGAACGCCTTCGAATCGCACGACGTCACTTATTTCCCCGGCGTGCCCACATTGTTCACGGCGATATTGAATCATCCCCGCGCCGCCGAGGCGCAGCTTGACAAGATCGCCCTGTTCAACTCGGGATCGGCGCCGCTCCCCATCGAGACGATCAACGGCATCACGGCCCTCGGCATCTCGATGACCGAGGGATACGGGCTGAGCGAGGCCTCGCCCGTCACGCATTCAACTCCCATTCTCGGCATCCGCAAGCCGGGCAGCATCGGCATCCCGTTCCCCGACACCGACTGCAAGATCGTGGACCCGGAGGACTGGGAAAAGGAACTTGAGATCGGCCAGGAAGGCGAACTTATCATCAAAGGGCCGCAGGTCATGCTCGGGTACTGGAACAATCCCAAGGAGACCGAAGTAACGCTGAAGGACGGCTGGCTCCTCACCGGCGACATCGCGCGCATGGACGAGGACGGCTACTTCTACATCGTTGACCGCAAGAAAGACCTCATCATCGCCGGCGGATACAACATCTACCCGCGCGAGGTTGACGAAGTCCTGTTCGCACACCCGAAGGTGCTCGAGGCCTGTTCGGTCGGCGTTCCTCACGAGTATCGCGGCGAGACCGTCAAAGCCTTCATCGTCCTCCGCGAGGGCGAAACTGCGACCGAAGAGGAAATCGTCGCCTACTGCAAGCAGAACCTCGCCGCGTACAAGGTCCCCAAGATCATCGAGTTCCGCGATTCGCTGCCCAAGACTGCAGTCGGCAAGATCCTTCGCAAGGAACTCCGCACAGAAGAACTCGCCAAACTCAAGAAGAAGAAATAACCTGGAATCTCCAGTCCCGTTTACGCGGGGGCGCAGCGCCATACGCCCCCGCGTCTCTCTTGAGCAGAGACCAGCCGCAACCATACCATAGGGGTGAACCTCGTGTTCCCCCGCCCATTCGCACAAAGTGTACGGGCGCACGGCGTGCGCCCTGCCGCTCACGCCAAAACCCACCGACACGCTTCAGCCCTTGCGGACGCAAGACGGGAAGGACATAATCTGGACAGACTTTCGGGCAATACCTGGGGCAATCGTGAGAAAGGGTGCTGAACCATGACTGAGAAAACCTACATGATGCAAATGGGAATGGGGGTGGACCTGCACGGACAGGACCCCACCAAGGCCGCCAGCCGGGCCGTACACAACGCCATCATGAACAATTGTCTGTGCGGGATTTCCGACGTTGTCGGCGCCAAGGGGGCTGAAGACAAGATGCATGTGCATGTCCTAATCACATGTCCCAGGCCGAACGAGGTGAACAAAGACAAAGTCCTGAGCGAGCTCCCATTCGGCATCAAGACCATCGAGGTGAAGGAAGGCGGAATGATCGCTCCCCACGTTCTTTCTCCTCGCTACGGCGACAAATCGGCTGAGACCCTTGTGGCGAATGCGGCGGTAACCATTTCCTTTAATCGTGGCTGAGTTCTCCGACTGAGACCGCGGTTGTTTGGCGCGTTATTATCGCTTCGTCAGGAGAAACAGAGACCGCCCCGTGATTGGGAGCATGCGAAGAGCGTAGTGTGGGTGCGAATGATTCACTTGGTGTGGATGTTTTCGCTTGAAAACAACGAATAAATCTGCTACTGCACAATTACGGAACTGCCTCAAGAGTCTGCTCCTTTAACCAAGAATGCAGGGAAAAACGCGGGTGTATATTCGCGCGCATTTTCGGGCATCTTCGCCGCTAATTGATTGTATGAACTTATTCGCAAACGTGGTCAGTGCCAAAAAGCGCCTTTCCGGACTGCCTTAAACCCTCCGATTCAGATTCCGCACATTCCTCACCCTGTTCCGGCTCTGGGACCGTCTCAACCTATAGGTTTATACTGCGGAGGAACAGTCACTGGTCCGGAGCGGACAGTGGCTGAGCAATTATCCTTATGAGAAAAGTTAACGCACGGGCCATGACGGCCAGCGACGACAAAGGCACTTGACAAAATATAACTTGGAGGATATAATAGAATCAACTTTTGTCGAGGAGCGGTGAACCGAGAAAGTCAGGCCGCTCTTTGACGTAGCGCTCTCATATTGACAACTGGTCAAAGGCTCGGATATAATAAGCTGTGCACGCGGGAATAACGTATTCCAGCCGAGATGTTTGTGTCCCTCTTGGACGACATATACGGGTGAGGAGACAAGAGCTGTCCGTATATGGGGGGACATTCCCGCACAATGAATCTTTCTTAACAAGGAGAAGTCAAAGGCGGAAGAAATGTATCTGGCTTTGTCCTCATGAATGTAT
>CAZEBC010000036.1:18759-25841 GCA_964510165.1 uncultured bacterium
CAAGGAGAAGTCAAAGGCGGAAGAAATGTATCTGGCTTTGTCCTCATGAATGTATTTACGCTTATGGGCGGGAGTTTTGGCAGGTATCAGAAAACACACGAACATGAAAGCACAAGAAGTTGATAATATAAAGGCTGTAATCGCTGCTGGAGGCATCAAGAGTTTTTCCGTTGATCCCATTCCGCTTCCAAAGGCGTTGTTTCCGGTGCTCAACCGACCCGCGCTTTCGCTTACGTTGCGGGCTCTGAGCGACGCCGGAATAGCCGAAGCGTTCATTACCACGAACGCCGACACAAGCGGATTCGAGCGGCTTACAGGCAGATTCAACGGGCTTACGCTCAACATCGTGCCCGAAGAATATCCGAGAGGAACCGCTGGCTGTCTGAAGCCTATCCAGGAGAAGGTCAACGGGTCCACCATCGTGCTGGTTCTGGGCAGTCTCCTGCTCTCCACGAAGGACGAGGTGGAGGAGATACTCCGTTTCCATAAGGCCCAAGGGGCCGATGTCACGGTTGGTCTGCTTCCGGTCAAGAAGGGAAGCCAATTCGCGGAGGAGGTTATCCTAAGCCCGGAGGATGAGATCAAGGACATACGGAGACGCCATGCCTTTGCAGGCTCGGACCCCACCATGAAGACTTCGGGCCTCTATGTGATGGAACCGCATGTGTTGGATTGCGTGCGCGAGTACGGTTATATGGACCTGAACGAGCAGTTGCTGCCGAAGCTGCGTGCGAACGGCTTGAAAGTGGTGGGTTGGAAACACAACGGTTCGGCGGCGCATCTGGGCAGCGTCGGAGATTATCTGAGGACCAACTTCGATTTCTTGAAGAATCTGAGTGAAAAAACATTTCCGGTTGAGGGCTACAAGGAGCTTCGGGATCAGGTTTGGGTCGGGCGGAACGTGAGCATCAACCCATCCGCCACCTTGGTGCGGCCGGTCGTGATAGGCGACAATGTTGTCATCAGCGAAAATGTGACAGTGGTGGGTCCGTGCGTCATAGGGGAACGATGCAATCTGGCGAGCAACAGCTTTGTGCGTGAGAGCGTCGTGTGGCCGGACAGCGCGATTCCCGCAAGATTTGAGGTCGATCGGTGTTTGGTGAGCGGCAAGGATTTCGGCTCGGCAGCGACTCGCTACCGGGAGATGATCCTGGTTGAGGGCGCGCCATTGTTGAATGGTATCGGCGCCGCCCTGGCATGGGACCCAAAGACCGTAGTGAGGAAGGCTCCCCGAAAAAGTTTCAAGCTCGGCGAAAACATTTATGCTTTGGTGAAGAGAACCTTTGATATCGCGTTCTCTCTCGGGGTTCTCATCTGCTCGCTTCCGCTCTTTGCGGTGATTGCGGCCCTCGTGAAACTCGATTCAAGAGGCCCAGCGTTCTTCGTCCAGACAAGGAGCGGAAAAAACGGGAAGCCGTTTAACATGATTAAGTTCCGGACCATGGTGGAAAATTCCGAGGAACTGAAACCCTCAATCCAGCATCTCAACCAGTCCGACGGGCCAATGTTCAAGATATTCGGCGATCCGAGGGAGACGCGAGTCGGACGACTCCTGAGGGCCACTAACCTCGACGAGATTCCGCAATTCATCAACGTTCTGCTCGGTGACATGAGCCTCGTCGGGCCACGCCCGCTGGCAATGTGTGAGATGCGGTACAATCCCCATTGGAGAGACGCTCGCTTGACCGTCAAGCCCGGAATAACCGGCCTGTGGCAGATATACGGCAAGGACAGGCATTTCTTCCACGATTGGATTCGCTATGATCTTCAGTACGTGGACGAGCGCTCCCTGTGGCTCGACATCAAGGTTGTCATCTTGACGTTGCTCAAAATCCTCAAGATCAAGTGAGTTGTGCAAGAAACCAGCCAATAAATCGGGGGCATGATAAGCTATCGTGTCCCCGATTTATTTGGATTGCGGACGCCGATCTAATGCACCAGATTAGCTCTTCATTCCCGTTTCATTTTGAAACGATTCCCCACAACTCTCCGCTTTTTCCCTCACCTGTACATCCGTAACAAATTGCCAATAAAGCTCTTACAACGCCATGAGCTTTTGGCATTCTTGTTGCCCCCTGTTCTCTAAGGTAAGAATTCCATCGGGAGGCACAAGGATGAAACTGGACAAATTAACCGTGAAGGCCCAAGAGGCCTTGCAGGAATCCCAAGCGATAGCGGAGCAAAACGGTCATCAGGCGATCGAGCCCGAGCATATGCTCTTGGCGTTGCTACGCCATCGCGAGGGGATAACCATTCCGATTCTGCAGAAGCTGGGGGTGAACCCTCAAGTTCTCGAGGGACACGTTGCCGATGTTGTGAGACGAATGCCCAAGGTTTACGGCGAGGCGGGAGAGGTATATGCGTCCCCCGCTCTCTCTCGGGTGCTCAAGCGAGCGCTGGCCGAAGCGCAACAACTCAAGGACGAATACCTCAGCACGGAGCATCTGCTGATCGCGCTCGCCGAAGGCGAGAGGGCAAGCGAGGCTGCGCGTCTGTTGCGCGAATTCGGCGTAACGCGCGACACCATCTACAAGGTCCTGGTTGACATCCGGGGCACGCAGCGCGTGACCGACCAAAACCCTGAGGAGAAGTATCAGGCGCTCAAACGCTACAGTCGCGACCTGACCGAACTCGCGCAGAAGGGCAAGCTCGACCCTGTCATCGGGCGCGATGACGAAATCCGGCGGGTCATGCAGGTTCTGTCGAGGCGCACCAAGAATAATCCCGTGCTCATCGGTGAGCCCGGAGTCGGCAAGACCGCCATCGTCGAAGGGCTTGCCCAGCGGATGGTCGCGGGCGACGTGCCCGAGGGCCTCAAGGACAAACAACTCCTGGCGCTCGACCTCGGTTCGCTCGTCGCCGGCACGAAATACCGGGGCGAGTTCGAGGACCGGCTCAAGGCGGTGCTCCGCGAAATCGAGGAGTCGGAGGGCAACATCGTCCTGTTCATAGATGAGCTTCACACGCTGGTTGGCGCGGGCGCCGCTGAGGGCGCTGTTGACGCCTCGAACATGCTCAAGCCCGCCCTCGCGCGCGGCGAACTGCGCTGCATCGGCGCGACCACGATTGACGAATACCGAAAACACATCGAAAAGGACGCCGCGCTCGAACGCCGATTCCAGCCCATCCTCGTGCAGGAGCCGACGGTCGAAGACACCATCGCGATCCTGCGCGGGCTCAAGGAGCGCTACGAAGTGCATCACGGCGTGCGCATCCAGGACGCGGCGCTGGTGGCGGCCGCGATGCTTTCGCACCGCTACATCACGGACCGGTTCCTGCCCGACAAGGCGATCGACCTGATCGACGAGGCCGCCTCGCGACTGCGCATCGAGATCGACAGCATGCCCACCGAGATCGATGAGGTCGAGCGCAGGGTGATGCAGCTTGAGATCGAGAAGCAGGCGCTCAAGAAAGAGCGGGATCGGGCCTCGATGGAGCGTCTCGAAAAGCTGGACAAGGAGTTGGCCGAACTCAAGGAACAAAGCGCACAGATGAAGGCGCAGTGGAACCTGGAGAAGGAACGCATCCAGCGGGTCAGGTCGGTGAAGGAGCAGATCGAGCGCGCCAGGACCGAAGAACAACAGGCCGAGCGCGCCGGCGACCTGAACCGCGTCGCCGAGATACGGTATGGCCGAATCATCGAGCTTCAGAAGCAGTTGGATGAGGCCAATAAAAAGTTGCAGGAAATACAGAAGACCGGGAGTTTTCTCAAAGAAGAGGTTGACGACGAGGACGTCGCGGAAATCGTCGCCAAGTGGACCGGCATACCCGTCTCCAAGCTCCTCGAGGCCGAAATGGAGAAACTGGTCAAGATGGACGACCGGCTACGTCTCCGCGTCGTCGGCCAAGACCATGCGATCCGCGCCGTATCCGACGCCGTCCGCAGGGCGCGCGCGGGCTTGCAGGACCCGAATCGGCCAATCGGCTCGTTCATATTCCTCGGGCCGACCGGAGTCGGCAAAACCGAGCTAGCGCGGGCGCTCGCGCAGTTCCTGTTCGATGACGAGGCCGCCATGATACGCATCGATATGAGCGAATATCAGGAGCGGCATACGGTCGCGCGCCTCATCGGCGCGCCGCCCGGCTACGTGGGTTACGAAGAAGGCGGCCAGTTGACTGAGGCCGTTCGGCGCAGACCTTACAGCGTGATCCTCTTCGATGAGATCGAAAAGGCACACTCCGATGTGTTCAACCTGCTGCTCCAGATTCTCGACGACGGCAGACTGACCGACGGCCAGGGGCGCACCGTGGACTTCAAAAACACCGTGGTCATCATGACCTCGAACGTGGGCAGCCAGTACCTCGCGGGCCTTGAGCGCGACCCGGAGAACGCCCGCAGCCTGATGATGGAGGCGCTCCGCCGCGAGTTCAGGCCCGAGTTCCTCAACCGCGTCGACGACATCATCACATTCAACAGTCTCGGCGAGGAGCAGATCAAAGAGATAGTCGAGATTCAGATAGGCAACGTGAGGAAGCGGCTCGCCGAAAAGAAGATCAACCTGAGGCTCACCGACGAGGCGAAGGAACTGCTCGCGAAGGAAGGTTACGATCCCGCGTACGGCGCGCGCCCGCTCAAGCGCGCGATCCAGCGACTGGTGCTCGACCCGCTTGCGATGAAGATGCTCAAGGGCGAATTCCGCGAGGGCGATGTCATCGAGGTCAGCGGCCACGACAGCCAGATCACATTTGATCGGATAGAGACGATAAAGGTATGAACTTCACGTGCGGCGCATCAAGAAACACGGGACAAGGCATCAGGCTGCCCGCGTCACTTCTCCGAATGGAACGTAAACTTGCTCTTGCCCATCGTGATCTCATCGCCGTCGCAGAGGAATGTTGACTCGATCTTCACGCCGTTGACGCGAGTTCGCGAGAACACCGCGAGATTGGTGAGATGAAATCCGTTCTCTAAGCGACTCAGAATGGCGTGCCGCTGAGAAGCAAACAGCCCCTGTATCTTGACATCGCAATCTCTTGCCCTTCCGAACACTGTGTCGCTCTTCTCGATGGCGATCAGGTCTTGCGGGTCCGATGAGGAAACAAGGCGGAGATGCGCCTTGCGGGCGGTGGTGGATTTCTTTTGAATCTTTTCGAGGCTCTCGGGCTCGATGTAGAGCGTTCCTCGGTCCGGGGAGTCCATGTCGCGCTGAGCTTCGCCCATGGCGGCCTTTTCGGGCTTTATCTTTCTGGAGTGGCTGTCGAAGACGAGCACGTGCTTTCCGATGCCTATCTCATCGCCGAAATTGAGAGGAGTGGGCTCGACTATCCGCTGGCCGTTGACAAAGGTGCCGTTGTTGCTGTCCAGGTCGTTGATGGTAAAGACGCCCTCTTTTCTTTCGATTATGGTGTGATGGCGTGAAACGGCGAGATTGTCGATGACGATGTCACAATCATCGGCGCGTCCGATTATCGTTTTCTCCTTCTTGATATCGTGGGTTCCCAAAACCTCGCGGCCGAAGACAAGCGTCAGGATTGCCATGGTCTCCTCTCCTTATGAACCGCCCAAAAGTCGCAGAACCTCTTATGAGGCAATCTGTTAAAGGATTGTAACATATCGTGCCCGATTTTTTCAACTGCTTTTTCCTGCCAAAACAGCCAACGGGATCAAGTCTTGCATTATCATATCCGCCAAGCGATATTGAATATGGTGCAATACAACACAGGCGATGACCGAAAAACTGGCGCGTTCCCAAAAATCGGATATAATAATGTCCCTGTCATCAATTGCCTGTGTCCATTCGATTCACCGACTGAACATGGAGAGGAGGAAGCCATGCGAATCACAAAGATCGAAATCTTCACGTATCCGCCGCCACGCTCCTGGATGAGTCCGGTCATCGTCCGCATTCACACCGATGAGGGAATCCATGGCATCGGAGAGATCGCGCTTGCATATGGGCTTGGAGGCGAGGCCGGCGCGAAGATGACGAAAGAAATAGCCCAGTTCCTCGTGCTTGGGCAAGACCCGTTTCAAATCGAGTATATTTGGGACCGGATGTTCAGAGACACCTTCTGGGGCCAAGGCGGCGGACCGGTCGTGTATGGCGCGATGAGCGGTATTGACGAGGCGCTGTGGGATATTAAGGGCAAGGCGCTGAACGTTCCCGCATATGAGCTGCTTGGCGGCAAATGCCGCGACCAACTCCGCCTGTATGCGAACGGCTGGTACGTCGGCGCCGCTGAGCCGGCGGAATACGCCGAAGCCGCAAGGAAGGTGGTCGCCGACGGCTACACCGCGATGAAATTCGACCCGTTCGCCATCCGGCCCGACGGCAGTTGGGGCTATCCCGGCAGGGTGATCGAGAAGGAAATGGCGAAGTGTGTGTACGAGCGGGTGAAGGCGGTGCGCGAGGCGGTCGGCCCCGATGTTGACATCCTCATCGAATGTCACGGCAATCTCGGCACGACTTCTGCAATCCAGATCGGAAAACGTCTCGAGGAACTCGCGCCGTTCTTCTATGAAGAGCCGGTGGACGCGCTGAACGTCGATTCCATGAAGAAGGTCTCGGAGAACGTCAACGTCCCTATCGCGGCGGGCGAGCGATTGTACAGCCGATACCATTTCCGCGAGTATGTCGAAAAGCAGGCGCTCGACGTGTTACAGCCGGACATAGGACTTGCAGGTGGATTGACCGAGACCAAGAAAATCGCCTCATACGCGGAAACCTACAACCTCGTGGTCGCGCCGCACAATTGCGCCGGACCGGTGGCAACGGCGGCCGCCGTGCAGCTCGACGCCTGCCTCACCAATTTCCTCATTCAGGAATGGTTCCCGTACTTCAGCGACGAGCATTACGCGCTGGTCACCAGCCCGCTTGAACGGCAGGCCAAGAGCGGCTTGTTCGAAATACCGGCTACGCCGGGACTGGGAATAGAACTGAACCCGGAGGTCGTCAAGAATCTCGATTGCATCGTCGTCGAGTAGTTATACCGTTCCCTCATCCCGCCCCTGAGGGAGAGGGAGCATTTATGTTGACCCTCTCCCAGTGGGAGAGGGCAGGGTGAGGGGGTTCGTCACGGCTCCCGTCGCGCTGCGTTTGGGCCATTCCGAGTGGTTGTGAGACATCATTCTCTCGTGCTAG
>CAZEBC010000037.1:0-13870 GCA_964510165.1 uncultured bacterium
AGATAATCGATGGGGCTTGCCGGCGAGGCGAAGTGCAGGACATAATCAAGCGGGCCGGCGACATAAATGTATTCGGTCACGTCGTGTTTGATGAACTTGAACTTTGGATTTCCGAACAGGTGCGCGATGTTGTCGCGATTGCCCGTTATGAGATTATCCATGCAAATGACTTCGTGTCCTTCAGCAATGAAGCGATCACACAGATGCGATCCCAGAAAGCCGGCGCCACCCGTTATCAAGACCTTGGCCAACAGATACCTCCTTCGTCAGAACCCGCGCCAGTACTCGATCATGTCTGAGAGGGTTTTCTCCAGGGGGATGGTCGGCTGCCAGTTGATTGCTCGTCTGAGTTTGGCGTAATCCCCTCTGATTTCGCTGACATCGCTGCCGCGGGCGCGTTCGGGCTGTTTGACAACGCTGAATGTGTGTCCCGATATTGCGAGCAGGGAATCGAGAATCCGGCCGATTTCCACAGCCTTTCCCGAACAGATATTGTAGACCTCGCCTTGCTCTCCGCGCCTCAGGACATCGCGATAGGCCCGGACCACGTCTCTCACGTCGGTGAAATCGCGTTTCGGTTTCAAGTTGCCGACCCATATCTCCGGCGGTCTTCGGCCTTTCTCCGCCTCGACTATCTGGCGCGCGAAGTCGGAGCAGACGAATTGGGGCGACTGGCGGGGCCCCGTATGATTGAACGGACGGACCCGAACCACCCGCATGGAACCGGAGGCCGCATATTGGTAAGCCAGCATGCCCGCGCTGACCTTGCTGACGGAATAGGGATTGAGCGGCCTTAGCGGGTTCTGTTCGGTGACTGGAAGCTCGTCTTCCTTGACGCGCCCGTATTCGTCGGCAGAGCCGACGAACAGGACGCTCGGCGAAGGTTGCAGTCGTTTGGCGGCCTCGAATACGTTCAAGGTGCCGAACAGGTTGATCTCGAACGTAAGGCGCGGGTCGGCAATGGAATCGGGAATGAAGGCGAGTGCGGCGAGATGGTAAATCTCGTCGGGCCTGGTTTCGGCGATCAGTTTCCTCGCGGCCCCGGCGTCGCGAATATCACAGGGAAACAAGCCAACCCGTGTCTTGAAGGGTTCAATGTTTCGGGTGGTCTCTCCGGGAAGACATGCGCCCATGACTTCGTCTCCCCCAGAAAGCAGAAGCTCGGCCAGATGAGAGCCTGCAAAACCGGCTATGCCAGTTATGAGCACTTTCATTGTGTTATCAGACACGGACGGGCCGTGCGGAGGGTGCAGCCCGTCTCACTCCTTGAAATAATCAATGACGCGGCGGAGCAGTTCTTCCAGCGAGGTCTTCGGCTCGAAGCCTACGAGGCGCCGGGCCTTGCTGATATCGGGAACCCGCCTGCGCAGGTCCTCGAACCCTCTTTCATAGGCACGCTCGTACGGAACATATTCGATAGTGGACTCGCTTTCGGTCAGCGCGATGATTTTCCTGGCGAGGTCTTCGATGGATATGGCTTCAGTTGAACCGAGATTGAAGATCTCGCCCTCTGCGGCCTTGTGTTCGGAGAGCGCGAGTATACCTTCGACAACGTCCTTCACATAGGAAAAGCAGCGCACTTGCTTGCCGTCTCCGTAGACCTGGAGCGGGTGTCCGAGCAAGGCCGCTTTGACGAATCGCGGAATGACCATGCCGTATTCGCCCGTCTGCCTGGGGCCACAGGTATTGAAGAATCTGAGGATGACGATGGGAAGCCTCTTTTCGCGCCAATATGCCAGTGCCAGGAACTCGTCGAATGCTTTGGTGCAGGAGTATCCCCACCTCGATATCGAGGTTGAGCCGAGGATTCGATCGTCGTTTTCTGAGAGGCTTTCCTTTTCGTTCTTCCCATAAATCTCAGAGGTCGAGGCAAGCACGACCTTTCGCTTGTAGCGATTTGCCGAGTCGAAGACGTTTTCGGTTCCCTTGGTGTTCGTCCAGAGCGAATGAAGCGGATTGTCTATGATATATTTGACGCCGACAGCGGCCGCCATGTGGAAGACCAGATTGGAACGAGCCACAAGTCGGTCCACGATTGCGGGGTCCATCACCGTGCTGAGGACGAACTCAAAGTTGGGATTGTCCTGAAGGTGGCTGATATTGTCGCGGCTTCCTGTCGAGAGGTCGTCCAGCACGGTCACCTTCTGTCCGCGCTCGAGCAAAGCTTCGGCAAGGTGCGAGCCTATGAAGCCTGCGCCGCCTGTTACCAACGCGTGGGCCATGCATGCCTTTCCAGAATCGGCTGAATCGCCGTCTTACGTTGAATTTGACTCATTGGGAATGCCTTGATGTTAAAGACCAGCATAAAGGAGGTGGCCTCCTGTCTGTCCGTCACGCTAAGCATGGCCTCCCAGCAATGGAGGTCGCGCCACACCCATATTTCCTGGTACGAGAACTCTTCAAGGGAAATATCGTATCGCTGCTGGAATCCAGCGCGCCACAGCGGTCCTAAGGACTTGCTGAGGGAATACACCAACTGGGTAGAGAAGGGTATCAGCACAGTGTCCTCATGAATGACGCCGAAGGAGGCCCTCAGCGATTGCGGTTTCACGTAGCGAAGGGTCACGCTCACGATGTCGCTCCGGCTCTCGTCCCTGAAGTCGTTCTGCTCCTTAAGGGCGAGTTCCCATTGAGGGAAGGGCCGTACGAGGAGTTCATTTTCGAGCAGGGCAAACTTGTCGTCGCCGTCAGTGAATTCGAAGCCGACGGTTACGGTGTGCTGGAGGGGTTCTATCCTCGCTCCATCGCGCCGCTTGGCCTGAAGGTAGTTATTGACCTCGACTTCGACAAGGTTTTCGTCGTCAATCAGGTCAACGGAATCGAACTGGTGAAGTTCGTCAGGCTCTTCAGCGGGAGTGGGGCGAACGCGATACGTGACGGTCGGCACAATGAGATGTCGAAACGCCGTGTATCGAGCGAACGGAGAGTCGTAGATTCTCTGGAAATGAGATTGCGCGATGGCGCCCGTCGAGCCCGAGAGGCGGTATTCGTCATCCTCATCCAGCGTGCTCGAGTAATAGGTTCCGTCGGCCTCGACGAACGGCACGAGAGTGACCCACTCGAGGTCGCGAAATGGATACGCCATCCGCGCCTGGGTGAAATTTCTCGCGGACTGCGGGCCGTCGGGGTCCACGTTCAGGTACACGCTTTCGTTCGAGAGATTGTAGAAAACGCCGGTATCGCCAAGTTCCTGCTCAAGCAACTCAAGCCTGAGACCCGGCACCCGCTCGACGTCGGTTATATAATCGACAAGCCTCACGCGGGTGATGAAAGATATGACGCTATGCTCGTCGGTGCGGTCGATATTGAGAAATGTCTCCGGCGCCTCGCGTTCAGCGAAATCGTCGAAATCAAAAGTCTTTAGGATTTCGCGGTCGCTGAGGTATTCGATTTGCAGAAGAGCGGTCCAGTAGTCTGACAAGGTTTGGCGGTAGTAGAGGTCGGCTTTGCCCCTGTCCTTGTCGATGCCAGGTTCCTCGGTATTGTCTTCGTTCTGGTCCGAGATGTAGAACGAATCGAATCTTCCGCGCCCCTGTCCGTCGAACAGGCTCAGCCGACCGTCCAGGCCGCCCGCGACGCCGCTCTTGGTGAATCCCCATATGTGCGGATTGAGCAGAACCTGGTCCCCCACCTCGAAGTTGTATCCTATGCGGGCGTAAGCGCCCACATCACTCTGTGTGCCCGCGGTGAACTCGAACGGAGACCCCCTTGGGCCGAGGTCCTGGGAATAATACGGGAAATAGAAAATCGGGACGGGTCCGGCAAAGAGTGTGAGATCCCGCGCGACTACGCGTTCATCGGGGATGACATCAACAGATCTGGCTTCGAGACGATAATGAGGGCGGTCAAGATCGCATGTGGTCAACGATGCCCGTTCCACGGAGTACATACCGGTTGGCTCACGCTCCAGCGTGTCGGCGGTGACATACCATGGAATGGAATGTCCACGGGCATCATAGAAGACGCCCTCCTCCTTCTCGAAATCGTATATGCCCCGAGCGCCTTTCACTATGTCCTCTCCACGGGTTGCGATGACATTACCCTCGATCTCAACGAGTCGCCTCGGAAGGTTTACGATCACCTTATCGCCGCGCAATCTGACGCTTTCCTGGACTATCCTCACGTCGCCGGTTCCTGTGACGATTCCGGTCTCGCGCTCATAGCTGAAGCTGTCCCCAGAAAAATAGACGGGCTTGTCTTTAGCGAAGACTTGTTCCTCACTCTCTGCGAACTCATCTACGGCGAGTGCGTATGAATGTGAGAGCATGCCGATCATAACCACAAAAAGGAAGAGGGATATGCTTCCCACGCTCCGCACAATCGTTCGCACTGTATGACTCCTGCAGGCCGATCTCAAGCTTTATCCGTGAGGAACCGGATGCGGAACTTCATCACCGAGCGACGCAGTCTCACCCAAGTGAAGCAAAATATCGAGTGATTATAACACAGGGCCGAGGATACTTCAATCCCAGAGAGTAAGTGAGAGCTAAAGTGCCCAAAGTCTCTAGAGTGTTCCGACGTGCACAGACGGACACGGACTGGCACTGACATTCGATTCAGTTTTTCTTTTCGCTTTCGACCCGGTGGTTGAGTTGGTCGAACGATTTTGGATCCACAGGGTTCTTTGGTTCCTTTTCGCCCTTTTCCCTTCCCCTTTTCGCCCTTGCTCTTTGAAAGACGCCTCGTTTCGACCGGGAAGGACCGCTTTGGATGCGTAAGCCCTGGGGCAGCACGGAGCGGTTATGCGGCGCCTTCGTCCAGGAATTGGCGGTCATAGGCGGCAACGAGCTCTCCCCTACTGAGGATACCGATTGGCATTCGCGGGTCTGCCTCATCCACGACGACCAATTCGTCAATGCGCGAGACGACCATCTTGTGGACGGCGGAATAGAGGTCTTCATGAGGGGTGACCGTTGGCGAATCACTGGCCAGTTCTTTCGCGATGATGAGACGGTCAATGAATCCCGCCTCGCTTACGGTACGACGCAAGTCTTTGCCGTCAACCACGCCAATGAGCTTACTTTCCGCGTCAACAACGGGGAAGCAGGTGTGTGTTTCGAGGTTGCGAACTTCTCGAGCAATTCATGAAGGGTTGCAGATTCGTTCACCGTGATGACCTGATTTCGGCCTCCGTCGCCTATGGCGTCGGCGACGGTGAGGCGTTTGAGTATCCCGCCCATCATCTCGCCGACGTGGGAGGGTGCGTCCATGCGGGTTGATATCTGTTTCTCATAGATGGTTAAGCGTCGAACCAGCAGGTATGCGATGATGCACACCCACATTGACGGGACAAGCAAATGGTAGTTGCCGGTCATTTCACTTACCATGATGACGGTGGAGATTGGCGTATTGGCGGCGGCGAAAAAGCCTGCCATTCCCACGAGAACGAATGCGCCCGGCTGAATACCCATGTCCGGAAAGGCGAGCTGCAAGACCTGTCCCACGGCGCCTCCGAGGGCGCCGCCGATGACAACTGACGGACCAAACACGCCGCCGCTGCCTCCAGTGGCGATCGAGAAAGAGGTGGTCAGCATTTTCCCGAGAGCGATGGCCAGCAGGATGGAAAAACCGAACTGCCCTGCGAAAGCCCCCTGAACAACGCCATATCCCGTTCCCAAGGCATCCGGCAGGAAAAACCCGATGAGGCCTACGACAAGTCCGCCAAGCGCCGGCTTGATGTGATTAGGGAGCGGAATCGAGCGAAAGGTGTCGCGGACTCCATAGAATATTTGGATGAAGAGCGAGGCTCCCCCGGCCACCGCAAGTGCGAGGACGAAGTACGGGATCAGTTCTGAGGGATTCTCGAACACAAAGCCGGGTGTTTGAAACAGAGGATTCCAACCGAACTTGGTGGCGAAAATGGCGTACGCAATGACCGAGGAGATGATAGAGGGGACGATGACCTCGTACTCCATGTCCATCTCCTTATAGAGGACTTCTGCGGCGAAAAGCGCGCTCGCAAGGGGCGCGTGGAAGATGGCCCCGATCCCCGCAGCCATCCCGGCAGCCACGAGGATGCGCCTTTCATAGGTGCTCAGCTTCAAGACGCAGGCAACGACCGAGCCGAATCCGGCCCCTATCTGTGCGATCGGCCCTTCCCTGCCGCCTGAGCCTCCTGTGCCTATGGTGATGGCTGAGGCGATGGCTTTGATAACCGGGACTCTCGCTCTGATCTGACCTTGTCGAAAGTGATAGGCCGCTATCGCGGAGTCTGTCCCATGTCCTTCGGCCTCGGGAGCAAGGGTGAACACAATGAGGCCGCTCACAAGTCCTCCGATGGCGGGAACGAAGAAGAGGACCCATCGGCGAAACGGTTCGCCGGTTGGCGCGAAGAGGGGTTCTTCGCCGCGCGGGCCTGGAGGATAATACCCGGCGGCGACCCCGAGCGCATAATGTCGGGTCGCCTCAAGCATCCACATGAAGGCGATTGCGCCGACCCCCGCGACGACGCCGACCAGTCCACAAAGGAACAGAAGTCGCCCCAGCTTCTGGGCGAGTTCAAACGGCGAGGGCAGGAGAGATTTGAGGAACATTCAGCTTCGTTCGGAAACCAGATGACCGATCACGCGCCGGCGTGACCCCCTCACCCTGCCCCTCTCGGAGGGAGAGAGTTGGGTGAGGGAAAATGACCGTCATCGATGACATCGTTTTAATTATACCAAAGTGTGGCAGCGGCTTCCCGGGAAAGCAAAAAAGGCGCACTGACCCGGCCAGTCGCGCATGCCGTGCCAGTCCGCCCATGTGACAAAGGCTTGAATCCTCCGCGAGGGACAGTCGGAGAACCCGCAAAGCTCAGAGGGCCTCGGCGACCTTCAGACGCGCGACGGCGCGTTTGAGGGCGGCCTCCGCCCGAAGGAGGTCCGTATCAGGTTGGGGCGCCGACAGCCTCTGACGCGCGCGGTCCATCGCTGCGCGAGCGCGCGCGACGTCAATCTCTTCCCTCCGTTCGGCCGTATCGACGAGTAAGGTGCTGGATTTGGAAGTAACCACCAGGAACCCCTCCCCAACGGCCATCCGAAGATCGGCGCCGCCTCCTCTCTTTATGGAGACGACACCGGTCTCGACGTTTGTCAAAAGCGGCGCATGTCCGGCCAAGACACCCAGATATCCGAGTCCGCCGGGCACAGTGAGGCATTCGACCTCGTCGCTGAACACCTTACGCTTAAGCGTGACTATTTCGAGCGGATAGGATCTCGCCACTGTCATCAACCCTTCTTTATTCGTTCGGCCTTCTCTACGGCCTCTTCGATGGGTCCGACCATGTAGAATGCGGCCTCGGGCAGTTCGTCGTACTCTCCCTCGATGAGGGCCTTGAAGCTTCTGACGGTGTCAGCAAGCGGGACGTAACGGCCGGGGCTGCCGGTAAACTGCTCGGCGACGAAGAACGGCTGAGAGAGGAACCGCTGAATTCTGCGAGCGCGGTGGACGACCAGTTTATCCTCTTCGGAGAGTTCTTCCATACCGAGGATGGCGATGATGTCCTGGAGGTCTTTGTACCGCTGGAGTATCTGCTGGACGGTTCGAGCCACGGTGTAATGTTCCTCGCCGATGATGCGCGGGTCAAGGATTCGAGAGGTCGAATCCAAGGGGTCGACCGCCGGATAAATGCCGAGTTCCGCGATGCGTCGAGAGAGCACCGTAGTGGCGTCAAGATGGGAGAAGGTGGTTGCAGGCGCGGGGTCGGTCAGGTCGTCGGCAGGCACGTAAATAGCCTGCACAGATGTGATCGAGCCGCGTTTGGTTGAGGTAATGCGTTCCTGCAGTTCGCCCATCTCCATGCTCAATGTGGGCTGATATCCGACGGCGGAGGGCATGCGCCCGAGCAAGGCGGACACTTCGGAGCCTGCCTGGCTGAAACGAAATATGTTATCGATAAACAGGAGCACGTCCTGTCCCTTGTCATCTCTGAAGTATTCGGCTTGGGCAAGGGCGCTCAGTGCGACCCTGAGGCGTGCGCCCGGCGGCTCGTTCATTTGTCCGAACACCATGACGGTCTTGGACAACACGCCCGATTCCTTCATTTCGAGCCACAGGTCGTTGCCCTCACGGGTGCGCTCCCCCACCCCGCCGAACACGGACACGCCGCCGTGCTGCTTGGCGCGGTTGTGGATAAGTTCCATCAGAAGCACTGTCTTGCCCACGCCGGCGCCGCCGAACAGGCCCACCTTGCCGCCACGGGTGTAAGGGGCGAGCAGGTCAATGACTTTCAGGCCCGTCTCGAACAACTCGTTGGCTGACACCTGCTCCTCAAACGTGGGGGCAGGCCTGTGAATGGGGTATTTGGTCTTGGCGTCAACAGGTCCCATCTCGTCAATCGGTTGCCCGAGCAGGTTGAAGACCCTGCCAAGGCACTCTTCACCGACGGGGACACTGATGGAAGCGCCCGTATCGATGGCCTTCATGCCGCGGACAAGGCCGTCGGTCGAGGACATGGCGACGGCACGGACGATGTTATCGCCGAGATGCTGCGCGACCTCGGTCACCAAGTCAATACCGGCCGCTTTATCCTCTATTATTATTGCATGGTTTATCTGTGGGACGTCCTCGGAGAAGAACTCCACATCGACCACCGGTCCGATGACCTGAACAACCTTTCCTTCGTTCATGTGTCAATCTCCTTTTCAGACGGGGTAGAAGGCTCCCCTGTTACTACTTCTTTTTTTCAGTCGCATCAGCGCCGGCGACGACCTCGAGTATTTCACGCGTGATCGAGGCCTGTCGAATCTTGTTGTAGTTGAGCGTAAGGGTTCGAATCATTTCGTCGGCGTTGTCCGTCGCGTTCCGCATCGAGACCATTCGGTTGCCGTGCTCGGAAGCCGCCGCCTCGACGAAGGCCAAGTATATCTGGTTTTGCAGATATTTGGGCAAGAGCAACTGCATCAATTCTTCGGCTGTCGGCTCGAATATGTAGAGCGGGCTTATGCCTTCGGATTTCACTTCTGCGTCGCCGGTTTCAAGGGGAAGCAGTTGCACTTCTTTGGGAATGGTGACCATTGCGCTCTTGAACTTGGTGAAGAACATGATCACGCGGTCGAAATCGGCGCGTTCATAGCCTTCAGCCAGAAAGCGGGTAACCTCGGCCACAAAGGGAACTTCGACCTCGCGTCCTGGGAACGGCCAGTACTTGATAATCTCGTACTGACGCCGCTTGTAAAAGTCGTTCGCCTTCTTGCCGATGAGCACAAGCCTGACGGATTCCCGGTTCAAGGGTTTGATGAAGTCCAACGATTTCGAGATCACGTTGGAGTTATACGCTCCACACAATCCCTTATCGGAAGTCATCACCACCACGCAAGTGCGTTCGATCGGCCTTTGAACGAGGAGCGGATGCGTGACTCCGGCGACGGACTTGCCGACCTCCGACATTATGTGGCGGAGCTTGTCGGCGTAAGGTTCGGCGGCATAAACGAGGTCTTGTGCGCGTTTGAGTTTCGAGGCCGCGACCATCTCCATTGCGCGCGTGATTTGCTGTATGTTCTTGACGCTTCGGATGCGATTTCTGATTTCGCGGGTGTTGGCCATGATTATGAACCTTTGAACAGAAGCTTAAACTCTCCTGTCGCCTTTCTGAGTCTTTCAATGGTTTCGTCACTCATCTGGCGGGTTTCGCGTATGGTTTTTCCGATATCCGGGTACTTGTCCTTCATGAACTCATGGAAATCGGTCTCAAAGGCTTTCACCTGTTCCACGGGGATGTCATCGAGCATTCCCAGGTTTGCCGCCGCTATTATCATGACCTGCTGCTCGACGGGCATGGGCTCGTATTGGGGCTGCTTGAGGACTTCGACCAGACGCTCGCCCCGCGCAAGCTGTGCCTGGGTGGCTTTGTCCAGTTCTGAGCCAAACTGGGCGAAGGCGGCCAGTTCGCGATACTGCGCCAGGCTGAGGCGAAGGGTACCCGCCATTTTTTTCATGCCGGGAATTTGCGCGTTACCGCCGACGCGCGACACCGAGAGTCCGACGGAAACTGCAGGCCTGACGCCGCCGTAGAACAAGTCGGCTTCCAGGTATATCTGTCCGTCGGTGATGGAAATGACGTTAGTCGGGATGTAAGCCGAGTAGTCGCCCGCCTGTGTTTCCACGATGGGGAGAGCCGTGAGGGAGCCTCCCCCGAGCTTGTCGGAGAGTTTGGCGGCGCGCTCGAGCAACCGAGAGTGCAGGTTGAAGATGTCTCCCGGAAACGCCTCGCGACCGGGCGGTCTCCTGAGCAGGAGCGACATCGTCCTGTACGCGGCGGCGTGCTTGGATAAGTCGTCGTAAATGATGAGCGCGTGTTTTCCGGTGTCGCGGAATTCCTCGCCCATTGCGCAGCCGGAATACGGCGCCACATATTGCATCGGAGCCGAGTCGCTCGCATTGGCAGCGACAACGATGGTGTAATCCATGGCGCCGTACCGCTCAAGCGTCTCAACAACGCCGACGACGGTGGACTGTTTCTGGCCGATGGCCACGTAAATGCAATAGACGTCTTTGCCACGCTGATTGATGATGGCATCGACTGCCAGGGCGGTCTTGCCGGTCTGACGGTCGCCGATGATCAATTCACGCTGACCGCGGCCGATGGGTATCATCGAGTCGATGCATTTGAGGCCCGTCTGAAGAGGTTCCTTCACGGGCTGTCGTTGCACGACGTTTGGCGCGCGGCCTTCAATGGGCCTGAACTTCTTGGCGTTTAAGGGGCCCTTGCCGTCGACGGGCTGGCCGACGCCGTTCACAACGCGACCAACGAGTTCGGGTCCGACCGGCACCTGAAGGATTCTGCCGGTCCGCTTGACCGGGTCGCCCTGTTCGATTTTGTCGAATTCGCCCAGGATCACAGCGCCGATCTGGTCGAGTTCGAGGTTGAGGGCCATTCCGTAGATGCCGTGTGGAAACTCGAGCATCTCGGCCGACATGCAACTTGGCAGCCCTTTGATGCGGGCGATGCCGTCACCCGCCTCGATGACCTCGCCGACCTCTTCCATGCCGACGGCGATCTTCGATTCCTGAATGTGTTTTCTGATTACTGCGGAAATCGCAGTAGGGTCTAGCTTCAGTTCCAAGGCGCATCCTCCCCTTTAATGAAGCAAAGCGGGAGCGAATCAGCCCGTCATCTGCTTCTTCAACTGGAACAGTTTGTTTCGGACGCTTCCGTCCAATACCTTGTCGCCCACTTTAACGACAACGCCACCGATTATCGACTCATCCACGCGGGTCCGCATGTGGACGTCTTTCCTGGTCAGTTTGCGGAGTTCGGCCCCAAGTTTCTGAAGGGCGCCGTCGGATATCGGCTGAGCGGTGATCACTTCGGCTGATATCTTTGCTCTCGCATCGCTGGCAAGCCGGAAATACTCTTCGGCTATTTTCGGGAACAGGCGCCCGCGCTCCTGGTCGATAATGAGGTACATATGGTTGAGCGTGACGCGGCTGAGTTTGCCGCCGAGAAGCTCGGCCAGAGCGTCCTTCTTGCCTTCCGCCTTGACCCCGGGGTTGTTAATGAACTCCTTCAGTTCGTAGTTGCTCTGGTAGAGCCGCTCGAGCTCGTGGAGTTCGTCTTCAACCCGGTCGGTCACGCCTTCTGCCGAGGCCAGGCGAAAGAGAGATTCGGCGTATGCGCTAACAATCGGGTCAACCTTCATAGAGCCTGCCTACCTCGGATATATACTGGTCGATGAGTTGAGCGTGTTCTTCTTTTTTCAGCGTGCGTTGAATGACCTTGGAGGCCACCTCAATGGAGATGTCCGCGATCTGAGCCTGGAGTTCCTTTATGGCCTTTTCCTTCTCGCGCGCGATTTCTTCCTGGGCGCGCTTGATGAGTTGGTTTGCCTCTTCCTGCGCTTTTGCTATGGTTTCCTTTCGCAGGTTTTCGCCGAGGGACTTGCCCTCGTCCATGATCTTCTTCGCTTCGGCGCGGGCGCTTTCGAGTTGCTGTTTGTACTCGCCCAGAAGCTTCTCGGCCTCACCGCGCGTGAGTTCGGCGTTCTTGAGGTCTCCCTCGATTTTCTCGTTGCGCTTATCGAGGGCTTCGGTAATGCGGGGGAACGCGAACTTCTTGAGGATGAAGAACACGATGGCGAAAGCTATAAGCGTCCACCACCAGAGGTTGGGCTCGGCCTTCATGGGGGTCTCGCCGCCGCCTTTTGGCGCGTGTTCCTCGTGAGCGCTCGTGACCTCTTGTTCGGAGATTTCCACGCTCTCTATCTCGCCGGTCTCCTGGGCCAGGTAGAATATGGTTTGTGCCACTTCATTCACCTCCGCTTTCAAATAGCAGGGGGCACGTTGTTAACGGGCCATGACTATGAAACTAATGACCAGCGCGTACAGAGCGAGCGCCTCGATGAATGCCAACCCAATGAACATGTTGGTGGTGATGGTACCGGTCGCCTCCGGTTGGCGGGCCATGCTTTCGACAGCGCTGCCGACGAGGTAGCCCATCCCGATACCGGTTCCGAGAGCCGCAAAACCGATGCTTATGCCGGCGCCCAGAGCGCCCAATCCTGTGAGATCCATTGTTTTCCTCCCTTGTTCGAGTTAAGCCACTTTGCTTGAACTATTAGTGATGTTCACGAAGCGAGTCGCCGATGTACAACGCGGCGAGTATCGCAAAGATAAACGCCTGTATGAGAGCAACGAAGATTTCGAATATGAGCATCCCGACGACCCCGACGAACGGGAACGGCGAGAGCACGGTCATAAGTCCCTTCCCGAAAAGCACCGATGCGCCCGTTGCGAACACCAGAATGACGGTGTGCCCCGCGAGCATATTGGCGAAAAGACGAACCGCCAAGGCGAAATGCTTGGCGAAGAGGCTGATGATTTCAACGGGGAAAATGAGGGGCAGCAGGAGCTTGGGCACGCCGTGCGGGGCAAAGCTCTTCAGGTATCCGCCAATCCCCTTTTTCCGGATGCCCGTTACGAGGACCACCGCGAACACGAGCACCGCCAGAGTGGCGGTGGTGTTTATGTTTGAAGTGACAGTGTAGCCGTAATGGGCGAGCGGGAATATGCCGACGATGTTGCAGAAGAAGATGAAGAAGAACAGCGACGCGATGAACGGGAAAAAGCGGAGTCCCTCGTGGCCCATCGTGTCGAGCACCATCTTCTCGCGGATAAGGGTGAGTAACACTTCCATCGCGCTCTGGTAACGGCCGGGCACCAATTTTCTTTGACCGGCCATATAGAGCACGAGAAAGGAAACGAATGCGGCTATGAACATCCATATGACCGCCTTGTTGATGGATAACGGGCCCAACTCAACGAGAGTGTGCAGGTGTTCGTGCTGGATTTCCAAGGTAGCTTACCTCCTGTCAGCAAGTTGCCTTCGTTCGCGACCGGCATGCAACGATCTGATCGAGTGTCTTAGTGTCAAAGCGGTGAACGAGCCCGTAAGCCCGACGCATACCGCCAGAAAGCTTATATTGTCGGCTTGGGAAAGAGTCCAGAGCAGAATCCCTATCGCGCCGAGCCGAACGATAAATCCTGCAAGAATAATGGCCTGCCCCATATGGGCGTTGGAGGGGCGAACCAGCGCGGAGATCGAGCGGGCGAGCGAGAAATCCATCGCTCCAATGAAGAAGCCGACGACCACGCCGAGGATTACCTGAGAGTTCAACTCGAAAAGCCTCCATTTCGGCCTTCATGGGTCGAATGTTCGCGCTCTTTTTTTTCGCGCTCCCTGAGGGCCTCACTGAGCGTCCTATGAGCCGACCTAATAGCCGCCGCGCCCCCAAGGATTGTTCCTGCGAGGGTAAACCAGGGACTCTTGCCGGTCTTCTTGTCGAGCCACAGGCCGATGAGCATGGGAACGATTACCGCCACGGCCATCTCAATGGCGAGGGTGTAGAATCGGCCGAACTGCTCGAGGTATTTGTTTCGTTCCCGGACCATAACT
>CAZEBC010000037.1:13970-25786 GCA_964510165.1 uncultured bacterium
TCGCCCTCGAGGGCGACCTCGCCTTCGTGTTCGCGCATATACATGTAAACGATGACCCTGATATAGTAATAGGCCGCGACGACGCTTGTGAGGACGCCGATGATCGCGAGAGGCCAGTTATCGGTCAGTACCGCGGCTTTGAATATATACAGTTTACCGATAAAGCCGAATGTAGGGGGTATGCCAGTCAGCGACAGCATCAGAACGGCCATCAGAAGAGCGGTTATCGGCTTGCGCTTGGCAAGGCCTGCGTAATCGGAGAGCGATTCGCGGGGGTCGTTGGCCTTAGCGAGGCTGATGACAATGGCAAACGCTCCCAAATTCATGAACATATAGGCGAACAGATACACGAGGACGCTCATCATGGACTCCGGCTTGAGCGCCTCCATGACCGCCGCGAGCTTCGGGTCACCCGAGGTTCTTGCCAGTTCGGTTGCCGAGCCGGCGGCCACAATGCCAATGAGCAGATAGCCTGCGTGCGCGATAGACGAGTACGCAAGCATCCGTTTGATGTTCTGCTGGGAGACGGCGATGACGTTGCCGACGATCATCGTGAGGACCGACAATACCCAGAAGAGCAGTGTCCAGTCCGGAATCAGCAAGTTAAATGATGTCATGTACACCCGCAGGATAACTGCGAATCCGGCGACCTTGGGGCCGACGGACATAAAGGCGGTCAACGGGGTCGGCGCTCCTTCGTACACGTCGGGAGTCCACATGTGAAACGGCACGGCGGCGATTTTGAAACCGAAGCCGACCGTCATCAGCACGAGCGACAGCGTAATCAGCCTTGAGTTCAGCATGTTTTGCGTGAAGTCAAGGTAGCGTTGGATCCCGACAAGGTTGGTCGTTCCGGTGATCCCGTAGAAAAAGGACATTCCATAGAGCAAGACGGCCGATGCGAATGCTCCGAGGAGGAAATACTTCATTGAGGCCTCGGACGAGCGCGGATTCTCCCTCTGGAACCCGGCCATAAGATAAATGGAAATGGACATGAGCTCGAGGCCGATGTAAATGGTGATGAGGTCATTGGCGGCGACCATCACCATCATGCCGACGGTGGAGAAGAGTATCAGTTCGTAGTACTCGGCGGCATTGATGTTGAAGAGCCGCAGATAGCGGGGCGACATGAGTATGGAGAAAGCGGCGGAAAGGACGAATATCAGTTTGAAAAACTGGGCGTAAGGGTCGACGGCCACCATTCCGCCAAAGGCGGTTTCCTTTCGGTCCCAGATGAGCATGAGCAGCGTGATGAGAAAGGCAACGGCCAATCCCACGACGCCGATGGCAGTCAGCCCTGCCGGACGCTCTTTCTTCGCCAACAAGTCCACCACCAGCACGGTGAGCCCCACCAGCCCAACAATGAACTCAGGATAGACAGCCGTAATATCGACAACCGGAAGTTGCATTCTTCAGCTCCACCTAATGGCCTGCAGGGCCTGATTGTCCTGGATGTTCGGGGGCTTGAGCTTCAACCCCGTGAACCGCCCCGACGGGCGGATGCGCAGCTTCTCCCTGATGGACCTTTGCTCCGACGGACTGCATGCCTTCTTCGCCGCTCATGCCTGCATGCGAATCGGGCATTATCGGCGGATGACCGGGCGGTAGGATCGGTGGATGATCGGGTGGCAGGCTCAGTTCAAGGCCCGCCGGATGGCCCTGCCCTTTCATGCGGGCTTGTTCCAGCATCAGTTGCTTTTCTGCGAGTGCAGCCTTTGGATTAGAAACTTCAACGGTTTTCGCCACGGCGGCATCCATGAATTCGAGGAAGGGCTTCGGGTACAGCCCTATCCAAGCGCACATAAGCACAATGGGGATGAGCGTCATGGCTTCCCGCAGGTCGAGGTCCTTCAAGGTCATGTTCTTCGGGTTTTCGAGCTTGCCGAACATCACGCGCTGATACAGCCAGAGCATATAAGCGGCGCCCAGCACGATACCACTGGTGGCAAGCAGCACAAGCGTTCTTGAGACGGCAGTGTTCACGACGGCCGCCTCGTTCCATAGTGCTCGGAAAGCGCCGACAAGGATCGTGAATTCGCCGATGAACCCGTTGAGTCCCGGCAGTCCGATCGAGGAGAGGGTGACCACCATAAACAGCGCAGCGTACAGCGGCATCTGTTTGCTGAGCCCTCCGAACTCCTTGATCATGCGAGTATGCCTGCGTTCGTAAATGAGGCCGACCACAAGGAACAGCGCCCCGGTGCTCAGGCCGTGGTTAATCATTTGAAGAATACCGCCTTCGATGCCCTGCTGGTTGAGCGCAAACACGCCGAGCATCACAAAGCCCAAGTGGCTGACGCTGGAATACGCAACCAGTTTCTTCATGTCGGGTTGCATCATCGCGGTCAGGGCGCCATAGACGATCCCGACGACGGCAAGTATGATGCCGTAAGGCATGAACCACATGGTCGCATCGGGGAACAGCGGCAGACTGAACCTCACGAAGCCGTAGGTGCCCATTTTCAGCAAGACGCCGGCCAGGATGACGCTGCCCGCCGTAGGCGCCTCGGTGTGGGCGTCGGGCAACCAGGTATGGAACGGGAACATTGGCACCTTGATCGCGAAACCGACAAAGAAGGCGAGGAACAACCACTTCTCGATATGGAACGGGATATCGAGGGCGTAGAACTTCATGATCTCGAAGGTGAGCACGTTGTGTTCCTGATAGTACAGGAAGTAAAGACCGAGGATCGCGAGCAGCATGAGCACGCTGCCTGCGAGCGTGTACAGGAAGAACTTTATCGCAGCATAGAGTTTGCGCTCGCCGCCCCACACGCCGATGAGGAAGTACATCGGAACCAGCATGACTTCCCAGAACACGTAGAAGAGGAAGAAGTCAAGCGAGAAGAACACGCCCAACATGCCGGTCTGAAGCAAGAGCATGAACACATAGTATTCCTTCACGCGCTCCTGTATTGCGGTCCACGACGAGAGCACCGCGAGCACGCCCAGGAACGTCGTGAGCATCACCAGAAGGATGCTGATGCCGTCAACGCCGAAGAAGTACTGAACGCCGAGGCTCTCGATCCATGGGACCTGTTCGACAAACTGAACGACGTGCCGGTCCTTGGCGAACCCCGTTATAAGGCGGAGCGAAATGATGAAATCGACCAGGACCACGATGTTGGAGAACCATCGGATCGTGTTGTCTCGGCGCAGAAACAGCATTATGATGAGCGCGCCGAGAACCGGGATATAGGTGATTATCGAGAGTATGGGCCACTTCAGCCCCATGTCGTAATAGTTTAGTATTTCGGGCGTCAACTCTTAACTCTCCCTTCCTTGGAAAGTTTGCAACAACTTGCCTTCCCGTTATCTCAATACAATATAAATGCCCAGAAGCAGGATGATCCCGATCGCCATCGCCAGAGCGTAATTCTGAACGTAGCCCGTCTGGATGCGTCTGAGCATGCCACTTCCAACCTCAATCACTCTTCCCGCAAGGTTAACAAGACCGTCGATGACGCCGCCGTCAAACAGGATGGAGGCGCTGCTGAAGGCCCGTGTCGCGTAAGCGGCCCCGTTGACTATGCCATCGATAATGTTGGCGTCAAACCAGCAGAGGACAAGCGCGAACTGCTTGGTCCCGTTCACAAAGGCAAAGTTATAAATCTCGTCAACGTACCATTTGTTCAAGAGCGTCTTATGGAGCCGCGGGAGCTTAAATTGGAGCAGGAGCGGAATATTGGTATTCTTAATGTACATATAATAGCCGGTACCGATGCCGGCGCCTGCAATCAAGACGGAGACCGCCATCATGAGAAGCTCGAGGGAGCGCGAATGTTCTTCGCCTGCGGATGCGCCATGGGAAACGACCTCAGCGGCGTAGGCCAGCCCGCTTGTTATGGCGGCGTGCGCCCCATGCCCGCCGTGGGCCGCCTTGTCAACTATCGGCGCCAAGAAATGGTGGAAATGATTTGCTCCGCCGAGAGCGGCCGGCACGCCCACAAGGCCGCCTATGACCGACAAAACGGCGAGCGCCATGAGCGGATATATCATCGAGCCGGGCGACTCGTGCAGGTGATGCGCGGCCTCATGTGAAACCCTCGACTCACCATAGAAAGTCATGAATACAAGGCGCGACATATAGAATGCGGTCATGAGCGCCGCGGTCGCGGCGACCGCCCAAAGGAACTTTCCCCACAGCGGGCCGAGGACCGGGGATTCATAGGTGAACGCCTTCCAGAGTATTTCGTCCTTGCTGAAAAATCCGGAGAACGGCGGTATTCCTGAGATGGCAAGATACGCGCACATGAACGTCCACCAGGTGTGTTTCATGTGTTTCCTGAGGCCGCCCATGTTGCGCATGTCTTGGTCGCCACTCATGCCGTGGATGACGCTGCCGGCCCCGAGGAACAGGAGGGCTTTGAAGAAAGCGTGAGTCATAAGATGGAAGATACCTGCAGCATACGAAGCGACGCCGCAGGCCAGGAACATGTATCCGAGCTGGCTGACCGTTGAGTAGGCCAAGACCTTCTTTATGTCGTACTGAGCCATGCCGATGGTTGCCGAGAAGAACGCCGTGGCCGCCCCGACAGCAGCAACGACGGCGAGCGTGACGGGCGCCATCGAATACAGGGCGTTGCTGCGAGCTATCATATATACGCCCGACGTAACCATCGTAGCGGCATGGATGAGCGCGCTGGTTGGAGTCGGGCCCTCCATCGCGTCCGGCAGCCACACGTAGAGTGGAATCTGCGCCGACTTGCCCGTCGCGCCCACGAAGAGAAACAGGGTAATCAAGGTAACGAGGGCGCCGCCCGCCTGGAGCTTGTGGGGCGCTTGCGCAAACACGTCCTGGTAATCAAGCGTGCCGAAAGTCAGAAATATCAACATCATTCCGAGCACGAACCCAAAGTCGCCGATGCGGTTAGTGACGAATGCCTTCTTCCCCGCGTTCGCGGCTGAGTCCTTCTCGAACCAGAACCCGATGAGAAGGTAAGAGCACAGTCCGACGCCTTCCCATCCGATAAACATCATAAGGAAATTGCCGCCCAGGACGAGGATCAGCATGGCGCAGGTGAACAGATTCATGTATGCGAAGAAGCGGTACTGGCCGCCATCGCCGTGCATGTATCCCTTCGAGTAGACATGGATGAGGAAGCCGACACCGGTGACAACGAGGATCATGACCGACGAGAGCGCGTCAAGCTGGAACTTGAACGGTACCCTGAACGCCCCCATTTCGATCCAAGTGTAGACTTCCTTTGTGAAGATGCGGGCGCCTTCCTCGTTCGGCATGATGCGCGACAGGGCGAGCACGCAGAGGACGGACGTTACAAAAGAGAGGAATATGGATGTGCACCCGATGACAGCAGGGACCAGTTCGGTCTTGCCCTGGAAAAATTTTCTGCCAAGGAGTCCTATCGTCAGGAAACCGATGAAAGGGAACAGCGGAATTAACCAGATGTACTCTAGTACGTTGGTCATCATGTATGCCTTATCGCAGTTCTGTCACCATTTCAGAGAGTTTGCTTCGTCCACGTTGACGGCCCGGCTGACCCTGAAGAGCGCAATCAATATGGCAAGGCCGGTGGCTGCCTCGGCCGCGGCCACCGTAATCACAAACACGGCGAACACCTGTCCGTGAGCCGAGTTGAGCTGGTTGGAGAAGGCCACCAGGTTGAGCCCGACGGCGTTGAGCATCAATTCTATCGACATGAAGATCACTATCAGGTTCCGTCTAATAAGGAACCCGAGCATCCCGATGCAGAACAGCACGGCGCCAAGCATCATCGAATGGGAAAGCGGAATCATCCGGCATGCTCCTTGATTGCGGATTCGGCGGGTTTCTTTGCGCGACGGGCAAGGATCACCGACCCTATCATAGCCACGAGCAGCAACACCGAAGCGATTTCAAATGGATACAAGTACGTGAGGAACAGTTCGCTGGCAAAATCGCGAGTTGTGTCAGCACGTACAACAGGCTCGACATCTTCTATGCTGAATGGGGTAATGCCCGGCCCGCTCACCTGAAGGATGATCACCATCAACAGGGCTGCGAACAGGACGGCAAAGAAAATCTGCCTAGGCTTGTGGAAGGCGGCCCGGACCGCCGCTTCTTTGGAGAGGTCCACGAGCATTATCACAAAGACATACAACACGAGCACTCCGCCGGCGTAAATAATCAACTGCACGGCAGCCACAAACTCGGCGCTGAGCAGGAGATAGATTCCCGCGAGGCTGAAAAGCGTCACGAGCAGCCACAGGGCGGAATGCATGGGATTACGGCGGGTCACGACCATTACAGCGGACGCCAGAGCCACCGTGCCAAGGATATAAAATGAGGGCATCGCCTATTCCTTCTTCGCACTGATGCCCGCAAGCCAAATCGGAGCGGGCTGCTCCGGCCTGAACACTGCGGCATCAAGTTTTCCGATCAATGCGCCCACAGTTTCGAAATCATGAGCTGGGACGCTGACGACTCCCGGCGGCAGTTCCCGGCTTATGCGCATGGGCAGTTTGGCAGAACCGCCACCTTTTACTCTTAACTCCACGACAGCGCCGTCTTGAAGTCCCAGCGCCGCTGCATCATTTTCACTGAATTCCACCATTCCGTCAACACGCACCTTGCCCAGGCTCGCTGATCGCAGCGAGGTCCTTCCCCCAAAGTGGAGCATGTTATCGAATGTCAAGATGTAAGGATACTGGCCGTTGCCCGATGCCTGACTCTCCGTCACAACGGAAAGCCTGAGCCTTGTGCCGGCGGCTACCTTCGAGTAGTCCCAGGCGCCCACGCCGGCAAGCGGGTCGGCACCTATAAAATCATAAATGGGTGTCGAAGCGGCTATCTGGGAACGAGCCGCCTGAACTGTTTCCAATGCGGTCAACCCGAGCCTCTGCCCGAGCTCGGAGAGAATTTCAAGGTCCGAATATGCAGAACCAACGGGATCGATTGCCTTGCCGCTGTGCTGGACGATCCGGTAAGCATTTGTGTAGGATGCTTCGCGTTCCGCAAAACTGCAAGCGGGCAGAACAACGTGCGCCACCTCGGCGACAGGTCCGCCGAACACATCCTGCACGATCAGGCAATCAAGCCCCTGCAGCGACTCAAGCGGCACTCCGAGCAGGGCCATCTCCTTGCGAATGTCGCCGCCTACCAGATAAAGAGCTTTTATGTCACCCGACTCGATACCATGAAGAATGGATGAAAGCCCGGCCGATCCGTTTGACACAGCCTCTTTGTAGCCTGGCAGGAAATCGGGCGTGACGCCCATATCGAGCGCGCCTTGGGCGTTACCCTCCCGCAAGAGCGAGAGGGTCTTGCCACCCTTGAGCACGGCGAGGTTGACCGCGGCCCTGGCAATCGAGGAGTTCACGGCGGCATGAAGACTTCCCGGCGACAATACAACCAGGAAGTTCTTGGCGCTCGCAATACCTTCCGCGATTTCCGCAATGATTGTTGGGTCAATCCCAGTGCGGGCGGCAGTGTCGTTGAGCGGGTATTTCATGAGATGCAGCCTGAGCTTATCAAAGCCTTCGGTGCGTCCTTTAAGGGCCGCCTCGTCAAGTGCGCCCTTCTCAACCATGATATTAGTGAGGCAATTGAGCAGTGCGGCCTCGGAGCCAGGTGTTGTTCGCGCATACTGGGTGCACTGCGTGGTAAACTTGTTCGAGCGGTGACCGACGACGTAGACCTTCGTTCCCTTCAAATGGAAGACGCGAAGCATCTCGAGGGCAGCCACCGGATGCGTGCAAATAATATTTGAGTCAACTACCAGGATCGCGTCAGCATCATCTATGTCGGTGAGCGTCGCGGTTGGCGCGGGCACGCCGTATACGTCGGTCATTGTCTGCATGACTGCGAAATTGTCGAGGCGAGCAAGGGTGTCCAGGGAATTGGCGCCGAGCCCGTCGCGCATCACCCGCTGGAATGCATAGAGGGCCTCGTTTGAGCAACGAGCCGATGCCAGTCCGGCAACGCTGTTGCTTCCATGTTTCGAGATCGTCTTCTTCAGTTGATCGGCGGCATAATCGAGAGCCTCTTCCCACTCCACGTTCTTGAGGCTTCCGTTTTTGCGAATGGCCGGCGCAGTGAGGCGCGCTTCGCTGTGGACGGCATCCCTTCCAAACCTGCCGACCGAGCAGAGATTGCCTTTGTTATGTCCCTGGAAGTCGCGAACCGTGACCCGATAAACCTTATTGTTGCGGACGTTCAATTCGTGCGCGCAGCCGATCCCGCAGAAAGTGCATATCGAATCCTTCTTCTCGAGTTGCCAGGCGCGCGCACTATAGCGAAACGTCGAGTCGATGATGGCGCCGACGGGGCAAACCGAGAGACATTGGGAACAACTTTCGCACGGGTACCCGTCGAATTCGACCGGGCCCACTTTCGAGGCGAACCCGCTCCGAACCACGTAATCGATCGCGCGCGCTCCCTGCACTTCCTTGCAAATCTGAACGCACCGCCCGCACATGATGCAGCGTGTGTGCCACAAGTCGAGCACCGGCGACAACTCCTCCTTGGTCTTTTCAGGCTTTGCCGACCAGAACGGCTGCTCGAGGACGCACATCTCGACGGTGATGTCCTGCACCTCGCATTCGCCCGCCTTGTCGCAGACCGGGCAGTCGAGCGGATGATGAAGGAGGACTAACTGGAGCATCTGTTTTCGCCGGCGGATGATTTCCTCGGTGTTGGTGCGAACGACCATTCCCTCACGCGCTTGAGTGTCACACGAGGCGACCGGCCTGTCCTCGCCCTCAACCTCGACAAGGCACACTCTGCATGCGCCGATGGGGAACAGTTTTGAATGATAGCAGAGGGTGGGAATATAGATTCCTGCCGATTCGGCTGCTTTGAGGATTGTCGTACCTTCGGGAACGCTTACCTTCTTGTCGTCTATAGTCAGATTTACCATCGGAAGTTCTTCTGCCCTTTGCTCCATGCCCTTACGAGGCGGTCATCATAATCCTGTAGCACCGCATGCAGCGCTCGGCCTCGGCTACGGCCGTCTGCTCGCTGAATCCCAACTCGACTTCCTTCAAATTGCCGATCCGCTCCTTCGGTGGAAGGGCGGGCATCTTTGCGCGCTTTAAACCGCTCACGCCTGCGCAATATTCCTCTTTATCGACCGGCCCGAGCGCCTGGATGATCTTGCGCATCCGCATCAACCTGTCGAAGTCGTCATGCTTTCCGCCGCTCAGGTACTTGTCAATCGAGACCGCTGCCTGAAGACCTTGCTGCACCGCGAGGATTACGGACTGAGGGCCGGTTGCGGCGTCTCCGCCCGCGAACACGCCGGGCAGCGTGGTTGCGAGGGAATCGGGGTCGACCTCAAACGTGCTGTACTTGGTGATTCCAAGCCCGTCAATCGTTTTGAAGTAATCCATGTCCGGCGCCTGGCTGACCGCGGCAATCACAAGATCGGCCTCTATCACAAACTCGGAGCCCTTCACGGGCACCGGCCTGCGACGCCCGCTCTGGTCAGGCTCGCCGAGTTCCATCCGTATGCATTCAATGCCTTTGACCTTGCCGTTTTCGCCGATGACCCGGGTGGGCGCGGCCAGGAAGTGCAGCTTCACGCCTTCGTGCTCGGCCTCTTCCACCTCCCACGGGCTGGCGGGCATCTCGGCGCGGGTTCGTCGATAGACGATGTTCACGTCCTCGTAGCCCAAATGGACCGGCACACGCGCGCAGTCGATTGCAGAGTTTCCGCCTCCAATCACTATTACCTTCTTGCCGGAAGGAGGCGGCTCGCCAAGGTTTATTCGGCGGAGAAAGTCCATGGCATCCATGATGCCCTCGTTTTCTTCCTCGCCGGGGATTTCGAGCTTTCGGCCCTTCATCGCGCCGATGGCCAGAAAGACGGCCTTGAAACCCTGCGCAAACAAATCCTGAATGGAAAAATCCTTCCCGAGCGCGGTGTTGGTCTTTACCTGCACTCCATATTCCTGCACCTGCTCGATTTCGCCGTTGACGATGTCGCGCGGCAGGCGGTAGGCCGGTATTCCAAGATGAGTAGTGCCCCCGACAACGGGAGCGGCCTCGAAGATGGTGACGTCATAATCCCATGCGGCAAGCTCGCGCGCGCATGTTGCACCCGCTGGCCCGCTTCCGACAACGGCCACTTTCCCCTTTTCCCCCGTAGACCGATGTGGGGCGAATCGGAACTGCTTCTGCCTGATAAGCTTCTTCTCGTAATCTGAGACGGACCGCTTCAGGTAAGCTATGGAGATCGGCTCGTCAACTTCGCCTCGCTTGCACAGCGTCTCGCATGGATGGAAGCACGCACGGCCGCATACCGCCGCAAACGGGTTCGGCGCGCGGGCAACATCTATGGCTGTATTGTATTTGTGTTCTCGTATGAGTTCAATGTAACGCGCTGCGTCGGTCGAGGCGGGGCAACCGATATTGCACGGCGCCATCATGATCGATTCGGTCGGCGCCGCCGCGCACTTCTTGCCCTTCAAGTGGGCCTCGAATTCGGCATGGAAGTTATCAAGCGCATCAAGGAGCGGCTTCTCCATCGCGATGCCGAAACCGCACAGCGCCGTGCTGCGGATGTCGCTTACGAGTGGTCTTAGCCTCTCGACGTCACAGATATCGCCCTCGCCGCTTGCGATCCGGGACAGCGTATCATATATAACGCGCGAACCGACCCGGCAGGGAAAACACTTGCCGCACGACTTCGCCTGCACCTGCTCGAAGAAGCTGGTCATCAACTGAACGACGCACACATCCTGGCTCAGCAGGACGAGACCGCCCCATCCGACGACCGCTTTGAGGTTCGGCGGGCATTTGTCACTTGCGAAAAACTTCGTGTGAGCGGCGGGGATTTTGTCGGCGGTCTCCTCGCCAGCCAGTTTTCCGCATGGTTTCACAAACCAACTGTCAAAAAAAATCTCGGCCAATGATTTCTCTCCCGATACTCAACCCTGCGCGATATGGGGCTATCGCACAGTCACTATGCCGGAGATGGCGGGCATCTTTCGGGGCTTCGGTCCAAAATCCTCCAAACGGCCCCGAAATTCACAAGCATATTTTATAGCATGTTTCGCAATGGATGTCAAGAGGTTGCGACGCCGCGCGTCAAAAAAACTTTGGCGCATGCTCTGAAAGTATATTTTTGATGGAGAAGCGACTGAAAGTGTCACGTCTTCTGCGGCCCCGGAACCGGGAACGCCACCGGCTTTATCGAGCGGAATATGTTGTAAACGAAAAATAAGATCGAGACCACATGCCCAATGCCGGAAACTGCGATCCCTGCGCGCATCGCGCCGACATACGGCGTCATCTCCATGGCTGTCCAGAAAACCGCCATCAGCGCCAGCGTCACGGTCCCGAGATAATAATGCGCCACCATCAAGGTCCGGCTGTGAATCAGCATACCGCTAAACCTGGGCAAAACATGGTAACCTACTCCGTAAATCATCATTGCCATGAACCCGAGCAGGTTCAGGTGAGTGTGCGCATTGACGAAATAGAGTGCATGGTACGGAAACATGGCCATATCGATGCCCAGGGCCGAGCCTGTAATCAGGCTGACCAGGCTTGTCTTGATGAACAGAATCACATACTTGTCCATGGCGTCTACCTCCTCCGTTGACTCTCTCTGCCTCAAGGTTCCTTCATTCGGTCATCAACTATCTTGCTGTCATGGAGAAGCACCAGTCTTCGCGCATACTTCATGACCATATTGTCCTGCGTGGAAAAGAGGAAGGTGATTTCTCTCCGTTCATTCATTTCCTTCATCACTGCTGTCCAAGATAACTGAGTTTTCAGGTTTCAGGCATAGCGGAATCCAATGAATATGGGCCTTTTGGACGGGTCATGACCGACTTTCGTTTTGAGGTCCCCCCATATGCTGTCCAAGTTA
>CAZEBC010000038.1:0-11749 GCA_964510165.1 uncultured bacterium
ACAAGGAAGGAGCAATTCTGAATGGTTGACATGGGGAAGATACTGAAGCAGGCGAGGCAGTTGCAGGAGAAGATGGCCAAGCTGCAAGAGGAACTCGCCAGCAAGACAGTCGAGGCCACCACGGGCGGCGGCATGGTCAAGGTGGTCGCGAACGGCAAGCGCGAGATTCAGAAGATCGAGATATCGCGGGAAGTCGTGAATCCGGACGATGTCGAGATGCTGCAGGACCTGACGCTTGCCGCCGTGAACGAGGCCCTGCGCAAGGCCGAGGAACTTGCGACCTCCGAGATGGGCAAGATCGCGGGAGGCCTCAATCTGAAAATCCCGGGACTGATGTAGCCGGGCACACCAACGCGGGAGCCGCGAGTGAACATCATATTTCTTGGGACACCCCTCTTCGCGGCGCCGACGCTGACGCGCCTCGCGCACACGCGCCATCAGATACTCGCCGTGCTCACGCAGCCCGACCGCCCCGGCGGACGCGGCATGGAACTCTCTCCCCCACCCGTGAAGACGGCCGCGGTCGCGCTCGGATTCCGGGTGCTCCAGCCCGAGAGGGCATCGTCACTCCCCATCCTCGCCGAAATCAGGAAGCTTTCCCCCGACGCGGCGGTAGTCGTCGCGTACGGTCAATTGCTCACGCGCGAGTTCCTTGGCCTGCCCAGGTTCGGCTGCATCAATCTGCATCCCTCGCTCCTGCCCCGCTACCGGGGCGCAAGCCCGATCCAGTCGGCCATTCTGGCGGGCGATAGAAAGACCGGCGTCACCACGATGCTGCTCGATGAAGGCATGGACACCGGCCCGATCCTGCTCCAGAGGGAGGTGGAGATAACGGACGAGGACACCGCGGGATCGCTGCACGACAAGCTGGCTGAGGCAGGCGCGGAACTGATGGTCGAGACGCTTGACGCGGTGGAATACAACGCCGTCATTCCGCGTCCGCAGGACGAGGCGCACGCGACCATCACGAAGAAAATGCAGAAGGCGGACGCGCGCATCGAGTGGCGTCAACCCGCCGAGCGGATACGGAATCTTGTCCGCGCGATGAATCCGTCACCAGGCTGCTGGACCACGCTTGACAACGAGATGTTAAAGGTATGGAGAGTCGAGGTCTGCGATTATCCCGATGAAGGCAGGCCCGGGCAAGTGGTGTCCGCGCGCGATGAGCTTGTCGTTCAGGCGGGCGACAGGGCGCTCCACATCATAGAGCTTCAGGCGGCTGGTTCACGACGGATGACCGCCGGGGAGTTTTTGCGCGGCCACGTGATAAAGGAAGGAACTATTCTGGGTATGTAGGGGCGGCCCTACGGGCATGACGCCGAATGCGGGTGGGCGAACACAAGGTTCACCCCTGCGGGATGCTTGTATTGACTATGCCGCGACAGAAAGTTGATCCGATACGGGAAGATGGGCTGAAGATATTGCGCCGCACCGAGAGCGCGCTTTCGTTCCCGAAAATCCTGATCGAATACTCGGTCGAGCGAATGGCGCCGACCGCGCGAGAGAGGGCCTTCGAGTACCAACTCGTCATAGGCACGCTGCGGCAGCGCGGGACGCTCGATTGGGCGCTCGGGAAACTGTGCGACATTCCGGTCGAGCAACTCACCCCCTGGATTCGGAATATCCTCAGGATGGGCCTGTACCAGATTCTCTTTCTCGACCGGGTTCCGCAGTCGGCGGCGGTGGACGAATCGGTGAAGCTGGCGAAGCGATATGGCCATCGGGGAACCGCCGGCCTCGTCAATGCGGTCTTGAGGAACGCACGCAAAGAGGATTTGCTGAGGGAACTGAATTCTCTTGACGAGGAGTCCGTCCCCAATCTTGCCGCGAAGTATTCGCATCCGGAGTGGCTGGTGGAACTGCTCATCGCTGAATGGGGAAAACAGCGTGCGGTCGAGATCATGAGGAGCAATAACGCAATACCCCCGCTTACTGCCCGTGTCAACACGCTGCGCACATCGAGGGAAACTTTCTTGCGCGAACTCGATGCCGAGGGAGTTCAGGCGAAGCCGCTCCCCCACGTGCGCGATGGAATTGAGTTTGGGCCGTCCTCAGCCCCATGGCGACTGCCGGCGCATGAGCGCGGCCTGTTCTATCTGCAAGACGCAAGCTCAATGCTGGCCGCACTGTGCCTCGGGGCTGAGCCGGGACAGACAATCCTGGATGCGTGTTCCGGACCCGGCGGCAAGGCCGTGCATCTGGCGGCGCTCATGCGAAACAAGGGAAAGATTTACGCGCTGGACCTGTATGAGCACAGGCTCAATCTCGTCCGCGAGAACGCAAGCCGCCTCGGGGCCGCCATCATCGAGCCTCGCCTGCAAGACGCGACCCTGGATTTGTCAAAGGATTATGCGGGAGTGGATGCCGCTATTGTGGATGCGCCGTGCTCATCGCTGGGCGTCATCAGGAGGCGCGTTGACCTCAAGTGGCGGCTGCGGCCCGAGCAAATAGTCGAGCTCGCGCGTCTTCAGCGCAGCATTCTGGGGCGCGCGGCCGAATGTGTGCGTTCCGGCGGGGTTCTGCTTTACTGCACCTGCACCATAACGCGAGAGGAAAACGCGGGCGTCGTGAAAGGGTTTCTTGAGGGTCATGCGGACTTCGAGCTGGACCGGAAGTTTCCGGCAGGCATCGCGCGGTACCTGACCGAAGACGGATTGGTTCAAATACTGCCGGGCGTGGAGAATATGGACGGCTTTTTCATTGCGAGGTTGAGACGATTATAATATAATGGTTTTTATGCAATCTATCGGCAGGGGAACGCACAAGAAGCTTCTTGAACTCGCGCCGGTGAGGTTCATGGTGGGACTGGCGGCCTTCGCGGCGTCGGCGGCCATCTTCGGTCTTCTTTCCCTGAATCTCTTCATAAAACACGGGGAGAAGGTGGCCGTGCCCAACGTGGTCAACAAGAGTGTTGTCGAGGCGCTCGATATCCTGAGCGAGCGCGGCCTGGAACTGAGAAAGACGGGAGCGCGCAACAGTTCCGTGATTCCCGAGAACTACATTCTCTCGCAGGACCCCCTGCCAGGAACCGTGGTGAAGGAAGGGAGGCCGATTTCCGTCGTTATCAGTCTGGGGAGCAAGGTATCAACAGTTCCAAACCTTGCGGGGAAATCGCTGCGCGAGGCCCGGGTTGAACTGAACGGGGCAGGCCTGAAGGTGGGTCGGTTCGCGAAGATGCACCACTTAAGCGAGGCCGATACCGTTCTGGCGCAGTCGCCAACTCCAAACCAGCAAGTTGACCGGGAAACGCCAGTGGACATCCTGCTGAGCCTCGGCCCGCGCCCTCGCGATTTCAAGATTCCGAACCTCGTAGGCCTGCCGCTGGACAAAGCGAGCAAGATTCTCGACGTGATGGGAGTGACCGTGGGCGACGTGACCTCGAAGATAAACTTGTCGCATGCGCCGGGCATCATCCTCGAGCAGGACCCTCTGCCCGGCTCGCTGGTGGCGGAAGGCTCATCGGTCTCTCTTGTAGTGAGCGCGCTCACTGCGGACGGCGAGAAGGCAGACCGCAAGCTCACGCTGCTACTCTACCGGGTGCCGTATGGGTTCTGGGAGAAGAAGGTTCGCATCGAAGTCACGGATCCGGACGGGACGAGAACGGTATACGACGAAATGGACCAGCCGGGCAGCACGATAAATCTGGCTATCGGATACACCGCGCAATGCACTATCAGAATCTATGTCGACGGCGTTTTGGAGACAGAAAGGACGGTCCGGTGAAGGTTCTCATTGCCCCATCAATCCTGTCGGCCGATTTCGGAAGGCTCGCCGAGCAGATAAAGGCGGTCGAGGAGGCGGGGGCCGACATGCTGCACCTCGACGTCATGGACGGCCACTTCGTGCCGAATATCACCTTCGGGCCCGCCGTCGTGGGCGCCATAAAGTCGGTCGCCACCGTGCCGCTTGACGTGCATCTTATGATCGAAAAACCGGATGACTACCTGGAAGATTTCGTGTCGGTCGGAGCGGACATCCTGACCGTGCACGCCGAGGCGTGCACGCACCTGCACAAGACGGTCCACCAGATCAAGGAGTTCGGGATCAAGGTAGGCGTATCGCTGAATCCATCCACTCCGGTCGAGACACTTGCGTACGTGATAGACGATATCGACCTCGTGCTCGTGATGTCGGTAAATCCGGGGTTCGGCGGGCAGAAGTTCATCCCGCGCTCAATCGAGAAGATCGCGCACGTCAGGAAGGTCGCGGGCGCCAAGGCCGACGTGCAGGTGGATGGCGGCATAACTCCCGCCAACGCGGGCAAGGTCGTCAGGGCGGGCGCCAACATACTGGTGGCAGGCTCATCGGTTTTTGGCTCCCCGAACTACGCTGAAGCGATACGCGCTCTTCGGGGCACTGCGGACGGCAACGGTCATGAAAGAAACTGAAGGCGGACATTGCGAACTGTCGCTCACGATCCCTTCGGTTCCCAGATTGCTTCGTGTTGTGCGCTGCGTAATGGCCGAAATGGCCAACCTCGGGGGCTTCGGCTTGAAGGACCGCGACAAGATATGCCTGGCGGTTGACGAGGCGTGCTCCAACATCATTCGCCACAGCTACGAAGGCAAGACCGACGGCGAGATCATCATAAAGTGCACGGTGGACACCGACAGCATGACCATAAGCATCAGGGATTTCGGTCAGAAGTTCGATGTTTCAAAGGTCAAGCCGAGAAACCCTGAGACGGCGGGGCCCGGCGGTCTGGGCATTCACATGATGAGGAACATTATGGATAGACTCGATTATGACTGTTCCCATGAATGCGGAACAGAACTGCGCATGGTGAAATACCTTCGCGCGCGGGAGGCCGGCGATGAAAGTTGAGGCCAGGCACGAGGGCACGGCAGTAGTGATAGGGGCCTCGGGCGACGTTGACCTCTACAGTTCGCCTGAATTGAGGAAGGCGCTTGTTGACGCGATTGACAGGAAACTGTCACCCATCGTGGTGAATTTGTCGGATGTCACCTACATTGATAGTTCGGGCGTCGCGACGCTTGTCGAGGGCCTTCAACTGAGCGCAAAATACGGGGGCAAGTTTCGGCTGGTCGGTCTCAACGACCACGTGTTCGAGGTGTTCAAGCTCGCGCGCCTCCAGCGGGTCTTCACGATTCATGATTCTGTGGACGAAGCGCTCAGGAGTTGAACCGGGGATGATCGCCTCTTTCCTGGGCTATATGGGCAACCGAACCCTCTCGCTGGCCCACGCGGCCCGACGGCTTGGCCGACTCACGCTGCAGGCGCTCGATTGGAGTTTCATAGCCCCGCTGGGCAGCCGAGGCATCAGGGGAAGAAGCGTCATCAGCCACATGGTGGCCGTGGGCTTCAACTCGATTCCCATCATCTGTTTCATCTGCGCGCTGGTCGGCGCAATCCTCGCGATGCAATCCGCCTACCAACTCGACCAGTTCGGCGCGGTCCGCTATGTGCCGCCGCTTGTCGGTGTGGGGATGACCCGCGAGCTTGGGCCGCTGATAGCCGCGATAATCATGGCGGGCCGGAGCGGGTCGGCGTTCACCGCCGAAATCGGAACCATGGTGGTCAGCGAGGAAGTGGACGCGCTCGAGACGATGGCGATGAACCCCATCAAGTTCCTCGTGACCCCGAAGCTGCTTGCGATGATGGTGATGCAGCCATGCCTCACGGTCATAGCCGACCTGGTGGGCATACTCGGCGGTTTTTTGCTTTCGACGTATACTCTCGGAATCAATCCGCAGCAATACTATAATTACACGGTCGATTATCTCGTGATGAAGGATATCCTGACGGGCGTGATCAAGAGCGTCGCCTTCGGGGTCATCATCGCGATGGTCGGCTGTCATTACGGGTTTCTCGTGACCGGAGGCGCCGAGGGAGTCGGCAGGTCAACTACGGCCTCGGTCGTCACCTCAATTTTCCTTATAATTGTCGCGGACTGCGTGTTTACCGCGGTCTTTTACTTTGCGGTGTAGGAGCTATGGACAGGAAGCATACAACTTTGGTTGACGAACGGACATCGCCAAAAATCAGGGTTGAGGACGTTGTCGTCCGGTACGGCTCAAGGCTGGTGCTCGACCACGTCTCGCTTGATATCATGCCCGGCGAGACCATGGCGATTGTGGGAGAGAGCGGGTGCGGCAAGACCACATTTCTCAAGTGCCTGCTCGGACTGCTCGCTCCCGACGAGGGCACGATATCCTACGACGGCGTCGACATAACAAGGGTTTCGAAGGATGAGCTAGACGCGATCCGGAAGAAGATAGGCGTGCTCTTTCAGAGCGCGGCCCTATTCAATTCGATGACGCTCGCCGACAACGTGGCACTTCCGCTCAGGGAACACACGAAGCTGGAAGAGTCGGTCATAAACATCATGGTTAAGATGAAACTGGAGTCGGTCGGACTGACCGGCGCCGAGAGGCTCTATCCGGCGCAACTCAGCGGCGGCATGAAGAAAAGGGCTGGGCTGGCGCGCGCGCTGGCGATGGACCCCGAAATCCTGTTCTTTGATGAGCCATCGGCGGGACTCGACCCCCGTGTCTCGGCGGACATTGATTCGCTGATCCTGAAGTTGAAGCGGGCATTCGACATCACGATGGTGGTAATCACACATGAGATACGGAGCGCGTTCACCATCGCCGACCGCATCAGTCTGTTCCACGGGGGCAAGGTCGCCTTCGTCGGGAATCCCGAGGAGATGCGGCGGAGCGAAAATGAACTTGTGAGGCAGTTCGTCGCGGGAGCGCCGCACGGGGACGGCGAGGGCCGCGGCGACTATCTGGAAATCGACTGACGTGCGTGAAATACCAATCGCGAATCGCGATTTGGGGAGCGAGAAGAGGACATGGCATACCGCGCCGAAGAAGTCAAAGTGGGACTCGTTGTGGTGATATCCCTGCTGATCCTGGCCGGGTTCATCCTGGCCATCCTGGGAATCAGGCTGGGACAACCGATGCAGGTATATACGGCCACCATGCGGTTTGCAGGCGGAATAGACCCCGGCACAATAGTCAGGTTTGGCGGTATGGACATCGGGCAGGTCACGGGCGTAGGCGTTTACCCGGAGGACAACACCCTGATAGAACTCACGATGAGAGTGAACGAGGGCGTCCCCATCAAGACGGACTCCGTAGTCTTCATCAACACCATTGGCTTTCTCGGCGACTATTATTTGGAGATATCCACCGGCTCGCAGGATGCGCCGCTGCTTCCCCCCGGCAGCGTCATCAAGAGCCGGGAGATAGTGACGTTCCACGATGTCATCGCTCGCGCGCAATCGGCTGTCGAGCGGCTCGACGCCGCCCTCGTCATCATTAACGATAAGATTCTGGCTGAGCACATGCCGGAGCTGCGCCGCCGGGTCGAAACCATCACCGACAAGATGACGGAATTGCTGACCGACGCGGACCAGCTATTCAATGAGCAGAACCGCAAGAACATAGGCGAAGCCCTCGCTGAGCTCAACGCCCTGCTTCGCGAAAACAAGGATGACCTGAAGGAGACCGTGGCCAACTTCCGGCTGGCGTCTGAGCGGCTCGAATCGCTCGCGGGCACGCTCGATTCCATCACGCAAGATAACCGCGACGATGTCGAATCGCTCATAAAGGACATCCGCGCGACCGCCGACGAAATTCGCGGGGTCGCGGACAGGGTGGGCCAGCTCGTGGCTGAAAACGCGGGCGACATAGCGGTCACGGTTGACAACCTCAAGGCCGCGTCGTCCAATGCCCGCGATTTCAGCGAGACCATCTCCGATGAGCCGTGGCGCCTCATCTGGCGGACTCCCCACCCCGAGGAGAAGGCCATTAAGAAGGAGACCGGGGCCGATGTCCGTTAAGCAAAGAGGCTTTATCATATTCGGCCTTGCACTGACGTGCCTTGCCGCCTGTTCCGCCAGGATTCCGCCGACAAACTACTATGTCCTCGGCTTCACGGATTCCCAGACACAGAATCCCCTTGAGAGCCGATTCCCTTATACCCTGCTGGTGGAGCCTTTCGAGTCGAACTCGGTCTACCTGCAAAAGAAAATCGTGTGGCGTTCCGGCCCGAACGAGATTGGATACTACCCATACGAGAAATGGGCCGCGCTTCCCTCAGAAATGTTCACCTACCGATTGTACAGATACGCGCAGGAATCCGGACTGTTCCAGCGCGTGTATTCAATTGATGCTCCCAGGCCGACCGACCTGAGGCTCGGCGGCAGAATCATGGCGTTTGAGGAACTTGATACCCCCGAGGGACGGTTCGGACATGTGAGCGTGTCGGCGGAACTTGCCCGAGCCGACGGGACAATAATCTGGAACGGCGAGAGCAGCCATAAAATACGGATGGCAGAGCAGACGCCGGAAGCCGTGGTCAACGCAATCGCCGCCGCGACCGAGGCCGTTGTCGCCGAAATGCTTTCCTCGATCGAGCAGTTGCTGGCGCAGATGTGACGGGGCTAGTCTCAACCACCAAGGCACGAAGGACACCAAGATTGACAAACCGGTAATATTGGGGACACCATGCCAAATGGTGTCCTCAATATTACCGGACGATGCGCAACTCAGCGAGGAGAAGAATCACTATGAACCTAAGAACAAGGGCGATGGTCGCTCTTGTTTTCTCGCTCCTGATAATCACTGGGAGCTTTTCCAACGCCTCAGCTGACGGTCCCGGACCTGCCGACGCCGCGAACGTGACGCTTCTGGGACATCTCGACATTGAAGGAGGCGGGATGGTGGATGTGCACAAGGGCATCGCGTATATCGGCCATATGGAGCCCCCGTTCGGCACAACCATCGTCAACGTCTCCGACCCTGCCACTCCAAGAATTCTCGCCAGGCTCAAGGCCGAGCCCGGAACTCATTCACACAAGGCGAGGGTATGCGGAGACACGATGATAGTCAACCGCGAGCAGTGGGCTGGCTCGATATGGGGATATATCTTTGGTTCGCTGTTCAACCGGCCGAGGGTCGGCCTCGCGATTTTCGATGTTTCAAACCCCGCCGCTCCCAAGGAAACCGCCTTCATGAAGACGGGCGGCGTGAGCCTCAAGAACGCTCCGGCGGGAGTGCACCGGTTCGAGTTTGACTGCGAGCGCAATCTCGCCTGTATAAGTTCGACGGCCGACGGTTATCGGGGCAATATCGTATTGATCGTAGACCTTGCCGACCCGAAGAACCCGCGAGAGGTGGGCCGATGGTGGCTGCCCGGCCAATGGCTCGAGGGCGGCGAGAAGCCCAAATGGAAGAGGACCGACTACCACGTGCATCATCCCAACAGATTGGGAGACCGTCTCTATGTGCCGCTCTGGTTCGGCGGGTTCGCGATCGTGGACATCTCGGATATCAGCAACCCGAAAACCGTGACGCATGTGAACCCGCAGCATTCCTCTCCCATCCACACGACACTTCCGATAGACCACGAGATCATGGGCCGCAAGTGGCTGCTCCTGTTTGATGAGGACATCACCGACGAGTGCGAAGACCCGCCCGCCTCGATGTGGCTGGTTGACATCACGGATGAGAAACAGCCGGTCATCGCAGCATCGTATCGCGCGCCCGAAGGCGGCAAACACAGCTTTTGCGATGGGCGCAAGGGCAAACGCTTCGGCGCTCACCAGCCACATGAGCGCGTGGGAGAGGACAACCTCGTGTACTCGGCCTGGTTCTCGGGAGGGCTTCGCATCATTGACATCTCGAACCCATACAAACCTCAGGAAGTCGGGCATTATGTCCCGGAGCCGGTGGCGGGATACGAATTCCCGCAGAGCAACGACGTGTTTGTGGACGACAGAGAAATGATTTACCTGATTGACCGCCACAACGGTCTCGACATTCTGAAGTTTTCACGACCAGAGAGCGAATAGAAGATGAAACGAAAGGAGAACGCTCGTGGATTACAGTGGCTATAAGACCATCATGGTTGAGCGCAAGGGTTCGATCCTGCGCCTGACGCTTAACAGGCCCGACAGCCTGAATGCGGTCACGCCGACCATGCACGCCGAGCTTGCCACCATCTTCGCAGATATACGAAAAGACGATGCGGCGGATGTGGTCACCCTCACCGGCGCGGGCCGGGGCTTCTGCGCGGGCGCCGACCTGAAAGAGCCTATCCCGGACAAGCAGACCGCCGAACGCATATTCCATGAGGCCCGGGACATCATCGTCAATATCCTTGAACTCGACAAGCCGATAATCTCCGGCGTAAACGGGCCGGCTGCCGGGCTGGGCGCCACGCTGGCGCTCTTCGCGGATATCGTCATCGCATCGGAGCGCGCACGCATCGGCGACACCCACGTCAAGATCGGTCTGGCGGCTGGCGACGGCGGCGCCGTCATCTGGCCTATCCTGGTCGGGGTCAACAAGGCGAAGGAACTGCTGATGACAGGCGAAGTCATCAACGCACAGGAGGCCCTCCGCATAGGGCTGGTCAATTATGTCGTTCCCCACGAGGAGCTGGATGAAGCCGTCATGGGAATGGCGCAGAGGCTCGCGACTGGAAATACGCTTGCCATCCGCTACACAAAGAAGGCAGTAAACCAGTATGTCAAATGGATGCTGAACCAGGTATTCGACTATTCGCTCGCATTGGAGTACCAGTGCGCGTTGAGGGCTTTCGCTCAATAGTGGCGATCCGTTCTTTTCGCAAAGCCGTCACTCCGCGTCCTTGGCGCATCGAAATCCTATCGTGCTGCTTGTCACGTCGGGCCTGTAGCTCTTTCGGTGCGCAGCCCGAACGGATTGGGCGTCCGAGTTCCAGCAACCTCCGCGCACGACGCGGTAGTGGCCGTTCTCCGGCCCTTGCGGGTCCCGGTATGGCCCATATGAATAATAGTCCTCATCATACCAGTCGGCGCACCATTCCCATACATTGCCAGCCATGTCATACAGTCCATAGGGACTTTTCCCGCGCTCATAGTGTCCGACAGGCGACGTAAGCGCGAATCCGTCATCTGTGTCGCTGTCACTCCAGGCAAAACTCGTGTTTGCGTCCGCGAAGTTGCAGAGGGTCCCATCGGGGACCGTGTCTCCCCAGGGATACTTTCTGCCATCAGCGCCGCGGGCCGCCTTCTCCCATTCAGCCTCGGTTGGGAGTCGTTTGCCCGCCCACTCGGCGTAAGCCTGAGCGTTCCTCCAACTGACAAATGTGACGGGGTGATCCTCTTGCCCTGGTTCATATGTCCCGTTCTTCCAGTGTCTAAGATACTCGGCATTGGCATCGAGCCTGCCGTCGTATCCACTAGCGTCCAGGAAGGCCTTGTACTGGCTGTTCGTGACGGGATACCTATCGATATAGAAGGGCTTTGTGAAAACGAAGCGCACTGGAGTTTCTTCCGCGGTAGCGCCGCTGCCCATTTGGAAATAGCCTTCCGGCACATGCACAGATCCCTCTGGCGCCGCCTTTGGCGATATCGCGATGAAAGGATCTTCGTTGCTCGAGACTCTTGCCGCCTCGTAAGCAGGTAAGTATGCCGGATCGATGGGCTTCCAGATGTAGTCTTCAGGAAGACCGACAGGCTCTTCTTCCGTGTCCGTTCTGGGTGGAGAAACGAAGAAGACCTTTTGGCCACTCTCCACGGCTTTGCTTACCGCGGCATTCAAATCTTCTCTTGTAAAGTTGTATATCTTACTGAATCCGTATTCCCGCAGAGAAAGGGCGGTTGAGCGAGAACCGTTGAGAAGGAGCAAAGAGTTGACGTATACCGGGCTGATCGGGGAGATGACGAGCGAGTTTCCATCATCATACAGTTGCAGGAACCTGGAAATCGTGTAATGGTCAGCGGAAACGCCCC
>CAZEBC010000038.1:11849-25658 GCA_964510165.1 uncultured bacterium
AGCTTTGCTTCTCGAGACCCTTCGCACATAACCCATAGGCAATGCACACCATTGCCGCCGCGAGCATCTCGCTTATGCCGGACCCGGCCAGAAAGGAGAACCCGGGAATAGTCACTAACACGAGCGCCGAGACCGCCGCCGAGATCGGACGCCTTTGAAAGAAATAGTAGCAGAAAAAACCCAAGATCATCAGCAATCCTAGAATCTGGTTGGTGCGAAACGGCGCGAGGATGACGCTATCAGGAGAAAGAAGGGCCACCGCCGGCAACATGGCAATAGAATAGCCAAAGGGATACAGTGGAGGAAACTCTTCCGTTCCGATCTGGATTGTGTACCGGTGTTTGTGGTAAAGAGAAACCGCTCCGGCGAAGTATTCCGTTGCATCGGGACGGGGCTCAAGATCAAGATAAGGCGTATTGCGATAATCGATCCGGAGCGTTGTCAGCGCATAGTAAGATATCGCCGTGAGAAGCGCCGCAAGCGCAATCATCTCAAGAACGGAAAGAGGGATCTTCCCATGCGCCTCTTGTGAGATGACGTTATTCTGTTGGCAACAGCGGCCGGTTCCCAAGCCCTCACCCATTTTGTGTTACCAGAAGCATCATTTGGACTACCCGCCGAGATATGCGGTGCGGATTTCCTCGCTGTTCAGGAGTTCCTCGCCGGCGCCTTGGAGCGTGATCCGGCCGGTTTGCATGACGTAGCCGCGTTTGGCGATCGAGAGAGCCATCCGCGCGTTCTGTTCAACGAGCAGGATCGAAGTGCCTTGGCGATTGATTGACTGTATTATCTGGAATATCTGGTCGACAAGGACCGGCGAGAGGCCCATCGAGGGTTCGTCCATGAGCATCAGCTTGGGCTGGACCATGAGCGCGCGGCCGATGGCGAGCATCTGCTGTTCGCCGCCGCTGAGTGTGCCACCCGGCTGCCGGCGCCTCTCCTTCAGCCTCGGGAAAAGCTCGTAGACGTGCTCAAGTTGCGGGCGCAACTTCGAGAGAGTCACGTTGCGCACATAAGCGCCGACCTCCAGATTTTCCTCGACAGTAAGCTGCGGGAAGATGCGGCGCGCCTCGGGGACGCTGGCAATTCCGTGTTCCACCACCTGTGCCGTCGGAAGGCCATTGATCGGCTTTCCTTCGAAGGAGATCGTTCCCGCGCGCACGTGTACCAGCCCGAGGATTGTCTTCATCGTGGTACTCTTGCCCGCGCCGTTTCCGCCCAAGAGACACACGATCTCGCCCGGTTCGACCTTCAGGCTCACGCCCCTGAGAACTTGTATGTAGCCGTAATAGGCGACTATGTCGTTCAATTCAAGCAGAGGCATGTTTGCGTCCCAGATACGCTTCAATGACGAGCTCGTTGCGGCGCACTTCATCGAATGAACCTTCGGCGATCTTGCGGCCGTAATCAAACGCGATCACCCGGTCGGACAACCCTTTGACCATCATCATGTCGTGCTCGATTACCATGAGGGTGTGCCCCATGTCGCGAAGGCGTTTAAGGTCAGCAATGAATGACCGGGTTTCCTGCGGATTCATCCCGGCGGCCGGTTCGTCCAGGAGCAGCAGGATCGGGTTGCATGCAAGTGCGCGGACAACTTCGAGCCGTTTGCGATCTGCGTACGGAAGCGTTTTTGCGGGCTCGTTCATCACGGGCAACAAGGCGCGAAACACCGATAGAAGCCTCCGGGCCTCGTCGAGAACGCGGCGCTCCTCGTCGCGAGTGGCCTTCGTGCGGAGAATGGCGCCGAACGGGCCGGCAGAGGTTCGGCTATGCATGCCGACCATCACATTCTCGATCACGGTCATGTTTGCGAAGAGCCGAATATTCTGGAACGTTCGCCCAACGCCTCGCGCGGTAATCTGGTGCGGCTTTAGTCCGACAAGATTCGTGGGGCCGCGGCCGGGCGCCTGCAGCAGCACTTCGCCCTCATCCGCCTCATAAACGCCGGAAATCAGATTGAACAGCGTCGTCTTGCCTGAGCCGTTTGGCCCGATGATGCTGAGGATTTCGCCGTGCTGCAGTGCAAGCTCAACGGCGTCAACGGCTTTCAGTCCGCCGAACGACTTACTTAAGCGGCGGACGGTCAAGAGTGGACTCATGTTCCTCTTCCGTTTCCTGCAATTCCTGGCGTCGTCGCCGGCTGGGAATCAATCCTTCTGGCCGGAATACCATCATTGCGATCAAGGCGACGCCGAACAAGAGCATCCGGATTTGCTGGAATTCACGCAGCTTTTCGGGCAAAGCGGTGAGAATCATCGCGCCGAGAATGACGCCCGGTATGCTGCCCATTCCGCCGAGCACGACCATGCACACAATCATGGCCGATTCCATGAAGGTGAAACTCATCGGGTCCACGAACGTCATCAGACTTGCGTACATCACGCCTGCGACTCCGGCGAAGCTGGCGCCGATCGCGAACGCGAGGAGCTTCAGGGCCGGCACATTGATGCCTGCGCACGCGGCCGCAAGCTCATCTTCGCGGATGGCCACCCATGCGCGCCCGATACGCGAATGATTGAGGCGATTGGCGGCAATCGCGATTCCGACCGCCAAGAGCGCCACCAGAAAGTAGAAGTTCGCCACGCGCGGCAACGCCACGCCGCCGAGGCGCAGTCCAATATCCAGCGAATATGGCCCAATTGCGGGAGCGGGAATATCGGCGATCCCTCTCGGCCCGTTTGTCACCTTCTCCCAGTTGTTGAGGATGATCCGAACGATCTGGCCGAATCCAAGCGTGACAATCGCGAGATAATCGCCGCGCAGCCTCAGCGTCGGGCTGCCCAGCAACACGCCGAACAGGGCGGCGGCGAGGCCCGCCGCCGGCAGAATCACCCAGAACATCCACCCAGCGTCGGGATGATGCCGGAAGAAGATGGCCGCCGTGTATGCGCCAATCGCGTAAAAGGCCACATAACCGAGGTCGAGCAGGCCCGCGAAGCCGACGGTTATATTCAATCCGAGCGCGAGGCACACGTATATCCCGGCCAGCGTGGCGACATGAATCCAGTACGTGCTTCCGAGCCAGACGAATACGAACGGATAGGCCAGGACACACACCGCGATTGTGAAGTGATATGCGCGTGGCCTCCGGCTCAGGAGGGCCGCAATTCTCCCGAGAAAGTCGAATCGGTAAAGGACATACAGGGCCAGTCCGACCGCCGCAACAAACCCCATAAAAAGCGGGACGTTGCGGATGAACAGACCCAGGATGAGCGCGACGAATGCCGTCAAAACCAGGATAATTGCGCCCGCGCTCTCCGCCATGGTTACACCTTTTCCACTGTCCTCTGGCCCAGAAGTCCCGCTGGTCTAAAGATGAGAACAGCGATGAGAATAACGAACGCGATTACATCCTTATACGCAAACACGTCCGCCACTCCCGCCGCTGAGAATATCGCGACGAGCAGCGTCTCGCACAGCCCGAGCGTGAACCCGCCGAGCATGGCGCCCCGAATGCTGCCGATGCCTCCGAGCACGGCTGCCGCAAAAGCCTTGATGCCGAGAATAAAGCCCATGTCGAATTTGATGCCGCCATAATAAAGGCCGCTCATTATGCCGCCCGCTGCCGCCAGCGCGGAGCCGACCATGAAGGTCAGCCGAATCACATGGTTGATGTCAATGCCCATCATCTGCGCGGCCTCGATGTCCTGTGCGATTGCGCGCATGGCCTGCCCGAGGCGCGTCCGCTGAACCAGGAAATCCAGAGCCACCATCAACACCAGGCTGGAAGCGATTATGAGAATCTGGACGTAATCCACGATGACATCGCTGATATTCATGCCGCCGGAGATGCCGCGAGGGAAAGGCTGGAGGTCGCGCCCGCAGATAAGCATCACGAAGTTCTGAAGAAAGATTGACATGCCGACCGCGGACAGAAGCAGTGTGATCCGGGAGGAATGACGGAGCGGCCTGTACGCGATATGCTCGACGGCCACGCCCACCAGGCTGGTGGAGGCCATCGAGATGAGCACTGCCAGGCCGAGCGCCAGACTGAAGTCAATTCCGAGGCGGCTGGCTACCGTGAGTACAAACAGACCGATGAAGGCGCCCACCATGAATATCTCGCCGTGGGCGAAGTTGATGAGCTGAATGATGCCGTAAACCATGGTATAGCCGAGGGCCACCAGGGCATACATTCCTCCCAACGTGAGACCATTAACCAGTTGCTGAAAGAAGCCCGCCAGGCTCATGCTAGTTGTCGAGGCTCTTCGTTTTCAGGGGGACGAACTTTCCCTGTTCCACCCGATAGAATGTGATTACCTTGTTGCGGGTGTCGCCGTTCTCGTCAAAAGTGGTGTGACCGATCACGCCGTGGTAGTCGGTTTTCTTGACTTCGTTGAGAATTTCGGCCTTGTCGGGAAAGCCTGTTCGCTCGATGACGCGCGAGATCGCGGTGAGTAATATGTTGGCGACATCGTAAGCATACGGTCCATAGTTCTGAATCTTGGCTCCGAAGCGCTGCTCGTATTTCCGCATGAATTCGTGCGCCTCTTTCAGTTCGGTCAGCGGCGCGCCCACCATGCTTACGATTGCGCCCTCGGTCGCCCCGCCGCCCGCGTCAATGAAGTCCTGCCCGAACGCGCCGTCATCGCTGACGAACTGCTGGTTCATGCCGAGGTCGCGCATCTGCTTGACGATGAGCCCCGCCTCGTCGTACATGCCGCCGAAGTAAATCAAGTCCGGATGCGAGTCCTTTATCTTCGTGAGGAGCGCCCTGAAGTCCTTCTCGCCCACATCAATGCCGTCGAAGCTGAGGACATCGATTCCGTGGTTCGGGCTTTCGTCACGCACGACCGTCGCGAGTCCCTGTCCGTACTGGGTCTTGTCGTGGATGATTGCGATGCGGGTGAAGCCTGTTTCTTTGATCAGGGGCGCTGTGAGGCTGCCCTGCACGAGGTCGGTGGTGCATATTCGGAATATTTCGGGAAACCCCTGGAGCGTAATCTGAGGATTGGTGGTAGCGCCGCTCATGGCGACCACACCATTGTCATGAAATATCTTCGAGGAAGGCAGGAAGCAGCCGCTGTTCAGATGGGCAACGACCGCAACCACCTTGGGGTCCGAGACCAGGGCGTGGGCTGAGGAGACGGCCTGTTTGGGGTCGGATGCGTCGTCCTTCGTGTCCACGACCACCCGATATCCGCCGAGTTTGTCGGCAGCGTTCCACTCGTCGGCCGCCAGCAGAACGGCGTTGTTCATCTCGCTGCCCGCCGATGCCGCGGGTCCGGTAAGCGGCAACACAATTCCCAGCTTGAATATCTTTTCTTTCGGCTTCTGTTCACAGCCCGCGACCGGGCCCGCCATGAGCAAAACGACAAAAAGACCAATCAGCTTTCGCATGTCATGCGCCTCCGCAATCTCGACACTCTCACAATTCTCATCGAAATACAATATAACAGATGGATGAAAATAGCAAGACAGAACCAACGATGCTATCGGATAGTTATCGCAGCTCTTCGGTCCTGGAGGGACAGAAATACCCATATTCGCACAGACCGCAGTTCCGGCTTGCGCCTGTCGTGCTTGAGAGCGCGTCGAAATCCTCGCTTGCGATCTTGCGGGCGTCCTCGATGATTTCGTTCTTGATAATGCTCAATTCTTCGTCAGAGAAATCGCGGACTCTTTCCTCGCCGCTGGAGAAGTAGAAGTTGCTGGTCAGGATATTCCGTTCGCCGGAGATGCTCTGCATCGCAAGCCGGTAGATGGCGAGTTGAAGCCTGTGATGCTCGTCATCGGGCGCCCCGGCCTTGTAGTCCACGATCTTGAGCGCATCGCCTTCGCGGTGGAGCCGGTCTATCTTGCCTTCAAACATCATGCAAGGGGGGCCGTCGTCGAGCCGCCAGTTGAACTGCTTTTCCTCGTCCAGAGTTTCGATGCCGGCAAGAGACGACTTCAGGTAGGTGGCCAGCAGTTTTCTTCCCGATGTACGCATCCTGTTGAATACTTTCTGGGCTTCGCAAAGTCGCTCGAAGATTTCGTATGCGTCGGCGGGCGCGCCGGTCCTTCTCCTGCGGTGAAAGCGGAGCAGGGTGTCGTGGAGCAGGTTCCCCATCAGGAGCGCATTGTCCGCGTCTTCAGGATGCCGCTCGTCCTGGGATTCCTCATGGGAGGACAACGGCAAATCATAGAGGTATCGCAATGCATATTTCATGGGGCAGGTCCTGAACAGGGCAAGTCGGGAGTAGCTCAGGGTAATGGTTCGTTCGGGGGGAGCCAACGGCATATGCGCCAGTCTCGAAACCCTCTGAATAGCCTCGGATGCAAGCGTCTTGATATCCTCAACGTCCAGATGCGGCTTGGGCTTCACTTCAGCCCCCGTGAAAATCGCCGGGGACGGCTCGGCGGCCGGAGCGGCGCAGGTTCCATACAGCTGGGCAAACGATTCAACGGCTTGAAAGAAATCGCCATCCTTCACGTCCTCTGGCATAGATGTGGTCAGATAGAGGCGATCGCGGGCGCGGGTCATCGCCACATACATAATTCGATTCTCTTCGAGGCGTTGCCGCTCTTTCAAATGTTCTTTGATGCCGATACCGTACTTTTCGTCGTATCGAACCGTTGGGTCTCCGTTCGGCATCCTCGTCGCAAAAAAGCCATACGTCTCGTCGAACCCAAAGGCGTCGCTTCGGAAACCCAGGGGGAAGGACTTGCTTCCGAGGTTGACGACAAACACGACCGGGAACTCGAGCCCTTTCGCCTGGTGCACAGTCATGATCTGGACGCGGTTGGCGCCCGTCTCGGCAGGCATGGAACCGACCTCGGCGCCCATCGCATTTTCGAGATACTCGAGGAAATCCTCGAGCACTGCGCCCGGGTGACGGTCCTCGAACATCGTCGCGAGCTTGTAGAAGAAGGCGACATTGGCGAAGCGCGGGCCTCGCGGGCCCTCAATTGATGACAGGTACTTGAGATATCCCGTTCGGTCCAGCAGTTCCGAGAACAGGTCCGCTACGGTGCGCGCGCCCTTGATTTCGGCGAGTTCGTGCAGAGTTCGGACGATGCGAGCGATGTTTTCGGTTGACCTGTGAGGCAGCGTGGGTTGGTCGGGCGCTTGCAGGGCATCAAACAGAGTCGCGCGGTCTTCGTTCCTGCGTCTACATATCTGAAACAGCGTCGCATCACAGAGGCCTACGAGTGGGCTTTGCAGAATACGGGCCATAGAGAAATCATCAAAGGGGTTTGATATCAGCCGCAGAAGGGCGAGAATGTCCTTTGTCTCATTGTGCTCGTAGAAACCGAACCCGCCGACGGTGGTAAAAGGCACGAGATGCGAACTCAAGGCCTCCTCATATGGGCCGGCCGAGCGCACGCTGCGCATCAAGACCGCGATGTCGCCGGGCTTGCGATTATCCTCGTTGACGAGACGACATATTTCTCTTGCGACAAATTCGGCCTCCGCCTCCCGGGTTTCGCCTCGGAACAGGCGCGCCTCCGGCCTTCCCGAGGCGCCGCGCCCGCCTTTGCAGGCCGGCCTGAGAGCCTGCTCCGACGGCATGGATGCTCCGATGAATGAGTTGGCGGAATCCAGAATTTCCTTGTAGGAACGGTAGTTTTCATCGAGCGTGATCATCTCGCCGGGGAAATTGTCCATGTTCTCCAGTCGCGCTTCTCGCCATTCGTAAATGGACTGCTTTCTATCGCCGACTACCGTGACGTTGCGAAAACTTCTGCTCAGCGCCTCCAGGAGTTTGAATTGTCCATAATCAGTGTCCTGGAATTCGTCGAGAAGGATATAGTCAAACCGTCTCTTAATGGAAGGGTCGGCGAGCACCAACCGATACGAGTAGAGGATGAGGTCATTGAAGTCGAGCAGGTCGCGTCTTGCCAAGAGAGCCTGGTAGGCCTCGTATATGTCATGGACGGCATCGAGGAGAAGGCTCTCGTACCTGTGCGACTCCGCCAGCCGCTTCAATCGTTTCTCTGCGGCGGTCCGACTGTTTGCCCTTGCGGACCTGTCGGTCACCCTTCCTCTCAGCGCGTCTTCAAGTTCTTCATAATGCTCGGTCAGCTTTGGGCCGAGCTTTTCCTTGAGGTCTTCGGGCAGGATGAAATGAGATTTCAGACGGTTTATGAGGCGGAGCATATGTTCGCCGAATTCGGAAACCCTGAGCACCATCAGCTCTTCAAAGCGGCCCGGGTCTGCGCCCAGTCTCCCATCGAGGAAATCGCGGACAACTTCCAAGAACAAGGTCTGCTGGTCTGTCTCCTCGATCACCTCAAATGCGGGGTCGAGACCAACCAGGAGCGAGCCTTGCCTCAAGAGCCTGAGACAGACCGAGTGAAAGTTCCCCGTCCAGAGAAGCAAAGGCGCTTCGGACCTGCTAATGAGACCTTTGTCAAGGAGCGCCCGGGTGATCCTGCCGTGCATCTCGGCGGCCGCCTTCTTGCTGAAGGTCAGCGCGAGGATGCGGGCGGGTTTGATAGCGTGATGCTCGACAAGATGAATGAAGCGGTGAGTGAGCACGGCGGTCTTGCCGGTCCCCGCGCCAGCGACCACTTTCAGCGGCCTGTCAATCGGGAAGCGTATAGCGTTCAATTGCGCCTGATTCGGTCTGAACCGCTCACACATCGTCGTGGGTGTCTCTCTCGCAGGAATCGCATACCAGGTCAAACGAGCACGTGGTGCAATGGTACGCCGTCTTCGGATTCGGCGAAAACACGCCGCTCTCAATCTGGCTGACGACCGCCTTTATGGTTTCTTCGACCGTGTTCATCTCTTCATCCGACAACTCGGCAACTCCGCCACCAACCTCAAGCAAACCTTTCTTGAACATCTCCCTTGAATCTTCCTGCGCAAGCCAGTAGTATGTGAGTTGGGCCACAGTGTGCCCCAGATTTCGGGCCGCAAGCAGATACAGGGGAAGCTGGAAATCCTGTGGCGCGTAATCCGGCTTCCCATCGAGGTTGAGGAACTTTTTCTTGATGGACGCTGCGCCCTGCACCCCCTGGCCCGATGTCTTGTAGTCGATTACCACGGCTCCGTTGGGCGAGGAATCAATCCTGTCGATTTTCGCCCGGAATGGATATTCTCCCACGGAGAAACTGACCAGTTGTTCACAGGCCAGCACTTCTCTGCCGGACGCCTGCGCCAGTTCGGTGCGCAGATATCGTGTCAGGATTTCCTGCGCGCGCCGTTCGATGGCCGCCCTCGGGAGCGCGGTTGGGAACTGGCGGAAGAACGGTTTCTCGCCGGCCTGCGCGTCTCCCCTCCATATCCGCATGAAGATGGAGAGCAGTTTCGCTTCAAGCGTTTTATCATCATGACGGAGCGTCTTGACTTCTCTATGGAAGTCCTCAAGGACCCTGTGAATGAGTTGGCCCAGCCCGAAATCTTCGGGTCGCTCCGGCACGATTCTCAACAGATTCTCAAAGAAGAACTTGCGCGGACAGGACAGATAAGAAGACAGTTGGCTTGCACTGTAAACGTGCCCGGCAAGATTCAGCGGGGTCTTCGGCTCCGGTTCAAACGGATTTTCGGAACAGATGAAATCGGCGTCAAGACCGAGCGATACAAGGAAATCAAACAGGTTCATCCGTACCCGTCGGTCCAGTGGCCGGACACACGCGCGCAGATTGCTCTCTATTTCGTGCGCGACAAACGAGGACCTGATCAGGTCCTCCGCCTTCATGGGCCAGGCAGCCGTTTCGGAGGCGGGCGGTGATAACTCCCCGACCATCTCGTCCAAGAAGGGAGAAGGTTCGGCCTGTTCGGAAAATGAGGATTCCTTTGTGAAGGAGACGGCAAGCCTCCGACTCGGGCGGGTGACGGCGACATAGGCCAGGTGTCGTTCTTCTTTGAGTTGCTGTTCGGGAGTCAAGAGCAGCGGAAGGCTTGCGGCTGCGGATGAGAATGCCGAAGAAAGCCGCCCGAGCGAAGCCCCGTCCAGAAGGCCCGAACTCCGCCCGAGCGAGGGAAAATGCTCATCGGTAAAGTCAACCAGAAAGACGAAAGGAAACTCAAGCCCTTTCGCCTGGTGTATCGTCATGAGCCTAACCCCATCGCCGCACTCATCGGCCGGATCGTTCTCCCGCTCGGACGCGAAATGCGCGAACGCATGTTCCATATATTCGGCTATTTCCGTTAAAGCGTATCGTCCGCGCAGTCCGCCGAAGACCTCTTCGATCTCGGTAACCACGTCGTAGAGCAGGCGCAGGTTGCGAGCGTCCCGAACTCCTGCCGGCCTGTCCTTACTCGTCACGATATCGCCATAGAACAATCTGCGCATGACCGACTGAAGGATGCCTGAAGGGCACTTCGTCTTGGCTGCGGCCTCGCGGACTTCTTCGAAGTACCGGATGAATTCCGTCAGCGCCTGCCGGACATCCTCACCGATCTTAAGTGTCGTGCCCGTCAGGAGCGCGTCCTTGAGTACCCTGTATAGCCCATGAACGTGCTCGGCTTCCAATTGGTTGACCAGTCTGCGCAAGCCGATAGAATCAATCCCGAATGCCGGGATGCCGAGCACCCGCAAGAGGAGCCGGTCATCGTCAGGGTTCACGAGCAGCTTCAGGAAATCCGCGGTCGAACGGACCATCGGATGTTTGTAGAAGCTCGCCGAACTAAATGACACATAGGGAATTCGGTAGTATCGGAACGCTTCCTCCAAAGCAAAGGCAGAGCGCGAAGCGCTTCGGCAGAGGACGGCAAAGTCGGAATAACGCGCCGAAGGCGCGTCGGCGCCCGAAACGATGCGCAGGATTTGGCGGGCGATCCCGTACGCCTGCTCGATGGAATCCTCATATTGAGTGATCACGACATCGGTTCCGCATGTGACGGGGGCCGTCTCCCCTGCCCCATGATTGAACCCGATGAGGTTTGAGGACGCGGCCTGAACCATGGAGGGAAGCCGGTGATTCTCCTCAAGCTCGAACACATCTGCTTTCTTCTTCGTCTTCGAGATTTCCGAGAATTGGCCGGTCATGCTTCCCCGGAATCGGAATATCCGCTGGTTTTCGTCACCGGCGACGAAGAGGGAGGCTGGTCCCGAGGCAAGCAACGTCAGAAGCCGGAACTGCGCGGGGTCTGTTTCCTGGAATTCATCGACGAGTATGTGGACAAACTTCTCTCGCCAGCGTCGCAAAGACTCGGGGTCCGACTCAAACAGGTCCACCAGATGGGCGACTGCGTCACGTAAGCCGACCCAGTTGTTTTGCTTCAAGAGCTTCTCATACGAGCTGTAGAGGCGGGCCAGGTCTCTCAAACGCGGAGTCAGCTTTTTCGCCGCCTTCTCAAGGTCAATATCGCCAATGCGGTTCTGTTTCAGCAACCCAATGAAATCGGAGACCTCGCGGGCCAGTCCGTCCTTGTGGGCAACCGTGCCGAGTTCGCTTTCGTAGCGGATATCGTGTTGGCCGAGCAGTTCCTTGATGACAAGGTATTCCTTGAACGGCGACAGGTAGACTGGCTGCGCCGAACTCGCGGAAATCGAGTAATGCTCGTTTAGGACATTGGCGGCGAAAGAGTGAAACGTATGGATGGGGGCCTCATCGTAGCTCGTGCCGACAAGCGCCTCGATGACGCGGCGAAGCCGAGCCGCCGCTGCGGAAGAAAAAGTCAGGAGGAGTATGGATGACAAGGGCACTCGTCCGACGGTGACGAGGCGCTGGAATCGGCGGGTCAAGACAAAAGTCTTGCCCGTCCCTGGCCCGCCAGATACGATAACCAGGTCGGCGTTTGATTCGACTGCCTGGCGCTGTCTTCTATCCAATTCCATCATGCGCAATTCAAACAAAGCCCTTGAACCTCATCCTAGCACAGCGCGGCACATGGCCGCAACCGAAGCCCCTCTCCCTGCCCTCTCCCGGTGGGAGAGGGTTGGGTGAGGGGGAAAACGACAGAAATGTGTGATTCTCAGGATGAGAGGCACAGCAGGTACAGAGTGTCAACGAAGGTTTTCTGGCAGCGCGCACGTGATATAATGAGAGTTGTCAATCAAGACCACGTCAGAAAGTTACGGAGCGAGAACGTGAGCCAGAGTCTGGAAGAATTGCGAGCGCGAATTCGGAGCTTTGTCGAGGCCGAGGTGGAGCCGTTCTCAAACGAAATCGAGGAGACCGACTCGATCCCCGCCGCTCTCGCCAGAAAGATAGCCGAGGCCGGGCTGCACGGGATGGCCGTTCCCAGGGAATACGGGGGAATGGGTCTGGGCGTGCTTGAGATGTGCGTCGCGTTCGAGGAACTATCGCGCGTCAACCAATCGGTGGTCCGATTTGTCGGCGGTTCTGTCACAGGGCTGGCCCAGTTCGGCACGGACCATCTCAAGCAGAAGTACTTCCCGCGTATCGCGCGAGGCGAATCGCGAGCTGACTTTGTCCTGACCGAGCCCGAGGCCGGCAGCGACGCCGCCAACATCAAGACGCGCGCCGAACGACGCGGCGACTGCTATTATCTCAACGGCGTGAAGCACATGATCTCGAACGGCAGCGTCAACGACCTGCACCTCGTGTTCGCCGTCACCGACTCCGAGAAGGGCGCCCACGGCGGAATCAGCGCGTTCGTGGTGGAGCGGAATTTCCCCGGCTTTTCGGTGGATGCCGTCCAGCCGAAGATGGGACTGAGAGGAATGCCGACCGCGCGCCTCAGATTCGAGGACTGCCGCGTTCCAATTGAAAACATCGTGGGCGAGGAGGGACAGGGGTTTCTGGTTGCGATGGGCGGGCTTGACGCCGGCCGGCTCCAGTTCATTGGAGCGGTGGCGGTCGGCGCGTCACAGAAACTGCTGGAACTCTCGATCGAGCACGCGCAGAATCGCAAGCAATTCGGCCAGCGTATCGGGAACTTCCAGGCGATCCAATGGATGCTGGCCGACATGGCGACCGACATCCACGCGGCCCGTCTGATGGTTCACGACGCAGCGCGAAAGCTCGACGAGGGCGAGCGTATCACGCTTGAGTCTTCCATGGTGAAGGTGTTCACATCCGAGATGGCATGGCGCGTCGCCGACAAGGCCGTCCAGATACACGGCGCACTCGGCCTTGTGAAAGGCTCGCCCGTCGAGCGCTTCTACCGCGACGCCCGCCTGGGCCGCATCTGGGATGGCACGTCCGAGATTCAGCGCTACATCATCGCGCGCATGCTTCTCGGCTGAACCCATTCGGCGAGCAGCCTGTCGCCGTTTTCTGTTTGTGGGCAAAGGAGGGAATCAGGACATGGGCAAATACATAATCATCGCGATAGTGATAGTGATCGCGCTCGTTGTGGGGCTCAGGCTTTTTCTCGGCGAGGAAACTCCCGAGGACCGGTTTCTGAAGAGCGTGCTACAGGGAGACATTGACGCGGTCGAATCTTCCTTGCAAGCGGGCATCAACCAGAACGCGAAAGACCGGCGCGGCCGGACAGCGATTATGATAGCCGCCGAGACAGGTCAATACGACATGGCGAGAATGTTGCTTGAAAGAGGGGCCGATCCGAATGCCAGGAACAACCAGGGCCTGACGGCGTTGATGTATGCAGCCCAGAGAGGCCAGACCGACATTGCCAAGCTACTACTTGCCAAGGGCGCCGATGTCAATGCGCGAAACGACGCCGGAAAGACAGCCTTGTCTCTGGCCAAGCAAAAGGCGGGCAATGAAACGATGATAGAATTCCTGATGATGGCCGGCGGCAAGGACTAAGCAGGGGAGCCACCACGCCGTGGGAAATGCGGACGAAACCAGGACGATTGCGGTGGCCGAAATCCTCACCGAGGTCAATTCGTTCTCCCCGGTGAAAACCACCCGGCGGGATTTTGAGGCGAGATGCCTGCTGTATGGCGAGGAAATAATCCCGGTCGCGAGAAAGCACAAATTCGAACTTGGCGGATTCCT
>CAZEBC010000039.1:0-12644 GCA_964510165.1 uncultured bacterium
GCCCAAAGACCCAATAGGGAAGGAGGTGATGTCTGATGTGTCAGTCAGGAACAGCCGTGGAAACAACTCGAATCGGCGGTCACGCCTGCGGGTGCGGATGCGGTTCCTCGTTCCGGCGCTTCTTTTCCTCCGCTGAAGAGAAGGAGTGTTTGGAGAACTACCGGGAGCAACTCAAGAAGGAGTTGGCCGGGGTGGAAGAACGCATAAAGAAGTTGTAAGAGCGGCAGGATGTGAAAGGAGGTGACATCTAGAGCCGATAAGAAGACCTCGTGCGGATGCGGTTGCATGGCAACGTCCAAAACTGCGCCAGGCAAGTTACGCCAAGGCGTGGACGCCAGGAAACCGAAGAAATGACGGCTCGTGGCCGAACTGCCGCCGGGGGTGGGAGGCTGCGCCCCTGGCGACGCTTCTTTTCAACCGGTCATAGCGCTTGTCGCGGTTCCGCCCGCGTTGTATAATACGCGGAACATGTGATGGAGACTGCGAGTGAGACTGACAAGAGGACATGACGGATGCCATTGAAAGGCGCGCGTACGCGACGAGACCTCATTTCGTTGTCCTTGCTGGCCGCGCTCGTCATCGCGTTTCTTCACAAGGCGCTCATTGGCGGAGAGCAATTCTACGCGGGCGACACGTACCGTTTTTTCTATCCCCTGAAGAAGATGGCGGCCGACTACGTGCGCGGCGGACTCGCCCCCGTGTGGAACCCGCTCGTTCACAGCGGCATGCCGCTCCATGCGGCGGTGCAGGCGGCGGTCTTCTATCCGTTCTCGCTGCTCTTCTACGTGTTGCCGTTCGACTTTGCCTATAAATGGTATGTGGCGCTCCATCTCATGCTGGCTGCCTGGGGAGCCTACTACCTGTTGCGCGTGTGGCGGCTCGACTGCATTCCATCGGCTCTCGGCGGGATAACCTACGCTTTCAGCGGCTACACAGTGTCCTTCATTGACGGGCTTAACATCTTCTCTTCAATCGCGTGGCTTCCTCTTGTGTTCGCGCTATTTGCGCGGGCGGTCGAGCGCCCGACGATATTGTCGCTGGTGCTGGCCGCCTCGGCAATAGCGGCGCAAACGCTGGCGGGCGACCCGGTGAGCGGGTATTACACGTTCCTGCTGTGCGGCGCTTACTGGCTCATGGAGTTGGCCAGGCCTGGGGCTCTTTTCAAATCGCCCCGAGAGACCGCCGCACGGTTAGCCGTCCCACCCGTTATCGCGCTGCTCGCGCTTATTCTGACATATGTTCAGATCGGACCGTCCGCCGAACTCACCCAGTATTCCACTCGCACGGTCGCCATCGGTTATGAGAGCGCGACCGCATTCTCGCTTGCGCCGAGACAACTCCTGACGCTCTTCGTTCCATATCTGTTTGGCAACCCTATCGAGGATGTCTATGATTGGGGCCGCATGTTCGCTCCCCATTTCCCCCTGCTCCGCAGCATTTACGTCGGCGCGATGACCGTCATGCTGTGCCCCATCGCGCTCGCCGCTTTCAAGGAAAGGCGCGTGTATTTTCTCGCGGCGGCGCTTGCCGTCAGCGTGCTGCTCTCTCTTGGGAAGCACACCCCTCTCTATGAGTTGGCGTATCGTGTCCTGCCGGTGTTCGGCAAGTTCCGGTATCCCACAAAGGCGTTTTTCCTGTGTTCATTCGCCTTCGCGGCGCTTGGGGCTTATGGGATGCAATACATGCTCGGCACGAACAGCGAACACCCGGTCCGAGAAAGCGCCCGGCGTTTTGTGAGGTGGTATATCATCGCGGTGATGGCGGCAGCTCTGGCATGGCTCGGGTTCGCCTCAATTGACCGATACATCCTCGACCTGACAAGCGGATTGTTTGTGAAGGCCTCTTCCACCGAGGAGTCGCTCACGCTCTGCTTTATCCCGTACATGAAACAGCAGATGTTCCTGGCAAGCGTCGTGACTGCGGTGATGGCGGCGCTTTTATGGACCTGGAGGAAGGGGCTGGTGTCGCAGCACCTGCTCGCGCCTCTTCTGGTTACGTGCGTGGCGCTCGATATCGTGCCGACGAATTCACGCGCGATAGACACGATTCCGGTTTCCTTCTATTCGCCGCCGTCCGTTGACGCGCTGCTGAAGGCGGATCGCTCGTTTTTTCGACTCTACCGGACTCCGTTGGACCTCGAACAGCGATTAGAGGGGCTTGGCATAAAGACGCCCCACGAGTACTACGTGTGGAACAGGGAGATGCTCTCGCCGAACTTCGGCACGCTGTTCGGCCATGCGTACACCGACGGCTACGAAAGCGCCAATTTGCTCTGGCATAACCTGTTCATCCGGTTTGTGGAAGGCGCGCCGCCCCTCATCAGGCCTGGCCTGCTCGGACTCGTCAACGTGAAATACGTCTTCTCTTCGAATCCGGTAACTCACCCCGACCTCTTGCTGAGAAGCGCTTTGACCGAGCACGTGTATTTGTACGAGAACGCGCGGTGCCTGGACAGGGCGTACTATGTCCCTGGCGCAATGATCGCGCCGGACGAAGCGTCCGCGCTCCAACTCCTCGCATCGGACACGTTTGACCCGGGCAAGTACGCAATCCTGGTTGATGCAGGGGGGCCGGGTTCCCTGCATCCAGGGGCAAAGGGCGTGTCCGGCTTCGAGGTGGCGATGCCGCCCGGCTTCAAATTCCAATCCATGGACACGGCGGTAAACTCGTCCGGCGAGGTATCTGAGCACGTTTCAGCGCACCCCGTGGAAATCCTCGATTATTCGCCGAATGCGGTGACGCTCTCAGTCAATGCGCCTGCGGACGGACATGTCGTCCTGTGCGACGCCTATTATCCGAAATGGCGGGTTTTCGTGAACGGCAAAGAGCGGGAACTGCTTCGCGCCAATTGCACCGTGCGGGCGGTGGCCGTTTCCAAAGGTGAGAACAGAATCGAATTCATCTATGACACCGCCTCGTTCAGGCGGGCGGCCGTGGTCAGCTTCGGCGGATTACTGCTGTGTTTTGTCCTCGGCGCTTTCGATACGATTATCCTGCGCGGTCGGAGCAGGCCGGCGGCGAGTTGACCGGAGGTACAGAAAAGCCCCGGCTACGGCCAGCGCGGTTCCCGCCGTTATCAGCTTTCCAAGAAGAAGCGATGTGGGCGCGAAATACACCCTGACCTTGTGCTCTCCTGTCTTCACCGGGACAACTCTCAGCAGATAGTCGCCTCGGAGAATATTCGTTTCGACGCCATCCACCTCCGCGCGCCAGCCGGGATAGTGTATTTCGCTCAACACCACAAGGCCGTCTCCCGGCGCGGTGACCGAGAGCCTGATCTCGTCATTGGAGTAGGAGTCTATCACCACGCGCGCCTTGGCTGGCTCGGCGAGGCCGTATCTGCCCAGCGGCGGCTGCTCATGCAGCATGACCATCGAACGCGAATCCATCGTCATGGTCAGAAAATCCTCGGGCGGCCTCACAAGATAGTCCGAAACAAAGAACACGCGCGGAAAGACCGATTCCGCCCGATATAGGACCGGCTCCTCCCCTTCGCCCTTGTGCCAGAAATATTTCACGTTGAGCACGTTCTCAAACAGCGCATTGTATTGCTGGTAGACGCGCGGGTCCATCCTGTAATAGGGCATCTGTCGCACGGGACTGACGCCGGTGAGCGATTCGAGATATGTCTCAAATATGCTGAGTCCAAGCGCGTTGTGTCCGTTCACGTCACAAATCTCGAAGTATTTCGCGGCGCTTCCGAAAAACACATCCAGCGGAAACCATACCCTAAAATACTCACTTGTATCCTTCTTTACGGCCTGGACCAAACCGTCTTCCTGCGTCACATAGTCGAGGTCCACCATGCGTATACGGCCGAGCCCGAGCGCGAACAGGTCCACCACCACCAATCCCGCAAGAAGGTACTTCATGTGGTTGTCGCATCGTCTGACAAGCAGAAGCGCCGCCGCGAGGCTGAACGAGATGGCGATAAGCGGGAGGAACATCCGCGGATGCCACACCGACGTTATCGGTCCGCCCTGATTCACCAGGAAGCCGAAGACCGCGCTCGGGGCGGGCACATCGAAGCTGAGGTCTATCTCTCCCATGCGGAAACCGATTGCCACAGCACCTGCGACTATCGCGAAGATGCCGCACGCGGCCGCCAGCTTCTTCCTGACTCCCCGACTGTGCTCAGGGTCGGCCTCGAAAATCGCCTCCCAGCCCATGCCCGAAAGGATCGCAAGAGACAGGAGCAGCCCGATTTCAGCCCGCGCGTGAATCCTAAACAGCTTCAGGCCGGGTATAACCTTCAAGAGGAGCGGGAAAACGGGAGTATAGATGCCGAGCATGATCAGCAGGGCGACCGCTCCGACCGCCGCGAATGCCCTCCTGTCGCCGCCCCGAAACGGAATCAGCGCGGCGACCGCCAAAGCCAGCGGCAGCACCCCCATATAACACGAGAATTCCCAATTGCTGACCGCCTTTCCCACATTCACGTATGGCAAAAGGAGATGGATGAAGTTGCGAGGCGGAAACGAGTATGACCCCACGAATTCGACGCTTGTCTGTGCGCGCACGCTATGCAGAACCAATTCACCAGAAGGAATGATCTGAATCGCCGAAAGCCCGACTCCCACGGCTCCTACAATCACCAGATAGCCGAAGTCCCGCAGCATCAGATGTACGCGCGAGCCGCGCTCTCTATGCAGATTCCTGACGACCGCATAGACGAACAGGAATATGCCCGTGTACAAAACCGGCTGTGACGCGCCCGTCAGCACCTGCAAGCCCACTGCAATCCCGCCGAGAAGCGCCCATTCCGGCCTCGCCGTCTGCGACGCCTTTTCGCAGCACAGGAAAATCCACGGCAGATATGCCGAACACATGACAAGTATCTCGTGGCCCGCCCCGATCCTGTCAATGAAGTAGCCGCTGAACATGAACGCGATCGCCGCTATCGCTCCCGCGCTGTGCTTAAGCCCGAGCGCGCGCGCGAGCAGCAGCATCCCCGTTCCCGCGATGAACACGTGCAACGCCATGTTCAGCCCGATCGCGCTCGATATGGGCATCACGAGGAAGAACTTGTTGAGCGGATAGAACACGCAGTTTCCCGGATCAGCCGCGAACGGCATGCCCGCGTACTCGTATGGGTTCCACTTGGGCAGAAGTCCCTTGAGCATCGAGGCGCGGGTGAATGCCCGCGCATAGTAGTGATAGACAAGGATGTCATATCCCGCGATGATCTTCTGCGTGCTCGCGAATAACACTTTGTGGAAGAACAGAATGGTAAGAACGAGGAGGATGAGGAGTTGGCCGCGGACACCGCCGCGATTCTTCATTTCAACACCAGCTTTCCCGCCCGATCATACGTGCGGTTCCACCAGGTCGCCTCGCCCGCGTCCCAGACGTTCAGGTCGTAGCTGTTATGGCTTATGACCTTGTCGCCCAAACGCATATCGGCGCAGAGCAGCCACGTCTCGCGTCTGGGAAGCTTAATGCTGAATTGGAAATAGGACCGCGACGAATCGGGCGGGACCGTGCCGACGTCGAAGCTGAGATTCATGAGAGGCTGGCCGCCGTCCTTCAGGTAGATGTCCAGGATACAGCCTTCAAGGGGATTCATCATGTCGTTAACGATCCAAACCTCGATGGGTATTTCCTCGCCAGGCTCGTATCTCCTGAGTTCATACACAATGCTGATAAGGACGGGGTTATAAATGTCCTTCAACTTCCAATACGCCAGTTTCGGGACTCTGTAGTAGTCAATCACGCTCCAACTGACCGCCGGCCAAGGCTCGTTGAATTGCCAGAACATTGCGCCGCTGCAATTGGGCTTGCGCCTCCGATAGTGCTCGATGGCCGTCTGAAGCGCAAACGCCTGCATCTTCTGCGTGGCCTCGACGAAATGTTCCAGGCTGAACTCGCTCGCCGGGCCGACGTACCGCTCCAGTTTGTTCAATTGAGCCTTGTGATATTCCCATTCCTCGCCGGGCGGCCACACCTCGCGCTTGCTCAGGAACCGCTTCAGCGACTCCGCCGCGGGCGCCGCCTGGAGCCCGAACTCGCTTGCGAACTGAGAGAAATCGTTTCGGTACTCATTGATGTTAGCGAAGCCGTGCCAGACGAACCAGTTGTGGCTGTCCCCGCGGGCGGGCGACGCCGGCAGGAAGGGACGGCTGCCGTCCGCGCTTCTGACCGCTTGCGCGACACGGGTCAGCAGTTTGGAGTTTCGGCTCGGACTGAACTCATTGCCGCCGCAGTACACGGCAACGCACGGATAGTTCGCGATGGACTTGACAATGGAGGTCACTTCTTTTTCGGCAAGCCTCAGGAATGCCTCGTCCGAAGGCAGGCGCCCGAGAAACACGCACGAGAACGGGAATTCCTGCCACACTAGAATGCCCTCTCGCGAACACATCTCATAAAAATATCTCTTTTCCCGGAGACCGCCGCCCCACACCCGAAACATATTGATGTGGGCTTCTTTGGCCAGCCTGATGAGCTCCCGGTAATCCTCCTCGCGCAAACGCCCCGGCAGCGAATCCGCCGGCACCCAATTGGCGCCCCTGATGAATTCGGGATTTCCGTTGATAGTAAATGTCCAATCGGCGCTCTTGCCAGAGGCCCCGGGATTGCGCGCCAACTTCACGTCCCGTAGCCCGATCAGACAACTCACTCGATCACTCAGCTTGTCGCCTTCGAAAATGCCGATGGTCAATTCGTAGAGATTCGGCTCTCCACGGTCCCACGGATTCCAGAGGCGAGGCTCCTCGATGATCACGTTCCTCTCCAGCGCCTCTATCCCCTTCTTCACGAATGCGTTGAAGCTGAATTTCTGAGTCTTGCCCTCAAAGTTGGCCGGGCGAAGTTGGACGACGATATTCACTTGAACTGCGGCGGCGGAATTCAGGTGGAGCCTGACTGAGAGCTTTGCGCTATCCAGTTCCCTGAACACGCTCGGCTGGGCCGACACATATCCGATGAGCGCCGAGCCGCACCCAATCAGGTTCACCTCATCCCAGACACCCATCGTCCGCATGTCCGGCGCGAAGTCCCAGCCGAAGCCCATTTGACACTTGACCGTCGCCGTCCGCTCGGGGAAAACCTCCTGTCCGTCCTGGAGGGGAGCGCCGATCTTCTCGGCCATCCGACGCCATGAATTACGCCGCGGCTTGGGAAGAAACGAGGAACCCAGAATCCTGACGTTCAACACGTTTTCATCCCGCATCATCGAGGTCACGTCATACAGGTGGCGAGTGAACATGCCCTCGTTCTCGCCGAGCTTGCGCCCATTGAAGTAAACCTGACTGATGTAATCAATCCCGCGAAGCTCCAGGAAATACCGGCTGAACTTGTTCCCGGGGTGCTTGAATTTCTTCTCGTACCACCACACGCAATCGTTCACCCATCCGCCAGCCTCGTTATTCTTGCCCACAAACAGATCGGGCAGCCGCTTGGCCGCCATCAGGTCGGCTCGCACATTTCCGGGCACAGTCGCATTGAACCATTCGGTCATTTTCTCAACTTCGGCGATGGTTGCCGACGCCGAGCCGTCGTAAATCTTCTTATACCCGAGGCGCCAGTCGCTGCCCCCGAGAGATATGGAATTATGGTGTTCCAAGTTGAACCCTCTGCGTCATCTGAAGGCGGTCAACTTCGTGATGCCGCCGCCTCATAAAATCGCTCGATCAGCGAAATGATTCCCGCCGAATCCTTCAACTGCCCGACTAATCCGCGTGGAATCGCGCCGATCCCGTTTAACGCGCCGCTGATGGCGCCCGCAATCGCCGCGACTGTGTCGGTGTCGCCTCCCGCATTTATTGCCCCAACGACAGCATCCGTATAATTCCGCCTGTTTCTCAAAAAGAAATAAAATGCGCACAGGACGGTCGGGATGACGTACGGAGTCACCCAGCCGGGCCGCGCCGGGCCCATCTCGGGCTCGCCCGAGGCATAGATCAACGGAAGCGCCTCGGCGGGATCAAGCGGAATCCAGCCGATTAGGTCCTCGATGGCCTCCGCGAAAAGCCCGCTCGTCTCGCGCACGGTTTTCGCAATATCCTCCAGGAACTCGCCCGGCGAGAACTCAGAGGAATTCAGGCACATCCGGACGGCCGTGGCGACGGTGATTGCGCCTGCGATTGACCGCGAATCCTTATGGGTTATGACGCTCGCTGTCCGGGCATCGCGCTCGATGTCTTCCGGATGCGCATGGTCCCAAAGCCCTATCGGAGAGGCGCGCATGGCCGTGCCATTCCCTGCCCGGCCTTCAGGCGTGCCGGCCTTATCCCACCGCATGCCGCGATGCATCATGTTGTACACGGCTTCGGTTGTGCTCGAGCCCGCGCCCACGATCTCGCGGGTCTCCCACAGCCGGACGAACTCCCTCGCCATCTCGGCGCCGTCCACGCTCCGGGTTCGACATATCGCGCGTATCGTCGCGAGCGTGAGCAGCGTGTCGTCTGTGTACTGGCCGAGTGGATAGCCGGGCATCTTCTCGAACCGAACGCCGCTTGGCGGAACCCTGTAGGAATGAGGCGGCGAACCTTCGTACGGAGCCCCCAAGGCGTCACCCACGGCGCATCCGAGTATCGCCCCCAGAAATTTATCGCGCGCCACATCCACGGCAAATTCCCTCCATCGTCAAATGCTATCAAAAATCGGATTTTTTGTCGAGGGCGAGAGACTAGGCGTTGCGGGAGGAGGGTTACCGGTTCGCTTTTCCGCCGATCGAAAACTTGGAGAAGTGTCTTATCTTGACGGTGATTCGAAAATGCTGTTCCGTCGTGGCGCGCCTGCAATCGGGTCAAATCGGAAACGTTCCGGCGCCGGAAGATGACCGGCAGACGAACATGTGCTCCGGAGACCGCTGTGGCGAAAGGCCTCCCCTGCCAAGATAATGCGCGTAGTACCTTCTTTCCACCGACTCGATGAACGCTGCGGCCTCTTCATCCGCAACAAGGCTGATCGCGCAGCCGCCGAAGCCGGCGCCTGTCAGTCTGGAACCCAGGGCGCCCGATTCCATCGCGATCTCGGTGAGCGCATCGAGCTCGGGACAACTCACCTCGAAATCCGCCGAGCAACTCCGGTGTGATTGACACATGAGCGCTCCAAACTCGGACATGTCTCCTGCCCGCAGGGCGTCGACCGCTCGCTGAACTCGACGGCCCTCCGAAAACACATGCCTGCATCGGCGCCTGAGCTTGAAGCCGGGGAGCGAGCGAACCTCCTCATCCGAGAATGCTCCAAGGAAAGCACGGTGGACAAATTGCGCGCCTGCTCCCAGAAGCTCAGCGACTTCGTCAAGCGAGCAAGTCTCCTTCTTGAAGGTCCCTTCCAAAAGAGAATCAATGTCCGCGTCGGAAAGGCCGGCTTTCCTCGAAAAGTCGCCGAGCCGCTCGATCACGCAATTCGCGGAGGTAAGCCGTCGAGCCAGCGCCGCGGCCGCCATGTGTGATTCTGCGGCCCGAAGATTGTACGCGACTCTGGCGGACGCGCTCTTCGCAGCGGGAACCATGCTGTGCGACACGATGAAGCTGTAACCGGAGGGAATCGGGATACGCTCGGTCATCAGGGGAAAGAAGTCAATCTTGAGCGCGTAGCCTTGCCGCGCCATCAGGCAGACGGCCTGGTCCATCCCGCCGCCCCGCGTGCCGACGTAGCGCTCGCCTTCGGCTAGCAGTTCTGCCAGGGGCTTCCGCCCGATTTCTTTCCCGTTCGCTTCGAGCAGCGTCAGCGCGAACGCCACCACGAGTGCCGACGAAGATGAAAGCCCGCTTGCAATCGGGATGTCGCCGGATACGACCGCGTCAAATCCCTTGAGATCCCCCGAAATAGATTGCTGGAGCGCCTGCGCCGCGGCCTTCGCATAGTTGCCCCAATCGCCAGGCGCAAACGACTCGATCCGCTCCGATATCTCGAATCGGCGCGGCTTGAAGCGCGGGTCAAAGTTTCGGATTTCGATTGCATGGTCCGACCGCGGCGCCGCCGCAATCATGATCTCACGGTCAATCGCCATCGGCAGGACGGGAAGGCCGTTGTAGTCGGTATGCTCGCCAATCAGATTGACCCGGCCCGGCGCGCGAACCAGGAACACGCGGGTTCGTTCAGGAAAGGTTTGTCTGAATTTCCGAACGACCTTTGCGTGTGAATGGGTCATGCTGAAATTTGAGAATCTCTCGCAGCGGCCGCCCTGGCGCCCTCTTCGACATCCACGCGCGAAAGCAACAGACCGCCTACGACGAAAAAGAAGATTAAGGACACGATGCTCAGCCGGCTCGTCCCGGTCAGTTGGCCGACCACGGCAAAGACGAGCGGGCCGATGATGCCCGCAAACTTGCTGCTCACACTGTAGAAACCGAAGAACTCCGCCGATTTCGATTTGGGAACCATCCGCCCGAACAGCGAGCGGCTGAGCGCCTGCGCGCCGCCCTGCGCGCTCGCCACCGCCACCGCCAGCGCCCAGAAATGCCATGCCTTGCTCATGAAGTAGCCGCCGATGGAGACAAGGCAGTATATCCCGAGCGCGAGGAAGATCGCGCGCTTCGTTCCCAGCGATTTGGCCACCGATGCGAACGCCATGGTGAAGGGAATCCCCAGGAACTGCACCAATAGCAGCGCGCCGATAAGAGAAGACCGATCAATCCCGATTTCGTTCCCGTAAATCGTCGCCATCTTGATGATTGTGCCGATGCCGTCGCTGTACAGCCAGAAAGCGATCAGGAACTTGGTTAGTTCCTTGTATTGGCGAATGTGCCGAAACGTTGCGAGCAGCCTGCGAAAACCCGCGCGCACGGGCGACATCTCGCCGACCCAACGCTCGGCGGGCGGCTCCGGCACCCGGCGAAACAGCGGGATCGAGAACGCCGCCCACCATATGCCCACGCTCAGGAAAGAAACCCGCGAGGCGATCTCGCCATCGGCCATGAAGAAGAATTTCGGATATTGAATCCAGGCGAGATTCAGCGCCAGCAGAAGCCCGCCGCCGAGGTATCCGACAGCGAACCCCTTGGAGGAAACCCGGTCGACATCCTTCGGAGTGGTTATGTGAGGAAGGAGCGACTCGTAGAAGATGATGCTGCCCGCAAACCCGACGTCGCCGAGGATGAAGAAAAGCGAGGCCGTCAGCCAGTCCCCTCGGCCCACCGTCACCAGCAAACTCGAGAACACGACGCCGAGCGCGGCGAACGCGAAGAGGAATTTTTTCTTCGCGCCCGAATAATCCGCGATCGCCCCGAGGATGGGCGCGCACACAGCGACGGAGAAGAGCGCCAGCGACGCGGTGTATCCCCAATACACAGTCGCCCGGTTTCCCGGCAGGGTCGCGCCGGCCACCGTCCCGTAGTATATCGGGAACACCGCAGCCAGAATCGTCGTCGCAAACGCCGAATTCGCCCAGTCATACATGCACCAGGCGTTTACGGTCTTGCGATACTCGATCCGGTCGTCTCCAGGCATAGGCTAGCGGGTAGAATTCGCCCTTGATATTGATTTTCGCCTGAGTTCTTATCTTATCCCCACGTCCACTATCGTCAGCGCCATGAGAAGCAGGCTCACCATGCCGTTGACGTTGAAGAACGCGGCGTTGACACGCGAGAGGTCGTGCGGCTTGACAATGGAATGTTCATATAAGAGAAGCAGGCTCACGAGGGCGATGCCTGCCAGGAATATCGTGCCGAGATGAGCGGTCAAGAAGACGACCATCAGTATGACAATCATTCCACAATGCAGCAGCGCCGCCAGCGCCAGCGCGCGCGCCGTCCCCAGCCGCTTCGGCAGCGAGTAAAGCCCGACCCGTTTGTCGAACTCGATGTCCTGGCACGCGTAAATTATGTCGAAGCCCGCCGTCCAAAGGAGCACCGCCAGCCCGAGCAGGATGGGCACGATGTGGAACTCTTCCCTGACAGCGATCCACGCGCCCACCGGCGCGATAGCAAGCGAAAGCCCGAGCACGAAGTGCGAATAGTCGGTGAACCGCTTGGTGTAGGAATAGCCGAGGATTATCGCGAGCGCGACCGGCGAGAGCATGAACGCCAGCCGGTTGAGTTGATACGCGGAGAACAGGAACAGTGCCGCCATCGCCGCCATGAACGCGGCCGTCTGCCCGATGGTGAGCTTTCCGGTCGGAATCTCCCTCTGCGCCGTGCGCGGATTCATCGCATCATAGCGCGCGTCAACGATGCGGTTGAACGACATGGCCGCGCTCCGCGCGCCGACCATGCACATCACTATCCAGAATATCTGGCGTCCGGTCGGAAGCCCGCCCGCCGCCAGAAACGCGCTCATGATCGCGAACGGCAGCGCGAACACCGTGTGCGGAAACTTTATCATCCCGAGAATGGCGGCGATTCGCTCGATTATCTTCTTCATGCTTTGTCGTTCCAACGCTCGAATAAATTATGCGGTATGCCCAACTGATCCAATACCTTGCCCACAATAAAACCGACCATGTCGTCCACGGTCTGAGGCCCGTTGTAAAACGCGGGCATCGCCGGAAGGATGCATGCGCCCGCCCTCGCCGCCCGAAGCATGTTCTCAAGCGCGATGATTCCGATGGGCGTCTCGCGCGGGACGAGAATCAGCGGGCGCCGCTCCTTCAGCGTCACATCGGCGGCGCGAAGGATGAGGTTCGTTCCAAGCCCCGCCGCCACCCCCGCGAGAGTGGACATGCTGCACGGGATTATCACCATCGCGTCCACCGG